>CANFHJ010000005.1 GCA_947446605.1 Bacteroidota bacterium | reverse complement strand
TGAGCGGCACATTAGGCAAATAGACCTGTTGTGCCGCTTTCTTTTTGTGGATAAATAGGATAAATGCTTAAATAATAGCTATCTTTGTAGGCTATTAATACACATAATGCAACTAGAACACGCTTGCCAATGATAATCATTATCAGGTTTGTTCGGCAAGGTGGGGAAAGTAAAGCAAGAGAGTAAATGAAAAGAGAAAATTCTGGAAACAGGTCGGGAAGACCAAGTTCGGGTGCGCCTAGAAAAAGCGCTAGTCCAAGAGGCGGCAGTGGATCTGCACCTAGAAAGAGAACAAGCAGTAGCACTAATGGAGGGGGATTTGCAAGAAGCAAAGATGCAGGAGATGGTCGTTTTGAAAAGAAAGCAAGACCAAGTTCATCAAGCAGGCCATATACACGTAAGAGTGACGATAGCTCATCTGAAAGAAAACCAAGAACTGGTGGTTCTTTTTCAAAAGAGGGTTCGAGCAGCAGGCCTTATGCACGTAAGAGCGACGACAAATCATTTGAAAGAAAACCAAGAACTGGAGGCTCTTTTTCAAAAGAGGGTTCGAGCAGCAGGCCTTATGCACGTAAGAGCGACGATAAATCATTTGAAAGAAAGCCAAGAACCAGCGGTTCGTTTTCAAAGGAGGGTTCTACAAGCAGACCATATACCCGCAAGAGCGATGACAGTTCATTTGAAAGAAAGCCAAGAACTGGAGGCTCTTTTTCAAAAGAGGGTTCGAGCAGCAGGCCTTATGTGCGCAAAAGCGATGACAATTCATTTGAAAGAAAACCAAGAACTGGAGGTTCGTTTTCAAAGGAGGGCTCAACAAGTAGACCATACACTCGTAAAAGCGATGACAGTTCATTTGAAAGAAAGCCAAGAGCGGGCTCTTCGTTTCAAAAAGACAGTAAGCCTTATGCTAGAAAATCAAGCGATAGGCCAGCGGTAGGCAAGGATAAAAAATACGGAAGTGCCGGAAGCTTTAAGGACAGAAAAGAAATGAAAAGCATCCACGATATAAACGCGGATGAAACAAGCCCAAGAGGTAGATTTGATAAGAGAAATGAGGGAGATAGTTATGCTGCAGGAAAAGGCAAATTCACTAAAAAGTCTGAATTAAAAGGATTTAAACCCCGCAGCAGCGGTTCTGATGATGATTTTAGATTTAAACCGCCAGGATCCAGGGGCAAGAGCATTGATTTAGGCAATAAGCCAGAATTTGTTTCTAAATCAAAATCGCAATCTAAGGAAAGAGTTACCGAAGATGCCCTAAGTGTAGGCGAAGCTGTAAGGTTAAACCGATTCATTTCAAATGCGGGTGTTTGCTCAAGAAGAGAGGCAGATGAATTGATAGGTGCAGGTTTGGTGAGCATCAATGGAACGGTTGTAACAGAGTTGGGCAGCAAAGTAAAGGCTGGAGATGTAGTTAGGTTTAATGGCGAAAAACTTGCCGTTGAAGCCAAGGTTTATATTGTATTAAACAAGCCAAAAGACGCTATTACCACAGCAGATGATCCAGATGGTAGAAATACTGTGATGGATATTTTTGATGGTAAAATGCGTGAAAGGATTTTTCCAATTGGGCGTTTGGATCGAAACACAACGGGTGTTTTATTGCTTACCAATGATGGCGAATTAGCCAATAGGTTAATGCATCCAAAATATGAAATCAAGAAAGTATATAAAGCCACATTAAATAAAAATTTAAAACCAACAGATCTTTGGTCTTTATCAAATGGAGTTGAATTAGAGGATGGTTTTATCAAACCAGATGCTATTGCACAGTCTGATGCTAAGAACAAACACGTCGTCGGCATTGAAATTCACAGTGGCAAAAATCGCATTATTCACAGGATGTTTGAGCATTTAGATTATTCTGTAGAAAAGCTGGATAGGGTACTTTATGCAGGCATTGAAAAGGGGCCATTAAAACGAGGTGAATGGCGCGAGTTAAATGATAAAGAGCTTAAAATCCTTAAAAGAAACGTGCATTTGAAATAAAAAATTAGATAGCATTCAAAAAAGAAAAAATAAACTAATTTCGCACAACTAATTCATTAAAAAATGAACTTTACATTATTATTTATCGGAAACCTAGGTGGTGGAGAATGGTTAATGATTTTATTAGCCATTGTGTTTTTATTTGGTGGTAAAAAAATTCCTGAATTGATGCGTGGCATTGGTCAAGGCGTTCGTGAGTTTAACGACGCTAAGAAAAGTGTAAAAGATCAGATTGAAGAGGGAATGAAACAACCCCCAAAAGACCAAGAAACTAAATAAGCGCATCTCCAATAAACAATGACCTACCATAGTTTAGCATCTATACAGTCCGACTTAGCATCGGGTAAGATTTCTTTGCCCGAATTAGTTGGGCATTACCTTCAAAATATAGATAAGAATAAGCATTTGAATGCCTTTTTAGAGGTATATGCAGATGAAGCGAAATTATTTGCTGATCGCATTGCCGAAAAAATGAAAGAAGGAAAAGCTGGTAAATTAGCGGGATTGGTTATTGGCCTTAAAGATAATATTTGTTATAAAGACCATGCTGTTTCAGCATCTTCTAAAATATTAGAGGGCTTTACTTCCATTTACTCATCAACAGTTGTAGAACGTTTATTGGCCGAAGATGCGATAATAATTGGGCGTTTGAATTGCGATGAATTTGCAATGGGTGCATCAAATGAAAATTCTGCATTTGGACCAGTATTAAATTACGCAGATGAAACGCGTGTTTCTGGCGGTTCTTCTGGAGGCGCGGCCGTGGCTGTTCAGGCAGATATGTGTTTAGCCAGTTTGGGTAGTGATACCGGCGGAAGTATTCGTCAGCCCGCCGCGTTTTGCGGGTTATATGGGTTTAAACCGAGTTATGGAAAAATTTCAAGATGGGGATTAATTGCCTACGCCTCTTCATTTGATATTATTGGACCTATAACTCATTGTGTAGCCGATATGCAGGCCATTATGGACGTTATTGCAGGTGCAGATGAACACGATGCAACTGCTTCTTTAAAAGAGCTAGAGCCATTTTTAGAAAAGGAAGCACCTGAAAAGAAATTGAAGTTTGCTTATATACAAGAAACCATGGAAATGGAGGGTATTGAGCCCGAAGTTAAGAAAGCAACAGAAGAATATTTGTTTAAATTGGTAGCAATGGGGCATGAAGTTACGCCAATTAGTTTTGATTTATTGCCCTATCTAATTCCTGTTTATTATACCCTAACAACTGCAGAGGCTTCTTCTAATTTATCAAGATTTGCAGGTATGCATTATGGTTATAGGAGTAAAGAGGCATTTGATTTAGAAAGCACCATTAGAAAATCGCGATCGGAAGGTTTTGGACCAGAAGTAAAGCGAAGAATTATGTTGGGAACCTTTGTGCTTTCTGCAGGATATTATGATGCTTATTATAGCAAAGCACAGAAAGTAAGACGATTGGTTCAGGACAGAACCAAGGCGCTTTTTGAGCAATATGATTTTATTATTTCACCAACATCGCCATCAGTAGCCTTTAAAATTGGTGAAAAATCTGACAATCCTATAGCGATGTATTTGGCAGATATTTTTACTGTACATGCTAATATTGCTGGCGTTCCGGCGCTTTCTATTCCTAATGGGGTAGATGGAAATGGTATGCCCATTGGTTTACAAATTATGGCCAATATGCATGAAGATGCTGCGCTTTTAGCGCTTGCAAAATCTTTGGCATAAGTGTTTTTGTTTAAGGCCAAAAGGCCATTTAACATGTTTACATCTTAATTTCTTTCTCTTTCCAAATGCTAAATCGCATGTAAATTGCGTTCAATGGTTGTGAAGATGAAAAGAATAATTTGTGCCCTTTTATTATTGTGGGGTTTAGCAGAAGCTAAGGCCGGTTCGGATGAGTTGTATCAAACACGTTTAGCTGCTTTAAAGAGCACATTAGAATTAACGTATAATCCAGCGGTAAAGCCCTTTATTGAGGAGTATTTAAACAATCCAGAAAAGGTTAGGGAGTTAATAGGAAGAAGCAAATATTTTTTTCCAATGTTGGAAAAGAGTTTGCGTGCTAAAGGCTTGCCAACTGAATTAAAATATTTGGCGGCAACTGCATCAATGTTGGATCCAACAGCTGTAAATGCGAGTGGGGCAAGCGGTATTTGGATGATGGCTTATCCAATAACGCGCATGTATAAATTGAAGGTAAACACCTATATAGATGAGCGCAGAGACCCTGTAAAATCAAGCGCTGTAGCCGCGCAGCATTTCAAAGATTTATTTAGTATTTACAAAAGTTGGCCGCTTGCAATAGCCAGCTATGGTTGTTCACCAGTTACTTTGAATAAATGCATTCATATTAGCAATAACAGTTTGTATTTTTGGGATATTTATCCGCATATGCCCGCATTTTGCAAAGAGCTTTACCCGCGTGTAATAGCTACTGCATATATTTTAAATTATTATAAAGAGCACGGCATAAGTAGTGCCGAACCAAAGTTTGAAACAGATACTGATAGTTTATTGGTTAATAAATGGTTGTCTTTTCAGCAGATTTCATCTGTTACTGGTGTTAGTGTTGAGGAGATGCGCTTATTAAATCCTGCTTTTAGAAAAGATATTATTCCGTTTAATGTAGAGGGTTATTATGTGCGTGTGCCTAAAAGTAAATCCAAGAATTTTGAATTGCTGAAGGACTCTGTTTATAGGCCAATTAATTTGAGCGAATTGCAGGCTGATCCTATTCAGAAAATGCAAGAAGAAGTTGTTGATAGCATTGCTCGCATTAAGCCTGGAAATGAAACAAAGAAATTTACTAAGAAAAAAGTGATCTATACTGTGAAACGCGGTGATAATTTAGGCGATATAGCCGACTGGTTTGATGTTCCTTCTGAAGATATTAAATCATGGAACAAACTGCGCAAAAACGCCGTTAAATATGGCCAGAAATTAACTATATGGGTAGAAGGTAATAAGATTGGTTATTACAAGAAAGTTGGCAAGATGAGCGCTTCACAGAAGAAGAAAATAAAGCGAAAGGATTAGCGTTATTCAATTGGTTTTGCTTGGGTAGATTGCAAAAAAAAGCCGCTCCGAATAATCGGGACGGCTTTTTTGTTCAGTTCTTAATAAGAATATTAATAAGATCTTCTGTTGTCTCCTCTGTCGTTGTTAAAAGACCTTCTCTCGCGGTTAGGTCTTTCTTCGCGTGGACGAGCTTCGTTAACGGTAATGTTTCTGTCTTTGAAAGACTGACCGTTTAGAGAGTTGATTGCATTTTGTGCGCCAGTATTTTCTGGCATTTCAACAAAACCAAATCCTTTGCTACGGCCGGTAAATTTGTCATTAACAATGTTAATGCTTGATACTTCGCCATACTGTGAAAACAAGCCGCGCAACTCGTCTTCGGTTGTGCTCCAGTTTAAATTTCCAATGTAGATGTTCATGAATAAAATAATATGAATGTCAAAGATAAGCCAATATTTGACATTTCCAAATGTTGTTAACCAGAAATCCACAAAAATTGCAAATTATGCAACAATTTCTTTGTGAATGACTTAGATTATTTCTTTTTGATTACCTCGTAAAGTAAATCTTGAATTCTTGTGCGGATATTCATATTGGCCAATTTATTGTTGTCGGCGTTGGGATTAACTCTGTTAGAAAGGAAAACAAACACCAGCCCTGTTTTTGGATCGGCCCAAGCGCATGTTCCGGTAAATCCGGTATGGCCAAATGTTAATGGAGAGCACAACTTGCCTGTTGGGGATGGGCGAAGCGGCAATGTTTCTGGTTTATCAAATCCAAGACCTCTTCTCGATTTTTTGTTTTGTTTTTGGGTAAATAGGTCAATTGTAGAAGACTTAAGCACCCGAACATTTCCGTATGTTCCTTTATTTAGAAGCATTTGCATAATTACGGCAACATCATTGGCATTAGAAAATAGGCCAGCATGTCCACTTACACCACCTAGCATTGCCGCTGCTGGGTCGTGCACATACCCTTGAATAACTTGTTTTCTAAAAATGGTATCGTTTTCTGTTGGGGCAATTTTATCTTTTAATACTCCTTTGGCAAGTGGGTTAAAGCAAAGTGAACCTAAGGCAAGTGGTGTATAGAAGTTCTCTTGCATAAAATCATCAAAGCTTTGGTTGCTTACATTTTCTACCAATTTTCTAAGCAGAATAAAGCCAAGGTCGCTATATAAATATTCGCCAGGTTCTTTTAGTTCTGCATTTGCAATGGTGTTGAACATTTCTGTTTCATAGGCCTTATCAATCCAAAGACTATCGGCAATTTGTTTGCTATGTCTACTTGTTTCTATTTTGCTGAACCAAGTTGTATCGGGTAGGGAGTTATTTAGGAGTTTTTTGTAGAAAGGAATAAAGGCAGGGAACCCCGCTTGGTGAAGCAAAACATCTTTGATACAAATTTTGTCTTTATTGCTATCTCTCAAAAATGGCAAATACAGGCCAATTCTATCATTTAGGCCAATTGCTTTATTTTCGTAAAGCTTCATAATTGCCAATGTTGTAGAAAGCATTTTGGTTAAGGAGGCAAGATCGTATAGATTGTTGTTTTGCACATTTGCTGCTGCACTATCGTAACTTAGTTTGCCAAAAGATTTGTTATAAATTACTTTACTATTCAATGAAACAAAAACTTGGCAACCAGGGAAAGCCCCTGCATTTAGACCTTCTGTAACAATGCTATCAATATAATTTAATGGCGTGTGTTCAATATTGATTTCTTCCGGCAAAATATATTCAAATCGAGGTAGACTTGTGGTTTCTATACCAGATGCCAGAGGAAATGCTGAACCAACAGAAACGGGCATTTTCCCGCTAGTGGCATAGGCTCCCATCAGTGCTTGTGCTGCCATTTGATTGTATAGCGGCAGGTCTTCAAAAGCAACAATTACATTTCTTGCTGATGCAAAATGCTGCAATATATAAGGGTTTCCGTGGTCAACTAAAATTGTTTTACCGTTGGCAAGAAGCCTGTTTACAAAGGCAATTTCTGCTTGGGTCAAACCTAATTTTTTGCTTACATACCTGCTTGTATTTTGAAGGCTAATAATTACCAGATTGTAGCGCTGTAAAACGGAAAACATGTTATTAAAGGCAGCTTGACTATCATTTTTATCTATAGAAAAATAGTCTGCTTTGAGGTAATTATTTAGCATTTGTTGGAAGCTTGAAAACTGATTGCTTCCAACGGCAATACTTGCTATTTTGTAGTCTTGTGGGTTTTCGAGGGGAATTAAATGGTCTTGATTTTTTGCAACAACGATTCCTTGTTTTACAATTTTTTTGATAAGTAAATCAGTAGAACAGCAATTGATATCGCTGTATAGGTTTTCAAGAATTACTGGTTGGTAACGATTTAAACCAGCCCAATTTTTTGTTATTAATATTTTTCGGCAGGCGTTATTTACATCTTCTTCGGAAATGAGACCATTTTTCATGTACTCTTTGATCCAAAAAATACTTTGTTGCACATCTTCCACAAAGAGCAATAAGTCGCTACCTGCTGCCAAGGCTTTTGCAGAAACTTCTCCGGGAGCAGCATAATTGGCAACACCTTTCATGTTAAGGCCATCTGTAACAACTAAGCCATCAAAATTTAGCTCGTCTTTAAGTAGTTTCTTGATAGCTAAAGGAGAGATAGATGTTGCCGTGTTTGTTGTGGTATCAATTGCGGGAACAAAAAGGTGGCCTACCATTACACTACCTACATGATTTTTGATGAGCTCTTTAAAAGGGTATAATTCTAGGGAGTCTAATCTTTTTCTATTGAAGGGAATTATTGGCAAAGCTGCATGAGAATCTGATTCTGTATCGCCATGCCCAGGAAAGTGTTTGGCGGTGGCAAGGACATGTTGTTCTTGCATTCCTTTTGCATAGGCAATACCATGTTTGGCTACAATGAATTTATTTTCGCCAAAGCTTCTGTCGTTAATAACGGGATTGGCGGGGTTATTGTTGATGTCTACGTCTGGTGCGAAGTTTACTTGGATGCCAATTCTCTTACAATGTTTTGCAATTTCTGCGCCCATTTGTTGGGTTAGTTCCACATCATCTGCTGCACCTAAAACCATTTGACGAGGAAAAACGGGTGTACTGTCTAATCGCATGCTGAGGCCCCATTCGCCATCGATACTAATGAGGAGGGGCACCTTGCTTAATGCTTGGAATCGATTGGTAAGTATCGCTTCTTTACTTGGCGTACCTTTCATAAACATGAGACCGCCAATGCGGCAATCTTTCACGAGGCCTTCAATTTCTTGCATGTAATTGCTGTCTCGCTGTGTCCAAACGGCAACTGTCATAAGTTGGGCTATTTTTTCATCGAGGGTAAGCGCAGTAAGCACAGAATCTACCCAAGGATAATTTTTTTTCCAATTGATGGCATGATTTTGTGCTTTAGATGCATTGAAGCAGCATAAAAAAAATACGAGAAACAGGATTGACTTTAGCGCATTGTTCATTGTACTTACAAAAAAGCAGAATTGGAGGCACAAAATCATTGTTTGTAGCGATAACTTATTCACCAAGTTTTGGTTGAAAGTTCTCCACAGTATGAAAAATACGCGAAAAATTGGAGTGATTTGTATGAGGTATGACTGATTTTATAAAATTATTGCCCGACCATGTGGCGAGTCAAATTGCGGCTGGAGAGGTTATTCAAAGGCCAGCATCTGTGGTTAAAGAACTGCTAGATAATGCTATTGATGCGGGAAGCAAGGAGATTTTACTCTATGTGAAGGATGCGGGAAAATCATTGATCCACCTCATTGACAAAGGTTGTGGAATGAGCAGCATAGATGCAAGAATGTGTTGGGAAAGACATGCTACCTCAAAAATTACAGCAACAGAAGATATTTTCAAAATTAATACAATGGGTTTTAGGGGTGAGGCATTAGCAAGTATTGCTAGTGTTGCGCAAGTAGAAATGAAAACCCAAAGAGAAGAGGATGAATTAGGCACTTATATTTTTATTGAAGGTTCTGAGGTAAAAAAACAGGAGCCTATTGCAAGCCATATAGGCACAAGCATTTCTGTAAAAAACTTGTTTTATAATATTCCTGCTAGAAGAAACTTCTTAAAATCCAATCCTGTTGAGTGGAAGCATATAGTTGAAGAATTTAATAGGGCTGCTTTTGCTAATCCAGACATTAGTTTTGAATTATTTCACAATGATGAACTGCAATTAGCCTATCCAATTTCGGATCAAAAGCAGAGAATTTTAGCTGTATTTACTGATAGGAAAGAAGATGATTTACTTGAAATTGATGAGCAAACAAGCATAATTCATGTAAAAGGATTTATTGGAAAACCTAGCGTTGCAAAAAGAATTAGAGGGGAGCAATATTTCTTTGTAAATAAAAGATTCTTTAAGGACAATTACTTGAACCATGCTGTAAACAATGCATTTGAGGGCACAATTAGTAAAGAGCAATTTCCCTTTTATGTGATACAAATTGAGATAGATCCAGCACAAATTGATATCAATGTGCATCCCACAAAAACAGAGGTAAAATTTGAAGATGAACGCAATGTATACCAAATTTTGAGAGCTGTTGTTAGGAAGGCATTGGGTTCGTTTATTCAAAATCCAGATGGAGGAGATTTTGACGACAATAGGTTTATTCATTTGCAGTTAAATCCACCCACTTTGAGTGAGGTAAAACCTTATATGGGTGGCAATGCAACAGTGAGCATGCCAGATTGGGGTGGATTAAAAGAAACGTATCAACACCAACGAAATCAAAATTCGCAGCAATGGGAAAAACTGTTTCAGACTAATACGTCTGCACTCAGTAAACCAACACAAGAAACGTTATTGCCCATTGGCGAAGACGTGAATGACAGCAGGGTGTTTTTTCAATTAAACAACCAATACATTGTTACGCCAATAAAAAGCGGGCTTATGCTATTAAGTCAGCAAGCGGCCCACGAAAGAATACTGTATGAAAAATATTTGGAGGCCTTAGAAAACAGCCCAATTGCCAGTCAGCAGCTATTGTTTCCAAAGGTGGTTAATTTGGCTGCTGGCGATGAGCAAATATTAGAGGAGATATTGCCCGAAATGGGGGCTTTGGGATTTACTGTAAATGTTTTTGGCAAGAATGCATTTGTAATAAATGGTTTACCTGCCGAATTACATTTAGAAAATGAGCAAGAACTCTTATTGGAAATAATAGACACATATAGGCGCAATAAACAAGGAGAGTTAAACAAGCATAAAAATGTTGCTAAAACCTTGGCAAAAAAGGCTGCTATAAAAGCAGGCACAAAGCTCAAGATAGAGGAAATGAATAAATTGGTTGATGAATTGTTTGCTTGCTCTGACCCTCAATTTTCGCCAGATGGCAGGCCTTGTGTGAGCAAGCTTACCTTACAAGATTTGGCAAAAATGTTTTAAGAAGCGCTTCTTTTTTTATTTGCTTCATACAAGCATTTCG
Source organism: Bacteroidota bacterium (assembly GCA_947446605.1). Classification (GTDB taxonomy): domain Bacteria; phylum Bacteroidota; class Bacteroidia; order UKL13-3; family UKL13-3; genus B1. The sequence continues at coordinate 38,679 of CANFHJ010000005.1, read as the reverse complement.
ATCATAATAATTATTTTGCAAAAAAAACCGCATGTACCAACAATATAGGCCCAATCAATTTTCTACTTTTCCTCCTGTTGTTAAAAATCTTTTGATTATTAATGGGCTTTGTTTTTTGGCCAATATTGTATTGCAAAGCAGAGGTTGGTACGATATGAATGAACATTTTGGCTTGTATTACCCAGAATCGACATTGTTTAAGCCCTATCAATTGCTTACACATGTATTTATGCATGGCACTTTTATGCACTTGTTTTTTAATATGTTTAGCCTTTGGATGTTTGGCGGTGTATTAGAAAATCATTGGGGTCCCAAACGTTTTTTTATTTATTATTTTATTACTGCATTTGGTGCGGCGGCCTTGTATTTGGGAGTAAATGCATACGAAGTGCATCAAATTAAAGAGGTTATTGCAAGTTTTAATGCCCAGCCCGATTACGATACCTTTTTTGGAATTATACAAAGGGATTCTTTTTTTGCTAACGACATCCATATTGTAGATTTTTTGAGTGAGTGGAAAAAGGATCCAAGTAATCCTGATTTTGTAACAGGTGCTAAACAAATTGTAGATTATTTATTGATTAGGAAAATAAATGTACCTGTTGTAGGTGCTAGTGGTGCAGTTTTTGGCCTTTTATTGGGTTTTGGCATGTTGTTTCCAAACACCCAATTGGTGATGTTGTTTTTCCCATTTCCTATTAAAGCAAAGTACTTTGTTTTGATTTATGGCTTATTAGAATTTTACCAAGGAATTTCAAATGACCCATCTGATAATGTGGCGCATTTTGCGCATTTGGGTGGTATGTTATTTGGATTTGTGATGATAAAACTTTGGAATAAAAAGGATCGAAATAATTTTTACTAAAGTTTTGGTTCGAACTAAATTATTAAAGGAAAAATGAAAAGAAACGCAACTATATTTTTTGCATTGTTACTGAGCAATTTTGTTCTCTATGCCGAGAATGATTCTTTGCAAATCAGAAAAATATTCAATCAAATTTTGAGTAAAGGCACCTGCTATTCTCGTTTAGATTATTTGAGCAATCAAATTGGTGGAAGGTTAAGTGGATCTGTTGAAGCGGAACGTGCAGTTAAATTCACTTTTGAAACATTAAAAAAAGAAGGTTTTGACAGTGTGTGGCTGCAGCCAGTGATGGTTCCTCATTGGGTAAGAGGGGCAAAAGAAGAAGCTTGGTTTAAAGACAAAAATGGAAAAGTGGTGGTGTCTGTTTGTGCTTTAGGAGGCTCTTGTGCAACAGAAAAGCAAGGATTATTTGCCAATGTAATAGAGGTAAATGGTTTGCAAGAAGTGGGAGAATTAGGTGAAAAGCTTAGAGGTAAAATTGTTTTTTATAACAGACCAATGAACCCTCTTTTTATTAAAACATTTGATGCCTATAGCGATGCAGTTGACCAAAGAGCGATGGGCGCTGTAGCGGCAAGTAAGTATGGCGCTGTTGGTGTAATTGTTAGATCAATGGGAAGCAATGTAGATAAGAACCCACATACCGGAATGATGCGATTGCAAAATGATTTGAAACAAATTCCAGCTTGTGCTATTAGCACCTATGATGCGGAATTGTTGAGTGCAGCATTAGAGTTGGATAATTCCTTGAAGTTTTATTTAAAAATGAATTGCGAAACATTGCCCGATGTATTGTCTTATAATGTTTTAGCGCAAATAAATGGCAGTGAAAAACCAGAAGAAATTATTTTGGTTGGTGGGCATTTGGATTCTTGGGACAATGGAGATGGCGCGCATGATGATGGTTCTGGATGTGTGCAAAGCATGGAGGTATTGCACACGTTTAAAGCATTAGGTATAAAACCAAAAAGAAGTATCAGATGTGTATTGTTTATGAATGAAGAAAATGGTGCAAGAGGCGGAACCGCTTATGCCAATTTTGCCAAAGAAAACAAAGAAATTCATATTGCCGCAATTGAAAGCGATGCAGGAGGATTTACACCTAGAAATTTTTGTGCTAGCACATCAGAAGATAAATTGAGAAGGCTGCGTGGATATGCTCCATTGCTGCAGGCTTATGGTATAGAGGAAGTTTTACCAAGCGGTGGTGGTGTAGATATTGGTCCTTTGAAGGAGCAAGGTACTTGTTTAATTGGATTCGGGCCAGACTCTCAAAGGTATTTTGATATTCACCATACGGCAGTGGATACTTTTGACAAGGTTAGCAAAAGAGAATTAGAATTAGGGGCTGGAAATATTTCGGCATTGGTTTGGTTAATTAGTGAATACGGTTTATGATGGATTTTGAAGAGATTATAGAGGAGAAAAAGCCAATCTATGGTAAGTGGGCCATTTTGAGCTTCTGCGTCTTTTTTAGCCCTATTTTTGGAGGGTTTATGTTGCGCCAAAATTTAAAGGAAAAGGGGGAATCCAAAATAGCATGGTCTATTTTGTTTTTGTCGTTTGGGTTGGCTTGTATCACTGCGGCCTTAGCAACAACGCCATTTAGAGGGCCAGGCACCACCTTTGTGGCCAATCTTTTGGAGGGTGCATTTTTGGTGGAGTTTGTATTTAAAAAGTATTTTCCCAATGAGGAGTCCTATGCAAAAAAAAGTGTGACTAAACCTTTAGCCATTTCATTTTTTGTGGTTACTTTAGCATTGCTATTGGTTGCCGCATCTGGCGTTCCATTGCCTAAGCAATAATTATTGGACGCTTTTATTGAATTGTGGTTAAGTCCATTTGCCTAAGAGCTTACAAGTTTTAGTTTTGTGTTATGGTTGTTACCCTCTTTTTAACGGTTATAGTTATTTATTTCTTGGCCTTATTGCTTGTGGCGTATTTTACATCACGTGAGGCTACCAACGAAACTTTTTTTATTGGGAACAAAAGTAGTCATTGGGCGCTTGTTGCATTTGGAATGATAGGCACCTCTTTATCTGGGGTAACTTTTGTATCTGTGCCAGGCACAGTTGAATTGGCCAAGTTTAGTTATTTCCAGGTTGTAATAGGCTATTTCATTGGTTATTTTGTGGTAGCCTTTGTTTTGTTGCCTTTGTATTATAGGCTCAAACTAACCTCCATATATAATTATTTAGGTCAAAGGTTTGGGATGGCATCCTACAAAACGGGCGCTTTGTTTTTTATTTTGTCGCGCACATTAGGTGCTACACTTCGACTTTATTTAGTAATTAATGTATTGCAACTTTTTGTATTAGATCAATTACATGTAAGTTTTGAAACTACCACCTTTGTGATATTGATAATGATATTGTTGTATACCTTTAAAGGAGGGGTAAAGACAATTGTTTGGACAGATACTTTGCAAACATTTTTTATGTTATTGGCATTGGTAGTTTGCGTTTTTTATATCATGGGAGATTTGAATTTGAGTTTTGGCGAAACCATTGATAAGTTGAACGAGAGTGGACATTTGCAGATTTTTAATTTGAATATTTTAGATAAGAAATATTTCTTGAAACAAATTTTGGGTGGTGCATTTATTACCATTGCAATGACTGGTTTAGACCAGGAGATGATGCAGAAGAACATTAGTGTAAAAACATTGGGTGGTGCGCAAAAAAACATGTTGTTGTTTAGCAGTGTAATGGTACTTGTTAACTTTTTGTTTTTGTTGTTGGGAGGGGTTTTGTATTTGTTTGCTACTAAGCACGGATTAAGTGTAAAGGGCGATGATTTATTTCCAACTGTTGCTTTGAATCATTTGCCAACAGCTATTTCATTGATATTTATAATTGGGTTAATTTCTGCCTTGTTTCCTTCTGCTGATGGCGCCATTACTGCGCTTACTTCTTCCTTTTGTATTGATATTTTAGGCGTTCAGCGTAAGGAAGACATGGCCGAAGGGAAACAAATGCGCATAAGAAAGATGGTACATTTATCCTTTGCTGTTTTGTTTTTAGTGATGGTTTACTATTTCAAACAATTAGATAATAAATCAATTATTAGCATTTTATTAGATGTAGCGGGGTATACTTATGGGCCTTTGTTAGGCCTATTTGCATTTGGGATTTTAACAAAGCATAAGGTGCATGACAAATGGGCGCCATTGGTTTGTATTTTGGCGCCAATTATTTGTTATTTTTTCCAAAATAATGTGCCTGTTTATTTTGGGTGGACTTACCAAATAGGCATTGAATTATTATTGCTCAATGGTATTATAACCTTTGTGGGTCTTTGGCTGATCCGAAAAAAGACTGATTAAGACGCAGGCTAATAGGCCAATAAACATTGGCTATGCCACAAACTAATTTTTTAGTATATTGCCTCCATGGGCGGAATTCATCCTTTGTTATTAAAAATTTCGAGAGGCGAAAGTGAGACATTAGATTTTAAGAAAACCATTTCTTCTGCGAGTAAAATTGCAAAGACGATGAGCGCTTTTGCAAATCACAAAGGAGGCACTTTATTGGTGGGTGTAAATGACAATAAAACCATTTCTGGGGTAAGAAGCGAAGACGAGAAATACATGTTGGATTTGGCAGCACATTTTTATTTGAAACCAGAAATAGATTTGCAAATTATTGAGTGGGATATGGGCGAGCGTTCTGTTATAGAGGCCATTATTCCTGAAGGAAAAGACAAGCCTTATTATGCCAAGGATGAAGAGGGGAAATGGTGGGCACATATTAGGGTAAAAGACCAGTCTTTATTGGCAAGTAAAATTGTTTTGGATGTAATTAAGCGAAACAGTGGTAAAGAGCAGAATATTATACATTATACCGAGCACGAAAAATCTATTTTAAAACATTTGGAGAGCAACCATAAAGCAACATTAAAAGAAATTTGTAAACGATTTAATTTATCTAGGTGGCGGGCGCAAAAAATGTTGGTTTCGCTAGTAAGTGCTGGTGTTGTGAGGGCTCACCATACAGAAAAAATAGAGTTTTTTACATTGAGTTAGGTTCGAACCGAACTTTAAAGGATATTTTTAGAAAGAAAGCATGTTAATTTGTAATTGTATGGATGGAATGAAAAAAACAATTTTGCTGTTGGTGCTAATTTTAGCAATCAATCCAATTACTTTTATTAGCGCACAAGAGCCACAGGCAAACCCTAAGAATGTTGAGATAGCTACTAGGTTTACCTATATTTTAGACAATGGCTTTGAGAAAATAGATTTGATGAAAGTAGGTTCAATAGACAAATCCTTTTTTAATTTGGGTAATGCGCAATTGATTATTTGTGATAAGAACGACAAGAACAAAAAGAATATTTTAAATTCTTTTACGCTTATGGTTGAACCGAGTGATCCTAAAATACAGAGCAAGGTTTTTCAAACTCCCTCACCTTTTTTTACCAGCGGTTGTAAGCAAATGGTTACCATGTTGCCTTCTAAAAGTAAAATCACTTTTTCTGAAGTAAAATTAAACACTACTTTGCCTGTTGCTGTGCAACAATCGCCAGGTTCAAGACATGTGTTGGGGCCTGGTGTACTTCCAATTGCATTTTTCTTGTATATTAAATAGGGGATTTAGAAAGTAAGCCTTAATTTTGTGCTTATTCAAAACACAAAAACATGAAGGTAGGCGTAGTAATTTTCCCCGGTTCTAATTGTGATCAAGATGCTATTTATGCATTTCAAAACCAATTTGGTTGTGAAACCGTAAAGCTTTGGCATAAAGACACAGATTTACAAGGTGTAGATTTGGTTTTTTTACCAGGCGGTTTTAGCTACGGAGATTATTTGAGAAGTGGCGCTATTGCTAGGTTCTCACCAATTATGCAAAATGTAATTGCATTTGCCGCTAAAGGTGGTTTGGTTTGGGGTGTTTGTAATGGATTTCAAATATTATGCGAGAGCCAATTGTTGCCAGGCGCTTTGCTGCACAATAACAACCAAAAGTTTAATTGTAAGAATGTTTATATCAAGCCACAAACAAAAAATTCACTTATTACCAGTGAGCTAAGTTTGGATAAAGCCTATAAAATTCCTGTTGCTCATGGTGAAGGTCGTTTTTATTGTGATGCAGAAACCTTAGCTGGTTTAAAGGCAAATGATCAAATATTGTTTACCTATTCTGATGAAAATGGTATTGCTACTCCAGCATCTAATCCAAACGGGGCATTAGAGAATATTGCAGGTATATGTAATGCGGGTAGAAATGTATTTGGAATGATGCCACACCCAGAGCGCGTTGTAGATGCAGATTTGTATAATACAGATGGCCGTGGCTTATTTGAAAGCCTTATGACTGCAGGTCTTGCAATTAAATAGCCGTGATGAACCTCAGTTCAATAAAGGCTAAATTAAACCAAGAGAAGTTTTCACTTGGTATAGGCATACTCTTCCTTGTTTTCAATGTTTTATTGTGGATAGGCACGTCAAAATTTGGCCTAGGCTTAAGCGTAGATTCAGCCAATTATTTTTCTGCTGCTGAGAGTTTTTCTAAAGGTTTAGGCTTCATTCAATTTGATGATTTTCCTTATTTGAATGCTCCGCCACTCTACCCCTTATTGTTGTCAGTTGCCTATTTTACTGGCATATCACCGCATTTGTTTGCCTTGGGTCTGCAATTTATTTCTTTTAATGTAAGCCTGTTTTTTATCTATCAAATTGTTTCGAGGAATTTTTCTAAAGCTGCTGCATTATTTGTAGTGGCCTTGCTTGGAGGCTTTTTCTTTAACTACCAACAGTTGTTTACCTATGCTTTAAGTGAGCCTGGTTTTGTGGCAATATTAATGGCCTTTAGTTATTTTGAATTATTTAAACCTAAGCACCATAAGGTGCTTATTCCTGTGCTGTTTTTGTTGTTGTGCATGCAACGTTATGAGGCCTGGTTTTTGTTGCCTGGTTTGCTGTTTTTTTGGTTCAAGCAAAAGGAAAATTGGAAGGCTATTTTATGGAAATTATCTCCAGCAATATTAGTAACGCTTTTATGGTTTTTGCGCAATTACTTGCTTGCTGGAACAGCTTTAGGCGAGCATGGTTTAAATAATAAATTTGGTCCCTTTGCGCCGCTTGCTAATGTGAAATTGGTATTGAGCGGCCTTGTAGCTTTTAACCCATTGTATGCTGCCATTCTGCTCTTTTTTATTTGTTTGGTATTTGGCGTTTTGAACCAAAAGGTTTTGAGCGGAAAACAGAAGGAGTTGAACTTTTTTGTATTGAGTTTGTCTATATCTTTATTGGTCTTTTTATTCTTGCAAAACGGGCTGGCCATGGTTCAATTGCCAAGGTATATTTCTGTTATGTGGTTTTTGCTGCTGTTATTGCCTATGCTTTTTATTTTTCAACTTGAATGGAATAAAAAAATTGTATTTGGGCTATTGAGCCTTTTTGTTTTGGTTCAATTTGCAGCCGATTTAAAACGCATGCGCAGTTATTCTTACTATGGTGTTGGCGGATACCATGAGCGGTATTGGAATCAAAAACAAACCAATATAAATAAGCAAGATTTATCAAGCGGCGAATTAATTTCCAATTATCCAGATATGGTTTATTGGTATACTGGAAGGCACTGTATTTATACCCCTTTTAAGGAAGAGCTTGAAACCACCTTTTTGGCTCGAACCAAAGGACCTAAAAAGCTAATTTGGTTTACCAATGAAGATCGTAATGAGGTTATGAAAAATGCGGAAGAGTGGTTTAATAAGCAGGCCACAAGCAATCCCATATTAATTTCTGGCGGTGTAATTAGTACTATTCAATTTCCAAAATAGTTAAAACAGCTTTTCCAACTTTACGCATGAACAATAGGCAGCTATTTTTATCACACCAGGCTCAAACCACCTTGTTTCCAATGCTATTGGAGATAGCGCGTGCAGAGGGAAATTACCTTATTGATGTGAATGGGAAGAGCTACTTGGATTTGATTTCTGGTATTAGTGTAAGTCATTTGGGTCATGGCAATGAAAAAGTGAAAGAAGCTATTATTGGGCAATTAAATCTCCACCAACATGTAATGGTTTATGGCGAATTTGTACAAGGTGCACAATCTCAATTGGCAGGAGCTATTTGTGATTTGTTACCCAAAGCCTTAGACGCTGTTTACCTATTAAATTCAGGCGCCGAGGCAACAGATTTGGCCATGAAATTGGCGAAGCGTGTTACTGGAAAAACGCGAATTATTGCTTGTGAAAACGCCTATCATGGTAGCAGTCATGCGGCATTAAGTTTAAATAGTGATGAATATTACAAACAAGCTTTTAGGCCATTGTTACCAGGTATTTCTTTTATTCGTTTCAATGATATTTCAAGTCTTAGCATAATTGATGAAAATACGGCAGCAGTTTTTACAGAGGTTGTTCAAGGGGAGGCGGGTTATATTGCCGCAGACAAGGCCTTTTTAGAAGCTTTAAGAGCGCGTTGTAGTGAAGTTGGGGCTTTATTAGTCTTTGATGAAATTCAAAGCGGAATGGGCAAAACAGGCAAAATGTTTGCCTTTGAGCATTATGGCATTGTTCCCGATATTTTATTATTGGGAAAAGCGCTGGGAGCTGGAATGCCAATTGGCGCAGTGGTTTCGAGCCAAGAGCGCATGCTGAGCTTGGCAGATAATCCAATATTAGGGCATATCACTACTTTTGGTGGTCACCCCGTTGTTGCAGCCGCAGCGCTTGCTGGCTTGCAAGAATTGCTTCAAGGAAATTGGATGGAATTAGTTGAAAAAAAGGAAGCGCTTTTTAGGTCTTTATTGGCTCATCCTGCTATTAAACAGATTTCTGGCAAAGGATTACTGTTAGCAATTGCCTTAGACAGTTTTGAAAACAATTTAGCAGTTATAAAAAGCTGTATGGAAGCAGGTATAATTAGCGATTGGTTTTTGTTTGCCAATAACCGAATAAGAATTGCCCCACCACTAACCATTACTGAGGAGGAGATAAAACAGGCATGTTTTATTATTGTTAGGGCATTGAACCAAGTTTACGCTTCTGCGCTTTGATCCATGTCTTCAAACAATCCATTTTCTTCGTAGTATTTTACGATAAAGCTTTTTAAGCGATTTTCTTGACTCAGTAAATCTGTAAAAGGTGGTTTTTGAACCAACGTATAATGAGGCCAACCATCCTCATCTGTTTTTTCTAATGCATAATATCCTTCATAACTCAAGAGTTTGCAGGTGGCAATGTGCATGAGGTCCATTTTTTCGTGTTTGGCAAATTCACGTGTTTGTCCTAATTCGCGCATTCCTATAAGGAAAAGAATGCCATTCATATCGGGCTTTTTGCCAAAAAGTTTTTTTAAATCAAACACAATCCGGTACCATTTTGCTTTGCTTGCATCGCTGAGGGTATAGGATTGGAAGGAATCGGGTGTTTCTGTATTTTCCATTTATTGCTTACAAACCTAAAGAAAGATTTTACCGAACCTATTATTCGCCTTACTTTTGACATAAGAAATAAATTATGAAAAAAATCCTGTTGGTTTTATTTGTGTTTTTAACAGCGCTCACTTTTGCTCAAAAAGTTAAAACAAATGCTCCCAGTATTGTTGCTGGACCTATGTTAGGTTATGCAGAACATACCGAATGTTTGGTTTGGGTTCAAAGCAAATGTGCTTCAAAAATTAGCATTCAATACAGACTAAAGGGCTCAGTTGGCGCATGGTTGAGCCAAAGCATACAAAACAAAAATGTAGCTAGCAGTTTGCCCTTTATTAGCAAATTTGTGCTTACAGATTTAGCCATGGGTTTGAGTTATGACTATCAAATTTTGTTGGATGAGGTGGTGCAAAAATTTGACTACCCCTTGGTATTTAAAACCAAAGTTTTGTGGGAGTGGCGTACAAGCCCACCTGAGTTTACTTTTATGCTTGGCTCTTGTTTATACATTAATGATAGCGCTTATGACAGACCCGGTAAACCTTATGGTGGAAATACAAAAATACTTCAATCAATGACCAATACACCTGCAGATTTTATGCTTTGGCTGGGTGATAATACCTATACCAGAGAGGCTGATTATAGCAGTGCAAGTGGGATTGAACACAGGTATTTACATACCAGAAGCGAGCCTTTATTGCAGCCTTTTTTAGCAAAAATGAATCATTATGCTACTTGGGACGACCATGATTATGGCGATAACGATGGCAATAAGCATTTTGAATTAAAGGATGTAAGTGCAAAATGTTTTAAAGATTATTGGGGCAATAAAACCTATGGTGAAAATGGGGAAGGCGTTTATCAAAACTTTAGGTTTAGTGATGCAGAGTTTATTATGCTAGACGACCGCTGGTTTAGGGATGAGTCGGAATTAATAGAAGCCAAATACGTTAAAACACAGTTAGGTTCGAACCAATTAAGTTGGCTTAAAAACAAATTGAAACACAGCCGGGCTTCCTTTAAATTTGTAGTAATTGGCGGGCAATTTATTAATGAACACACCGACAAGGAGTCTTACAATTTATACCTAAAGGAGCGCGAAGAAATTATTCAGTTTATAGTTGATCAAAAGATTAGTGGTGTGATTTTCCTTAGTGGTGATAGGCATCATACAGAGTTGCTGAAAAACGAAAATGTAAAGGCCGCTTTGGGTTATCCATTATATGATTTAACCTCCAGTAGCATTACAGCTGGCAGCAGTAATATTTTAAGCACACCTGAGGGGCAAAATCCTCAAAGAGTTGAAAACACCCTAGTGGTTGAAAATAATTACTGTACAATTAAAATTAGTGGGCCAAAGAGAGGGGAAAGAGTTTTAACGATTACTTGTTATGATGTAAATGGTTTGGTGAAGTGGGGCCAGGTTATTAAAGAGAGTGAATTGAAGGCATTAAAGGGCCAATAGGGCTATTGCACAGCAATAAATTTTGTATAACTTGCATTTGGTATTTGAAGTAATCATAATTTAATCAAGCCTACCTCGCAATGGAAAATAAATCGAAGATTATACAGGAGCAATTTTTGCAGCGTGTTAAATCTGCAGTAGCTCCTAATGTTTCTTTTGTAGATGAGTTAGCAGATTTATTGAAATTAAGCACTGATAGCGCATACAGGCGCATACGATGCGAAACCTTATTTAATATAGAGGAAATAACACTTATTTGTAAGCATTTTAGAGTTGCCTTTGATTCGGATGTGCAGCATATGAGTAATAAGGTAACCTTTGATTACTTGAAGTTGGATGACAAGAAGGAGAACTTTAAGCTATGGTTATTGTTTGTGTCTGGAGATGTTAAGAAAATTGGCACATCCATCAACAATCAAATTATTTATGGCGCCAATGACATTCCAATTTGGCATCATTTTTTTAGCAAAGAGTTGGTTGCATTTAAATTATTTTATTGGTTAAAATCCATTTTAAATGCACCTGAGTACGCCGATTTAAATTACGATGTAAATTTAATAGACGATGAAATGCTTGCAAGTGCAAGTGAAATGCTAAAGAATTACGATGAAATTAATTCGGTTGAAATTTGGACCGAAGACACTATCAATAGCAGTTTAAAGCAAATAGAATATTTTTGGGAGTCTGGATTTTTTAATAGCAAACAAGACGCGCTTAGAATTTGCGATTTGTTTGTAGAGGAGCTGAATTTAGTTTTGAAAAAGGCCTCAAAAAGTAGCAAGTTGGTAGAAAAGAACCAAAGCGGCAAAGAGAATTTTAAACTCTATAAGAGTGAAGTAATAATTGGTAACAATAGCATATTGGCTAATATTGGCTCAACCAAAATTGCTTATGTAAGCAACAATACGTTTAATATGATGAGCACTACCAGTGCAGATTTTGTGCATGAAAATGAGCTGTGGTTAAATAATTTATTGAGGAAATCTACCTTAATAAGCGGAGTAGCAGAAAAGCAGCGCAACCAATTTTTTAGGGTATTGCGCGAAAAGGTAGAATTGGTTCGACAAAGAATTATAGTAAGTTAATTAGCTGCCAGCTAATTTTCTTTGGATCATTGCCTCATACATGGCAATACCTGCTGCAACGGATACATTGAGGGAGGAAACGCCAAAATCCATAGGTATTTTACCTAATTCAGTACATTTTTTTATGAGCTCAGGACTGATACCTGTTTCTTCGTTACCCATAACAATGGCTAGTGGTCCGCTTAGGTCTATTTGATCAATATTGTTACTTGCTTTTTCTGTACAAGCCATAGTGGTAAAACCACATTGATTAAGGTATTCTAAAACCGTTTTAAGGTGTTTTTCTCTGCAAACTGGTAATTGCATTAAGGCGCCAGCAGAAGTTTTTACTGCATCATCATTTACGGGAGCTGCATCTGTTTGAGGTATAACAATGGCATGTGCACCTGCGCAGAGTGCTGTTCGTGCAATAGCTCCGAGGTTTCTTACATCTGTAAGCCTATCTAAAACTATGATAAAGGGAGTTTTTCCTTCTTCAAATAATTGAGGCACCACTTGTTCTATGCTGTGGTAGGAAATGGGCGAAATATAGCCAACTAAACCCTGGTGGTTCTTTTCTTTTAAGGAGTAGAATTTTTCTTTAGGTACATATTGTAAGGGAACTTGGTGTTTCCTGCAAAGGCTTAGTATTTCTTCAATTTGTGGGTTTTGTAGTCCCTTTTGAACTTGTATTTTAATTAATTCACGACCGGCAATAAAGGCTTCTTTAATTGCGTGAACTCCATATATAGTAGATTGGCTCATTTGTTATTTATTGGTGCAAAGAAAACAAAAAAGCTGCCCGTTTGAGCAGCTTTTTTGTTTATAGGAAGTTTATTTGAATTACATTCCTGTTTGAACAGCATTAACTCTTTGCATGAATTCTTTTCCAAGGGCATCTTGCTTATTGCCACTAACAACCTGTTGAATATAGTTCATGATTTGAATATTGTCTTCAATATCTGGCTTAACAGAAGCACGTTTGTTTTTAAATCCAATATAATATTTGGCTTTATCTTCATGGATGCTCATTAATTCTTTAGCCAAGGCATTTGCTTTATCTACAGCACCGGCCATATAATAACCTTCTACAAGTCTTACTACAAAAACATCGTATTGAATTTTTTCGTTAGGCATAGATTTTAGGCAGTAATCAAGACAAGCAATAGCTGAGTCTTTTTTACCTTCCATAATTAATTGTTCTGCCAAGCGGAAGAAAATATTTCTGAAGTTTTTTGTTTGACGTAAAATGGTTTCATCTAAATATACTTTAGGTTCGGCCATATTACCCCATTTAAACTTATGCATTAGGTTTTCGTAGAGGATGTCGGAATTAATTCTACCTGTAGTTCCATCACGTTGTATATTGTTTTGCATTGGTACCAATCTGTAGGTTAAACCTTCTAATTGGAAGTATGATTGCAAGTTCATATATACATCAGAACCAGTTGTAATAGCCCAATAAATAGGGCGTGTATTGATGTTTGAAGCAATGATATCTAACAATACTAAGTCTGCTTTCATGAGGTTATTGTTTCCAATTTCCCATTTGATACTGTCTACCATGTAAGGCGCATCTTTAGGTTTAACAACGCCATTTTTTAAGCAAGCTTCTTTATCAATAATTAAGCTAAACCTTTTAGTAGGAAAATAGCGTAATGCCTCTCCTCCTTGGGTTTGAACAGTTCCCATAGGATCGTTATCATCATTGATAAACGCCATTACATTTTTCAATGGATAATAGTCGTTTTTGTTGATGCCGTATTTGCTTTCTAATTGAGGATTTTCGTAATACACTACATAATCGCGCGTACCTTGTTTGTATTGGTCTGGGCGCATGCTAAAATCAACAGGTTTGCTATCGTATGAAGGACGTTTAAGCCCATCTGTATACCAATCTGTGTTCAATAAACTCATATTAATAACGCGCACATCACTTCTAATATTTTCTACGTTTTGTGCGTACCAAAGTGGGTAGGTATCATTGTCGCCATTGGTAAAAAGGATGGCATCTTTTTCACATGAATTTAAATAATCTTCAGCAAAATGTAAGGCAGTAAAACGATCGCTACGGTTATGGTCGTCCCAATTTTGGGTGCCCATAATATATGGCACACCAGCAAGCGAAAGAATAGTTGCCCCAGCGGCGGCAGTAGTTTTATTCATGCGTTTGCCCAACCAATCTACAATTGCTAAAACACCAAGGCCGATCCAAATCATAAAGGTTTGGTATGAACCTACGTAGGCATAATCTCTCTCACGTGGTTGGTGCGCAGGGAAATTCAAATATAAAATAATGAAGAAGCCTGTGAACAAGAAGAGGGTCATTACAATTGTTGCATCTTCTTTGGCTTTTTTGAAATGGTAAAACAAACCAATTAGACCTAAAATAAGGGGAAGGAAGAAATATGTATTATGGGCTTTATTTCCTTTCATGCTTTCTGGCATGGTGCTTAATGGGCCAAGGCGCCATTCGTCTAATGCTTTAATGCCACTGATCCAATTTCCTTTGGTAACATCGCCATAACCCTGTTCATCGTTTTGGCGACCAATAAAATTCCAGAAAAAATAGCGCCAATACATGAAGCCCAATTGGTAGCTTAACATAAAGTCTATGTTTTTGCCCATGTTTGCTTTTTTCTCACCAGGCATTTTTTCCCAATCTCGGTAGGCATTTACATAATCTGCTCTATCTGCCCACATACGAGGGAAAATGGTACAATCTTTAGGATCGTAAATGCGTTCAATTTTTTGACCTACTTCTACATATTTTCCATCTGAACCTTTTGCATATTGCATAGCACCCTTTTTGTAATCAATTACACGTGCATAGAAATATTGCCCGTAAATTAGCGGATTCTCGCCATATTGTTCGCGGTTTAAGTAGCTCAACAATGAGAAAGGTTGTTCAGGATCATTCATGTCTATTGGCGGATTTGCCAATGAACGAATAATGATCATTGAATAAGAAGAGTAGCCAATTATTACAAATGAGAAGCAAAGTACCACAAGGTTTACAAGATCCATTGCTGCTTTTCTTTGGAAGATAATAATGTATAAGGCGCCAGTAATAACAGCCCAAACTATTAATCCAGTAAGACTTGTATTGATAACAAAGCTGCTTAGCACTAAAATGCCATAAGAAGCAACCGCAATGTATAAGCTGTTTTTACTTTGTGTGTGTGTATATTGTAAGAATGAAGCAATAAGCGTAACAAGCAATACAATTAGAATAAGTGCACCGCTGTTAAAGTTCATACCAAATGAGTTTACAGCTATGTAATCTAGTTTTGTAGCCAGGCCTGGCAATCCTGGGATAATGCCAAATTGAACAATACCAATTGCTAAAATTGCAATGGCAGAAGCCCAAATAAATCCGTTTCTAGTTGGCGTGTATTTTTTGAAATAGTACACATATACAATTGCAGGAATAACCAATAAGTTCAACAAATGGACGCCAATAGCCAAACCAATTAGATAGGCAATTAATACCAACCAACGGTTGGAGTGGCGCTCGTGGGCAACATTTTCCCATTTTAAAATACACCAGAAAGTAAGCGTGGTAAAAAAGCTAGAAGACGCATAAACTTCGGCCTCAACCGCAGAGAACCAAAAGGTATCTGAAAAGTTTAAGGTTAAAGCTCCTACAGCGCCGGCACCCATAATGGCAATTGATTGCCATGTTTCAAGTGCTTCGCCATTTTTACTCATTATCTTTTTTGCCAAATGGGTTATGGTCCAAAACATAAACATAACTGTAAGTGCACTGGTAACGGCCGAAACCATGTTTACCCAAAATGCAACTTTGCTTGGATCTGAAGCCATTAAACTAAAAACACGGCCAATCATTAAAAAGAGCGGTGCTCCAGGAGGATGACAAATTTGTAAGCGGTACGAGGCAGAAATAAACTCCCCGCAATCCCAGAAGCTCACAGTTGGCTCAAGGGTAAGGGTGTAAGTTGCCAAAGAGGCTGCAAAAAGAATCCAGCCTAAAACATTGTTCAATTGATTGTATTTACTCATCTCTAGTAATTTTTTGAGAGCTTAACGCTAATGGGCAAACATAAATGATTTTAGGAAACCATCAAACAACTATCTTCTATTAAGTTTAAGAGTTTTTTATGAAAATTGTCCAAAATCAAATACGGTTTAGGTTCGAACCGAAAAGCAAAGAGAGAAAAAAAGCAGATTATTGCGCGCTTCTGCTTATTTTTGCAACGCTTACAAAGGAGTAAAAGATTGGTGTCACACAAAGTAGTTATTATTGGGGGTGGTGCTGCAGGGTATTTTGCAGCTATAAATTGCGCTCAAGCAAACAAGCATGCAGAAGTATTTTTGTTTGAAAAATCTTCGAAAGTATTGCAGAAAGTAAAAGTTTCTGGAGGTGGAAGGTGTAATGTTACCAATGCTTGCTTTGATTTGAAACAATTATCTTTGTCTTATCCGCGTGGTGAAAAGCAATTAAAAAGTGCCTTTGCCCGCTTTAGCCCAAAAGATACCATAGAATGGTTTGAGAGCCGCAAGGTGAAATTAAAAACAGAGAAAGATGGCCGCATGTTTCCTGTGAGTGATGATTCTCAAACTATTGTTGATTGTCTTGAAAAAGAAGCAAAAAAGTGCAAGGTTAAAATTGAATTGGGAAGAGGCGTAAAAAAAATTATTCCTAATTTTCATGGTGGCTTTGAATTGGTTTTAGATAATGCCGAAAAATTCCATTGTAATAAAGTAATCATTGCTTCTGGAGGCAGTCCTAAAGAAGATGGTTTACAATGGCTCAAAGAATTAGGTCATCGCATAGAGAGCCCTGTTCCTTCGTTGTTTACTTTTAATATTCCAGACAAAGATTTACTAGAGTTGCAAGGAATTGCTGTACCAAGCGCGCGCGTAAGAATTTTAAATACCAAATTAGAATGTAATGGTCCTGTTCTTATTACCCATTGGGGTTTAAGCGGTCCAGCTATATTGAAAATATCTTCATTAGGCGCTAGAATATTGGCCGAAAAAGAATACGATTTTGAGGTGCAAATTTCTTGGCTCGACAATAAAAAAGAAGATTCGGTTCGACAAGAGCTGTTTAATTTAAAAGCGGCCAATCCAGCCAAAAAAGTTGGGAATTTGTTTCCATTTACCCTGCCAAAGCGCTTAAATTCATATCTTTTAGCCAAAGCGGGTATTGATGAAGATGCCAATTGGGGAGATGTAAGCAAAGAAATGGTAAACTTGGTTATTCAAGGATTGTTGTATGATACTTACCAGGTAAAAGGTAAAACTACTTTTAAAGAGGAGTTTGTAACCTGTGGCGGTATAAACTTAGATGATATTGATTTCAAGAACATGGAAAGCAAACGCATGAAGGGCTTGCACTTTGCTGGTGAGGTTTTGGATATAGATGGCGTTACAGGCGGATTTAATTTCCAAGCAGCATGGACAACTGGTTTTATTGCCGGTAAAGCTGCAGCTTTAGTTATTTAGAAGCTATACAAGAAATTCCTTTTTCTTCTTTTAGCCTTTGCAAAAAGGCGTCTAATTCAATGGCGTTTTGGGTGCCAATTAAAAACTTTTTCCCACTTTTTAAGTTAAGCTGAAGGCCTTTTTTTCCGGCAATATTATAGGCTTTTCCATTTGTAAAACTATAGCGCAAACCCCAACCGCCGTATTCCATAATTGGCTTGTATTTTCTGATGGCACAAGTTTCAATTTCTTCCCATTTTACAAAATAGTACACGCGTTGAAAAGGGAAAAACCTTATGGTAATGCCCATTTCGTCAATGCGTGTTTCAAGATTTATAAAATAAAACAAAACGCCCACTGCTGCAATAATTATAGGGGCTATAACTATTTGCCAACCTACAGGTTGATGAATTGAATTGTCTAAAATACCATATAAGGTAAAACTCACGGGCACAATAAAAATAAGGCGCATCCACCATTTGTTAAACTTTTGCGTCTCGTAATAATTACCTAAAATACTTGTTTCCTCGTTTTGCATACTTCTAAAAAATTTCGGTTCGAACCGATTGGCCACAAAGATATAAAAAGCAGCACAAAGGGGTTTGTACCTGTTGAAATAATTAGTGCTAAGTTTTAGAAAAACCGCTTTTGAAACTTACCTTTGCCTATCATTATGACGAACAAAGAAAGCAAAAGATATTTAGTTACTGCCGCATTGCCCTATGCCAATGGTCCTGTGCATATTGGTCATTTAGCAGGTTGTTATTTGCCCGCTGATATTTATGTGCGCTATTTAAAGGCAGTTGGCAAAGAGGTATTGTTTATTTGCGGAAGCGATGAGCATGGTGTTCCTATTACTATTAAAGCCAAGAAGGAACAGATAACACCGCAGCAAGTAGTAGATAAATATGATGGCATTATGAAAAATGCTTTCAAAGATTTTGGCATTGATTTTACCTATTATGGCCGAACCAGTTCTCAAACGCACCATGATACTGCCCAAGCTTTCTTTAGAAATTTATATGATAAAGGTGTATTTAAGGAAGAGGTTACCAACCAATATTACGACGACGAAGCCAAACAATTTTTGGCAGATAGGTATATTACTGGAACCTGCCCAAGGTGCGGAAATGCTGGTGCATACGGTGATCAGTGTGAAAAATGCGGCACAGCTTTAAGCCCAACAGATTTAATAAATCCAAAATCTGCTTTAAGTGGTGCTGTACCTATTTTGAAAGAAACCAAAAACTGGTTTTTGCCAATGGGTGAAATTCAACAAAGCGAGCAATTCCAAAATTATATTAAGCGCTTTGATCATTGGAAATCTAATATTAAAGGGCAATGCAATAGCTGGTTAACAGAAGGTTTGCAAAGCAGGGCTATGACCCGCGATTTGGATTGGGGAGTGCCTGTACCGGTGGAAGGCGCAGATGGGAAAGTGCTGTATGTTTGGTTTGATGCGCCAATTGGATACATAAGCGCAAGCAAGGAATACCTAGCAACTGAGGCCGGTAGTGCATTTGGTCCTTGGACCAAATGGTGGCAAGATGAAGAAACAGAATTGGTTCATTTTATTGGCAAAGACAATATTGTTTTTCATGCCATTATTTTCCCAATGATGTTGATGACACATGGTGAATTTATTTTGCCAAGCAATGTGCCTGCCAATGAGTTTTTAAATTTAGAAGGCGATAAAATTTCAACCAGTAGAAATTGGGCAGTTTGGTTACATGAATACTTAATTGATTTTCCCAATAGGCAAGACGAATTGCGATATGTATTAACCAGCATTGCGCCAGAAACAAAAGACAGTGAGTTTACTTGGAAGGATTACCAAACACGTGTAAACAGTGAATTGGTGAGCATCTTTGGTAATTTTGTAAACCGTGTTTTGGTTTTGTGTGACAAATATTATGCAGGTTTGGTTCCTACCATTGAAGGCAAATTAAGCAACGAAAAATTAATTGCAGCCCATACCCTTTGTGTGGAACAAGTAAGCATTGGTATTGCTGCTATGCAAGAAAATTTAAAGGCTATTAAATTAAGAGAAGCACAAGCTGAGTTTATTAATATTGCACGTGCGGGAAATAAATTTTTAGCCGATACTGAGCCTTGGAAATTGGTAAAAACAGACGAAGAAAGTGTGAAACAAATTTTGTTTGATGCACTTCAAATTTGTGCCAAACTTAGTGTTGCTGCACAACCCTTTTTGCCGCATACTTCAGAAAATCTAGCAAACATGTTAAACGCCAAAGGCCTTGTTTGGGGCCAGTTAACAGACGCTGTATTGGTTAAGTCCGGAACGCAATTGGGCAAGGCAGATATTTTGTACAAGCAGGTGGAGGATGAAGAAATAAACAAGCAATTGTTGCGCTTAGAAGAAATTAAAAAGGCCAATACACAAGCTCCCCAAGCCAAACCACTTAGCGAGGTAAAAGCGCCAATAACATACGAAGATTTTGATAAGCTAGACTTGCGCGTAGGTAAAGTAATAGAAGCAGAAAAAGTGCCAAAGGCAGATAAATTATTGAAACTAACGGTTGATTTGGGATTTGAAAAACGCACTATTTTAAGTGGCATTGCCGAGTATTATACACCCGAAGAATTGTTGGGAAAATTGGTAACGGTGGTTGCCAACTTAGCACCGCGCAAAATTAGAGGAATTGAAAGTCAAGGCATGCTTTTAATGGCAGGCAATGATTTTGGAAAACTCTATAGCGTTAGCCCAGAGAAGGACATTGAGCCAGGAAGTGCTGTGAAGTAAACATTTGTGTTGTTTCTATTTCGTTTTTATTTTTTAAATCTATGATCAAAAAAAATTTCCTTTTAGGACTTGTATTCTTTTTTGTTGTGAATATTCACGCCCAACAAATTGTAACACTTACACCCGCTTTTGCAACTGCAGATGATAACAATGTAAGCATAAGTTATAATGCTTCGCAAGGCAATGCTGGCTTGTTAGGACAAGCAAGTATATATGCGCATGCGGGTGTTATTACAAATTTGAGCACTTCCTCAAGTGATTGGAAATATGTTATTGCGGGTTGGACGACCAATTTGCCAAAAGCACTACTCACAAGGGTTGGTTCGAGCAATATTTATACTTTAAATATTGGAAACATTAGAACCTTTTATGGAATTCCAGCAAATGAAACGGTATTAAAATTGGCCTTTGTATTTAGAACGGCAGATGGTTCTAAGACGGGTAAGACTGCTTCTGGGGGTGATATTTTTATAGATGTAAACCAGGGTGTTTTTCAAGCAAAAATTAACAATCCATTGAAAGGCGCTTTCTACAATAGTGGCGATAGTATTCAAATTCATGCGAGCAGCTCTGCAGCCTGTTCTTTAAAATTATTTGCCAACGGCTCTTTGCTAACAAGTAAAACCAACGATAGCATTTTAAACTACACAGCCCTGTTTTCTGATTTAGGTTTGGGTAGAATTAATTTGGTAATTGAGGGCAATAACAATGGCGTGATAGCCTATGATAGCAGCTATATTATGCAACGTCAAAGTCCTGCTATTGCTGCTTCTCCCAGCGGAATTGTAGATGGTATTAATTACCTCAACGATTCTACCGTTATCTTGCAATTGTATGCGCCCTATAAAAATTATGTGTATGTGTTGGGCGATTTTTGCAATTGGGAATATACTTCAAGTAATTTAATGAACCGCACACCAGATGGAATGCGTTATTGGATTAGCATAACTGGATTAAGCAAGGGCAAAGAATATGGTTTTCAATACAGCATTGACGATGCACAAATGCGCGTGGCAGATGTGTATGCAGATAAACTCTTAGATCCTTACAACGACAAATGGATTGCTGCTACTACCTATCCAAATTTAATGCCTTACCCTGTTGGTAAAACTACCGAAGTGGTTTCTGTTTTGCAGACAGGCCAAGCAGCTTACCCCTGGACTGTGCCAAGCTTTAATAAGCCTGCGCATGATAAATTGGTGGTATATGAACTGCTCATGCGAGATTTTTTAGGTACGCATGATTTTAAAACCATGCGTGATACCATTAGTTATTTTAAACGCGTTGGAATTAACTGTGTTGAATTAATGCCTATTATGGAGTTTGAAGGCAATGAAAGCTGGGGTTACAACCCAATGTTTTATTTTGCCTTGGATAAATATTATGGCAGTAAATATGATTTAAAAGCATTTATTGACGAATGCCATAAAAATGGCATTGCTGTGGTAATGGATATGGTGCTCAACCATTCTTTTGGTCAAAACCCACAGGTAAGAATGTATTTTGATCCAAGCGCAGGAACATGGGGGCAGCCAACTGCGCAAAACCCCTGGTTTAATCAAGTAGATAAACATCCATACGGGGTTGGTTATGATTATAACCACGAAGCACCTGCCACCAAAGATTTTGTAGACAGGGTATTGAAATATTGGATAAGTGAATACAAGATAGATGGTTACCGATTTGATTTGTCTAAAGGTTTTACCCAGAAAAATACCCTTGGAAATGTGAGTGCTTGGAATGCCTTTGACCAAACACGCATTGATAATTGGAACCGCATAAGAAGTGAAGTAATTAAATATGCACCAGATGCCTATTTAATATTGGAACACTTGGGCGACAATGCCGAAGAAAAAGTATTGGCAGATGCAGGCTTTATGCCTTGGGGCAAAATGACCGAAGCTTACGCCGAAGCTATGATGGGGTATAACAATTCAAAAGCAGATTTTAGTTGGGGTAATTACAAACAACGCGGATTTGCTTACCCTAATTTGGTAAGCTATGCCGAGAGTCATGATGAGGAACGCGTTACTTATAGCGGCTTAACTTATGGAAATTCAAATGGCACTTATAGTTCAAAAATATTGGGTAATGCTATTAAAAGAGTAGCCGCATACCATGCTTTATTGTTACCACAAAAAGGTCCAAAAATGTTGTGGATGGGTGGCGAATTGGGCTATGAAGTTTCTATAAACAGCACTACAGATAAAACCGGAGCAAAGCCTTTTAGGTGGCAATATTTGAACGATGCTGCGCGCTTGAATACCGTTAATACAATTGGTTTATTGGCCCAACTCAAACAGCATGTATCTTTTAGCAGCGATAATTATGTTTACAGTGTTGCAGGTACTGGTAAGTTTTTAAAAGTGAGTCATGACAGCATGAACTCGCTTATTGCAGGAAATTTTGATGTGGTAGCCTTGAGTTTAACACCAGGATTTCAGCATACAGGCTGGTGGTATAATTATATTTCAGGCGATTCTATTTTGGTGACAAGTTTAAGTCAGGCCATTGCTTTAAACCCGGGCGATTTTGTGGTATATACAGATAAGAACATTCATTCAACAAATAATGGGGTACAAGGCATATTGGAGGTCCCTGTTTCCAAATTTAGTGTATATCCCAATCCAAGTTCATCCGCGTTTACTGTATGTTCAGAACAAAACATCAAAAGCATTCAGCTTACTGATTTACAAGGAAAGCTGGTATTCCAAGAAGAATTTATGACTTACACAAAATTGTGTAATATGAGCAATTCAGGCATTGCAAGAGGTATTTACCTCTTAACTATTGAAGGGCAAAGTTCAAAAGAAACTATAAAACTTATTATAGAGTAAACTAATTATTTCCCCTTTTTCTTAAACAAACCAGATATGTCGTAGCTAATTCCAAAATGGTGTTGGAAGAACATGTCTGGCAGTAAATTATGGGTGCGTTTAATACTTGAATTGTATTGCGCAAACGCCTCATCAATGGTAACTTGCTTTCCTGTAATCTTGTTAATTGGCAAATCTATATTGCCCAAACTAGCTTTCCATTTTTCATAATCACCACCATAGGTATATCCTTGGCCGTAATCATCTAAGTAATCAGACATAGATAAAACCGTTTTTAACTCATATCTAATGCGAAATTTACGGTATACATAGGCCAATTGTAGGGATACATTTACATTTACTGTATAAGGGCCATATTTGCCATTTGTCTTTAGGAAGTTTTGTCCTTCCATACCAAGTGGACGCAATGGTATGAATTCTGCGGTATCTTTATTTTTATGATATACTACACAACGGTATGGATCGAAACGCATAAAGCCAATACCCATTCCAATGGCAGGAATAAAATGTCCTTTTTTGTCTTTGTTAACCAATGAATAATCATGTTTAGGCGCAAAATAATAGATGAAATCAAAGTCTAAGATATACATCTTGGTTTTGAAGTTTGCATCCCAACTTTGGCGTTGCATAATGGTATTGCCATTTGAAACAAATAAAGGTGCTCCTTGCCAAATAAACAAAGGCGCTGTTGGATCGTGCATTCCAATATTTGTGCGATAGAAGCTGGCTCTGTATGACCAATTTTTTTGTTTGTTGTATTGAAGGTATAAACCGCCAGTCCATTCAAAAATTCCCGGTACGCCAAACTTATGGTGAAGATCGCCTACATAGCAAGCTAAGCCTCCCCATGCACCTAATTCATAACTTGGTTCAAAGGGCACACCAGGATTAATGAGTGTATCCAATTTTAAAACCACCGGTGCAATGTTTTTCTTGATATCTATAATTGAATCATTTGCTGTTTTTTCGATTGCAGGAATATCTAAAATAATACCATTAGCTGTAACCAATTTGCTGGCTAAGCCATTGCTATATGAAATTTGCAAAGAATCGTTTTTATAAATTTGTGTAAAAGGAAGATTTATACCGTTTGTATCCAATAAGGCGCTAATTCTACAAGAATTTTTTGCTTGTGCCAGAACTAAATTGGTTTGGTGTTTAAGCCCTTGAATAAAGCACTGTTCGCCCTGCCAATCGTAAATATTTTTAAGTGTGCTTTTTAATTGTGGCAAACGAGGGTCTGCAAAATAATCATATATAGGTCTTTGGTTATTTGCAGTAAATATGGCATTGGCATTTATGCTTTCCGCATTGCCACTTAAAGATATACCAATTTGTGTTTTACCAGCTAAATTGTTGTAAAAGGCCAAATTGCCAATACTTACATTTTTCTCGTAGAAGGGCTTTGCAATATCTAAATGAAAAACGCCAATACTACTATCCGAACCATCTATTTTATTTTCTTCAAATACTAAATTATTAACTTCATATTTAATACCAGATGAACCTACATTTTCTAGCAAAACGCCAGCATTGTTATTGTAAAAACTAGCGTTTAATAATTTAAATGAAATAGGGGCAAAGGATTGGTTGCTCATTGGTGCTGCAACAAATATTACTGCCTCCTTAGAGCTTGAATTATTAATTTTAATTCCGTCGAAAAGAACTTCTTTTCTCGACCAAAAAGGTTCGAAACTAATTGCCTGAATAAGTCCAATAAAAGTAGTGTTTTGGATGGAAATGTTTGAACTGGCGTCAATACCATTGATAATGATACCTACACCTGGGTCATTTTTGTTTTCCGAGATAAAAACAACGGGTTGTTCTTTGGTTCCATTAATATTTAATGCGCCTTCCACCCAAATGCGTGCACCAGGCTTAAAGGACACAACTGTTCCAGCCTTTATTTTAAGCTCTTCTCCCTTATTTACCTTTACCAACTGCTCAATATGCAAGGTGTCTTGTGCTTTTGCTGCCTGCAAAAAACAAACGAAAAGGGTTAGTAACAATATCTTGTAATACTTTTTCATGCTCAGATGATTTGAATAATAATAGGTTGTTCAAATTTCTTTTTTTCAATGCCCATTTGTACATCTATATCATATATAATAATGTATTGGGTTTGTTCTATATTTTTACCTTTTAATGGTATTTGGCTTCCTTCAACTTTTTCAATACTTGGGTTCGAACCAACCCATTTTAATTGATAGGATTCAATTTTATAAACGCCATTCTTGATAGAAGGGTGCATGGCAATTATATCCAATGCAGCCATTTTTTGAAGACGTTTTCTGCTAATTTTTAATGCGGGTAGTTCTTTGATTCCAAAAATAGGATCAGGTAATGTTTTAACATAAACAGAATCATCAAACACTAAACCTTCGCCAGAATTAATTTTTATGGCGCACCAACCCTCTTTGTTTGGCCTAAAACTTAGTATGCCTGTTTTGGCATCTAAATTGGCCTCTGGATCTGCTGCACAATATAAGCGTGCGCCTAAATCTGTAATTTCAACTTTTTGAGCGTATGAAACACCGGTATAGCAAATTCTAAAAGGCAATGCTTCTTTTTTAGGAAAGCCAGCTGGTAAAACTTTTATTTCTAGGCTTTCAGCTTTAATTTTTCCTTTTACTGAAATAGTGTAAAGGCCAGCTACATTAGGTTTAAATAGAATCTGATTGCCGTTAACAGTATAATCACTTGTTGGCCTTCCCTCTCTTGTTACTTTAACTTCAATTAAGGAGTCTCCTTTAGCAGATAGGTTTGCCTGATCACCAACTCTAAGGTAAGAATAACCAGTCATTAAACTAAGTAAAGGCTCTTCTGCTTGTTCTGTTTCTATGATATCGCCTTTGTTTAATAGTTTAGTTCTTAAATTGAGTTCCTCTAGTAAATTTCTTGCAAGTACTGCTGGCACATGTTTCCAGCGATAGGCGAGCCAATCTTGACTATTTGCTTTTGCAAGTCCATTTTCTATATCATCTGCAAACAAATGTTTAAACCTTTCTTTTCTAGAATCGCCATCTGGTAATTGATTGGCCCAATTTTGAAGTTTAATAAGGCTTACAAAAAGTGCTTTGCCATTATCTGATTTCAAAAAGAATTCATCGGTAATTGAATAGGAGTTAGACTCTGAAATTTTACCTGTTTGTGGGTTGTATCCCAAAGCAATTTTAAAGGCCTCATCAGTGCTTTCCAATTGTTTGGAGAAGTCTGCTAATACGGTGTCTTGGAAAGTTAAAGTAGGGCGCTGTATATAATCATGAATAACGGGGGTAACCTTTAACCATGAAATTGGAATTTGAATGACAGATAGCACTAAAAATATCAGGTACATCAAACTTATTAGTTTGAACCGGAGATTTTTGCTTCTTTTTATGTTTACGTATTCAGCCATTATTTTCCTATAAAAATTGGAGCGCCATAGGTTGTACTAATTCCATTTACATTAAGTAGGCGTATTTCGTTAAAAATAATAGTACTGCCTATTGGGCTGGTTTTTTCAATACTTCTTAATTCATTGCGCAGAAAACGTGTTTGACTTTTTAGTTTTTTGCTACTGCCATCTGCTTGAATAATAGTAATAGTAAAATTAACAACCTGCCATAATGGACTAGTTGATTCCAAACAATGCGCATTATTTAAACTGGTTTTTGTTCCTGCTACATCTTTTAAAATAACTTCTGGCGCTTTGCCTTTTCTGGCAAACAGGGAGCGGCTATCTAAAAGATTTTCACCTGCATACATTTCAATTGTAAATCTACCTTCGTTTTTAGGCGTAAGAATAATTTGGTCATTTTGTTTTACAATTTCAGCGCCATTTGACTTGAAGTGAAGGTTTTTAATTTTTTCTAATCCGCTAATATCAATTGTAAGGGATAATGGCTCAGCTATAAATGCAGCAATTTCTTGTTCGTTTTCTAAGAATCGCATGCTAGGCTTTATTACCTTAAACGACCTGCGGATATATTCCTCACCAATATTAGCCTCTAATTGATAAGTGCCTTCTTTGGTAGGGGTCCAATTTATCTTATAATGTCTTCCACGAAATTGTGGCGTCATGCTCACCTGATTAATGCTTATGGTAGGGGCTGTTGAATCTCTAGAAAAGAAATCGAAACTCACAAATTCACCCACATAATAAACATCTTTAAAACCTTGTAAAAAGGAAGAATCTTTGGTTGAGGTAACTTTTACCATTCCACCTTCTTCAATTTCTTGTTTAAAGTATTTGAGCGATTGTAATAGTACCACTGTTTCCATGTGGTTTAATATTGAACCAATTGCACCATTTGGAACCTCTTTAAAAAATTGGTTTTTAATAGGCTCTTTTAATAAAATATCCTCTAATTTAAGACCAAGGTCTGCAGCAAGCGCGCCCTGGTAGCTAGCTGGAAAACTGCCTACAAATTCACTCAACGCTACATGGAGTTTTTGTGCAGGCTCGCTAGGCAATAAAAACTCTTTGGAGAACTTTTGCTCCTTTAAACGCTCAGCCGACAATTTTTTATCACCAACAAAAGATTCGTATTGCTTTAAGAAATCATCTATTACACTAAGGGCTTGAACCGCTTTCAATTTCAAGGCCTGTTCATCTTTGATGCTGGTTTGGTAATTGTTAAGTTGTTCTTTCAGACGGGAGTTTAACTCACTTTGTGTATGCGCTAAGGATACAAAATGACGAATAAAATCACCCGAAGTGGAGAAGAAAAAAAAGACAATAAATATCAAGTACAAGAAGGAGAGCTTCTTGAAGTTGAGGGCTTTTGACTTACTTATTCGGATGGTTCTGGCCATACCTATTTGTTAGCGCTAGAAAGAAAATCTCTGTATTTGGCATTTATTTTCTGCATGTGCTCGTTGTATTCATTCATTTGTTGATTGAATTCATTTACTTTACCATGCATTTCTTTGCTAGATTCTGCGCTAGCAGCCATTTCAGATTTAACCGCGTTCAATGAAGCGTTTAAACCTTTTATTTGTTCTGATAACTCACCCAATGTGCCGCTGAACTGTTTCATTGCATCTTGGTAAGAATTTAAATTTGCTGCTTCGCCACCATTTTCAGATGTCAATTGGGGAAAAACATTTTCCCATTGGTATTCTTTGTCGTCTGTGCTTCTTTCAAATGCAGAAACCAAAAATACAAGTGCCTCAATGGATAGTCCCAAAATAAACAACTCATTGGCATACTCCCATCCAACGAATTTGAACATAGATCCCACCAACACAACTGTTGCCCCAAATCCGTAGAAGAAGGTAGTAATGTCTAGTTTGCCTTTAACTTTATTTGCCATATGCTTAATTTTTAGCGCTTAATAATGTATTCATTAAATTCGTTCCAAGATTTTTGTTGTTGTTTGAGGGCTTTGGCAGTGCTAAATTTTACACTTAGCAATAGAATTACCACAAACAGTATTATAGCTATCCCATAATACATGATTTGTTGTGCCCATTGTTTTTCAAGTGCAGCCTTAACGCCCTCTACTGTTTTATTTTGATCTTCAAACTTTTTTGAAAATTCATCTATTGCCAAATTTACAGCACGTTCATTTTGTGCTTGAAGATTTAAATTTGACTTAAGTTGTTCCTCAAGCTGTTTATTTACAGCAATTTGTGCGTCTAAATTACTAGAAATACCTTGTAATTTTTTTTGCATCACAATTACTTTAATCTCCATTTGGTTCAGCATAGAGCGGTGCTCCTGGAGTTTTTCTTTAAGCTCTGTAACATCATTGGTTGCCAATGTTTTGTCTGTTGGTGTTTGCGCCAACAAAAGCAGAGGAAATACGACTATTGCGAAAAGTAGTTTTATTTTCATGTTTACAACTATTACTGCAAATATATTAATTGGATATTAAAATCCTACATAATTAGGCATATACGGCCATTTTTCCTCTTTTTATATGTTAATATCTATTGTGGATAAGTTGAAAATGCAAATTTATGCTGCTATTGATTATTTGAATGGTTTGGTGACCTGTATTTATTTTATGAATAGCCTCTTCTATAAAAAGAATGGAATTGGCAATTCACTTCAATTACCTATTTTTGAAGCCTATTGGAGAGGTGTCAGAGTGGCCGATCGTGCAAGCTTGGAAAGTTTGTGTCCTTTACCGGACCGGGGGTTCGAATCCCCCCCTCTCCGCCAAAACAACAAAAGCCTGGTTCCGCTTTGCGGAACTGGGCTTTTTTGCGCAAGCGCACGTTGAAACGCAGCTCCGCGGAGTTTCAAAAGGGCGAAGGCGCAAAATAGCCCATTGGCTGAAGCGAAGCGCAAGACAATAGGCTTATGTTGTTTTGAAGCAAAGCCCCTCAGGGATCACGCAGTAATCCCTTCTCTTCGCCAGAGGAGGGCTAAAAATTAATAGAATGCTTTGGGAATTCGTTTTTGAATCCAGGGTAAATTGCCAATTTGGATTAGTTTATTGATGAGCCAAACGCGTTTGCCTAATATTTTTTGCATCCAATAATGGCTTCTAAAATTGCCCCACATTTTCTTGTAAACACGCGCATCGTAAGCCAATAAATCTTCCGCACTATAAGCATCGGCCTTAAAATTCTTTAGCACCAATTCTGCGGCAAATTTTCCGCTTTCCATGGCCGTTTCTATTCCTTCGCCACTAAATGGATCTATTAAGCTAGCGGCATCGCCGCAGAGTATAAAACGCTTGCCGCTAATAGGATATTTTTTAGAGCCTAAGGGCAATCCAAATCCTTGAATTTCTTCTAAGGGTTCGGCATCTTTAAAGCGCTCCCATACTTCAGGTAATTCGTGAATAATGGCTTTCAAGCTTTTTTTAAGGTCAATTTTTTGTTTGGCAATGGTATCACTTAACATGCCAAAACCAACATTGGCTTCGTTGTTACTCAAAGGGAAAATCCAAAAATAACCTGGCAGGTAACCCTTTAAGAAATAAACTTCCAAAGAATCTCCTTTAAGACCTTTTACATTTTTATAGTATTGCCTTACGGCACCGCTGTAATGTTTTCTGTCTACTTTAAAACCCGCCAATTGTTTTGCTACCATGCTATGTGCGCCATCGCAACCAATTATTATTTTGCCCTCAATGCGCGTACCATCTGCTAGGTTTACGCTAACTTTTTCTGCTTGGTGTTCTATGTCAAGCACCTTTGCGTTTGGAAAAAATAGGGCATCCTTATTTTCCATGGCTTTGTTAAATAACCAATTGTCAAAATCAATGCGCCTAATGCAATGCCCAACTTTGCTAAAGCCAATTTCTAATTGTTCAAAATTTGGGCTGTAAAGCAAGGCTTTGGTAATATTGGTTTTGGGAGCAAAATCTAGTAAATCGGTTTCTAGATTGGGGTCTATTTGCCTTAAAATTCTTTTGGCAATAGAGCTTACCGCATCTCCACAAATTTTATCTCTAGGGAAACTTGCCTTATCAATTAAAGCAATTCTTAATCCACTGTCCTTAAGCGTGAGGGTAAAGGTGGCGCCTGCTGGCCCAGCGCCCATAACTATTACATCAAATTGTTTAAGCATTTAAAGTGGCAAAGATTTAAACAAGATTAAGGATTGGGGCGCAGGTTTGCAAATAGCATTGTTGCTTTTTCGGAAGCCGCAATTATTGTTTACCTTGGCAACTTCATATGGAAATGCAATCTGTAAAAAACCAAGACATCATTCATTACTACGAAACCTGTGATGAACATTATAGCTTGTTGTGGCACCTTAATACCCACATGGCCATGCATTATGGCTATTGGGATACCAACACAAAAAACCTCAAAGAGGCCTTATATAACCTCAATGAATTATTAGCAAATGCAGCTGGAATTGGTTCGAACCAAACCGTGCTAGACGCCGGCTGTGGGGTAGGTGGTAGCACTTTGTATTTGGCAAAAAACAGGGGATGTAAAGTAGAAGGCATTACGCTTTCTAACAAACATGTAGCTTTGGCAAATAACAAAGCAAAAGAACTTGGCCTCGATCAATTGGCTCATTTTAGTGTAAACGATTTTACCCAAAGTAATTTTCCCTCAGAAAGTTTTGATGTGGTATGGGCAATAGAAAGTGTTTGTCATGCAAATGAAAAAAAAGACTTTTTAAAAGAAGCAAATAGGTTGCTAAAAAAGGGTGGAAAATTGGTGATGGTAGATTTTTATAGAAGCATGGAAACACCCAATGAAGATCAGTTTTATTATTTAAACAGTTGGGCAAAAACCTGGGCGGTACCCCATTTTGAATTTAAAAATGATTTCTTGAAGAAGGCTACAGATGTTGGGTTTACGGAGGTGCAATCTCAAAACCTCACCACACATATCAAGCGCTCTGCGCAGCTTTTATACTTGTATTTTTTTCCGGGAATAGTTTGGAATTTCTTATTAAAATTGGTGGGCAAACACAACCCTGCGCATATAGAAAATATTTGGTCGGCTTACTACCAATACCATGCGCTTAAAAAAGGCTATTGGACATACGAGTTAATCACCGCAACAAAATAGGCTTTGCCCAAAACCATGTTTAATAAATATTTATTTCTTTGCCTATTGCTGCTTGGTTTCGGTTCGAACCAAAACCTTGTGAAGGCCCAACACGCTTGTGCAAATGCCAAACAAAATGCAGCACAAAAGAATTTGTTAAAGGCCAATGCCAGCAACCAACAAATGCAACGCATGGAGCAATATGATGTTGTTTTTTATCATTTGTTTTTAAACCTAGAACGCACCAGTACTGCTATAAGTGGCAAAGTTAGAACCTTAGCTAAAAGCCGGTTAAATGGGCTAGATACTTTTGTTTTTCAACTGCATGGTAATTTAATTGTTGATTCTGTATTAAGCAGCAATAATATTAAGTTAAGTATACGCAGGGATGTAGATTTGGCATTGGTAAAATTGCCATCACCTTGCAGCATTAACCAGTTTTTGGATGTACAAATATTTTACCACGGTATTCCACCAAGTGGCGCCAGTGCAGCTATTGGAGATGGATTTAGCAACAAAGCGTCTCCAAGTTATGGCAACCAAATTACCTGGAGTTTAAGTCAGCCATACAGTGCTTATGAATGGTGGCCATGTAAACAATCTTTACAAGATAAAATTGATTCTGTTTTTATTTCTGTAAGCACAGATACCAGCAACAAAGTTGGTTCAAATGGTTTATTAAAAAGTATTGTGCCTGCTGGAAATGGAAAACATACTTACAATTGGGAAACACGTTACCCAATGAATTATTATTTGGTTGCCGCAACCGTTGGGCAATACACCGAATACAAGGCATATGCCAAGCCAAAACAGATTAGTGATAGTATTTTAATTCAGCATTATATTTATTCTAATCCGGCGGCCTATACCAATAATGCGAGTAGCATAAATGCTACTAAACCTTTGGTAGAAACCTTTTCTGATTTGTTTGGTGTATATCCATTTTATAAAGAAAAATACGGACATGTAATGGCGCCATTTAGTGGTGGTATGGAGCACCAAACCATGACCAGCTTGGGTATATTTAATTTTGGCATTGTGGCGCATGAGTTGGCGCACCAATGGTTTGGCGATAATGTTACGTGTGCCACCTGGAGCGATATTTGGCTAAACGAAGGGTATGCTACTTATTGCGAATATTTGGCAGCAAAATATTTAACTTCAGCTACCAATGCCGTTAATGTTATCACAAAAATTCAAAACGATGCCAAAGCAGAAGTAGGTTCGGTTTATTGTACAGATACAACAGATGTAAATAGAATTTTTAGCAGTGGCTTAACCTATAATAAAGGCGGTTCGGCCATAAGGGTTTTGCATTATTTATTGGGCGATTCTATGTTTTTTAAGGTGAATAGAACCTATCAAATACGTTTTGCCAACAAGAATGCCAGTACCAAAGATTATAACTTATTGGTGAATGAATTGAGCGGCAAGAATTATGATTATTTTTTCAATCAATGGATTTATGGCGTGGGTTATCCATCGTATAGCATAAAATGGAATCAAATGGGGAGCCAATTGTATTTTTCTATTGCACAAAGCAATGCACAGGCAGCAAGCAATTTGGTACAATTGCCATTGCCTTTGGTTGTTACTACCAATAATGGCGACACCACCATTTATTTGCAACAAGGAGAAGCTTTGAGCTTGCATTCACTGATGGTTTCGGGCACGGTAACCAATATAAGTTTTGACCCAGAAAGCTGGATTCTAAAAAACTATAGCATTGCCAAGGATGGCACATTGAATGGTTTAGAGGGTGTAAATAATTACTTAGGCATAAGTATTTTCCCAAATCCTGCTGAGGATAATTTGACGCTTCTTAATGCCCAAAACAAGGCTGTTGAAATAGAAATTTGCGATATGTTTGGACAGACTTTGTTAAGCAATGAAATGAACAGTACGGGCAATATTTCAATAGCCAACTTAGCCAATGGTGTTTATATAATTAGGATTTTAGCGGGAGAATTTACTTGTTATAGCCAAAAGATTATTGTGCAACATTAAGCTGGAGCTTTGCATGGCAAATACGCTTGTAATGAGTAAATAGGCATAATTTGAGCTGCAGGCGTCTATTAAATTGCAAGAAATAAGGAATATTTTGTTAAATTCGCCACCTAGAAATTTAGCACAGCTAAATGCTTGGTCTCGTAGTTCAATGGATAGAATAG
Source organism: Bacteroidota bacterium (assembly GCA_947446605.1). GTDB lineage: Bacteria > Bacteroidota > Bacteroidia > UKL13-3 > UKL13-3 > B1. The sequence goes on along the minus strand of CANFHJ010000005.1, from coordinate 5,227 downwards.
ATGTTTCCTAAACATTTGATATGAGTTCGATTCTCGTCGAGACTACCAAAGCAGAATTCCCAGTTAAATGCTGGGAATTTTTTTTGGATACCCTTGCTTAGGCAAACATTACTTCAAAGGTTTTTCCCAACTGGTATAAAAACCACTTGTTAATTGGTGCGGAACGAACCTCGCAAACCAACAATCTATTTTTTGCAAAACTTTTATGCGTCTTGTAAGAAATGAATAGGGAAATACTCTTTCAATAAAATCGGCATTTTTAAATTGTTGCAGTTGAAACCCCGCATTTCCAATTGTTTTTTTGATGGATGAAACCGAATAAAATTGAATATGTGATAATTCTGGGTTGGAGCTTTGCTTTGTGGCATTTGGGTAGCCCAATAATTTTTTAAGTAATAATAATGGGCTATCCCAATTATTATACGCAAGCCATTGCATGGGTCTGGTAACCAAAATCTCCCTAGGTCCCCAGCCATTTGGAACGGTTGCAACCAGTATGCCCCCCGGTTTAATTATTTGAAAAATGGATTTCAATAATTCTGATGGTTGTTCTAAATGTTCAAGCACTTCGCTACAAACTACCGCATCAAATTGAGCATTTAAATTAAATGTGTTTGCATCTAATATTTGAAATTGAACATTTGAAAATTTATTTCTTTTTACTGCATTCTCAACAGATGTTTTATCAATATCTACACCAGTAACAGCAAAGCCAAGTGAACCTAATGCAAGGCTTATATTGCCATTGCCACAACCAATATCTAAAATTTTTATTTCCTTCTTATTTATTCCTTCAATAGATTTTACAATAAAAATTAGACGATTGATATCTTCAATGTCTTTGTAATTTGTATAGGAAACATATTCGGGATGCATTAATAGGGAATAATTTAATAGTGAAAAATGGTATTATCCAAAACAGGTAACTGCTTACAAGCATACTGAGCTTTTTTATAAATTGGAAATAATTTTTTTGGTACCGCGCAATACTACCTTCCTTTAATTAAAAAATCTTATGAGCTAATTCATAAGATTACGTAGTATTGTAAATGCATTTGTTGCCAATAGAATTACGCACGGTTAATGTTACCCGTTATGTTACACCTTTAAGAGAGGGCGGTTCTATGCCTGCCATAGCAGAGGCCGATGATGGCTTTTTGTATGTGGTAAAATTTAGAGGTGCTGGCCAGGGCCCTAAAGCCTTAATTGCCGAATTAATAGGCGGAGAAATAGCCAGGGCCTTGGGTTTAAAAATTCCGGAATTGGTTTTTGTAAATTTAGATGAAGCCTTTGGCCGAACCGAAGCCGACGAAGAAATTCAAGACCTATTAAAAGCAAGCACAGGTTTAAATTTAGCTTTACACTATCTTTCTTCTGCAATTAGTTTTGATCCAAGTGTAAGCAAAGTTGATGCCCATACTGCTTCCAAAATTGTTTGGTTAGATGCCTTTCTTATGAATATGGATCGAACCGTACGCAATACCAATATGTTGCTTTGGCGAAATGATTTGTGGCTGATAGACCATGGTGCCGCTTTGTATTTTCACCATGCGGGTAGTTCATGGGAGCATAAGGCAACAGCCACATTTGAAATGATTAAAAACCATGTGCTATTGCAAGATGCCACAGAATTGGCAGCGGTAGATCAATTGGCTAAAAGCTGCTTAAGCAATAGCTTTATAAATGAATTGGTAAATATAATTCCTGCCGCTTGGTTGGCTGCAGATTTAATATACCCAAGTATTGAAGAACAAAGAAATGCCTACGCCAATTATTTAATAAACAGGTTAAGCCATTCAAATATTTTTATGGAGGAGATTGCCCATGCCCAATAACAACGTATTTGAGTATGCCATTTTGCGCTTTGTACCTCAGGTAGAGCGGGAGGAGTTTATAAATGTGGGTGTAATTGTATTCTGTAAGGATTTAAATTTCATTGGTGCAAAAATTCAACTCAATGAAACGCGCTTGCAATCCTTTGCCCCCAATTGCGATATTGCGCTCGTTAAGGCCAATTTAAGCGCGTTTGTAAACATTGCTGAGGGATTGCCATCGGGAGGAGCTATTGCACAGTATATACCTGCAGAAAGGTTTCGTTGGTTAACCGCTACCAGAAGCACCATGTTGCAATGTTCTAAAATTCACCCTGGTTTTTGTTCCGATCCTAATGAAAAGTTACTGCAACTTTTTAATGAATATGTGCACTTGGAAGAAATTTAAGAATTGATACCCATGAAAAAAATTGGAGCTATTTGCCTGGTAGGATTATTAATGCTTCTTGCAGGCATCATTTATCTATACCAGCGCATTACAAATCCAGGTGTTAAAGTAATGGAATCGTGCAATAGGTGTGGTAGGCTTAAGAAAGATTGGAAATATTGCAAGCGTTGCGGCACGCAGTTTAAGAAGTAATTTACCTATATTTATTCTTCAACATAATTCAATTCTTTGCCATAGGTTTCTGGCAGTAAATAAACAGCCAATAAGGCTGCTAGCCAAACCAATATGCCTACCGGAATAAGTGAAGCTGTTAAGGTTATTTGAAATTTGCTTTGAAAAAATAAGGTCATTGGAATTAAAATGGTAATAGCGCCACGCATAAAATTTGTAACTGTTGAGGTAGCGGTAGCGCGCAAATTGGTTCCAAAATGTTCTGCTGTGCTGGTTACAAATACCGATAAATAGCCACAGCCCAAACCAATTAAAAAAGAACTGAAATTAAGGGATTGCCCTGTATAAATAAGAATAAAATGTCTGAGACTTGCCAAGCAAGCAAAGGCCATATAGGCAAATAATATTTTCTTTCTACTCTTAAAATACTGACTCAGTAAGCCACTGCTTAAATCGCCAATAGTTACGCCGCATTGGAACAAAATAAAGCATAAGGAAAGTTTTGTGCCAGTGAGACCATTTTCTTGCATTATTTCTGGTGTAAAAGTAATGAGTAATCCAACGGAATACCAAATAGGAACACCCATTAAAATACAGGCCAAATAGGTTAGAAAGCGTTTCTTGTTGGTGAAAAAAAGTTTAAATGAAACGGTAATTTTTGAGTTGTTTTCTTTGGCATTTCTAAAGATGCTTGGCTCCATGGTATTGAACCTAAATAACACCAAAACCAAACCAGCAATACCTGCATAAAGAAAGGCGTCGCGCCATGGTAGAAAATCGCCAGAAAGTCCAGCACAAACAGCACCTAGGGCGCCAAGTGTTGCTACCAAAATGGTACCATAACCCCGTTTTTCTTTGGTCATGCTTTCGCTCACCAAAGTAATACCGGTGCCCAACTCTCCCGCTAGGCCAACACCAGCAAGAAAACGAATGATGGCATAGGTATCTACATCTGTAACAAAACTATTGGCAATATTGGCTAAAGAATACAATAGGATCGAACCAAAAAGCACATAAACCCTGCCATGGTAATCTGCAATAATGCCACTTAATACACCGCCCACCATCATGCCCAGCATTTGGATGGCCAAGAGGTTTTCGCCAATATGTGTAAGCTCTGCGCCACTTAAGCCTAAATCTTTTAAGCTTGGAATTCTGTATATGTTGAAAAGAAACAAATCAAAGGCATCCACAAAGAAACCAAGGCCTGCGGCCAATACAGCAAGGTTAAACGGACTTTTATAAAGATTTGACAAGGTGATGGTAATACATTTAGTTTACCAACAAATAAATAAAAAATGTTGGCTTATGCCAACTAAACAACAGAAATATTAAACTATTATGGAAATTATTTATGCGTTACCTGTTTTAATTTCTTTTAAAATAGTTTTTGTAAGTTCTGTAAATTCAAATGGCTTAAGTACAAAATTATTCATTCCGGCCTCCATTGCTTCTTTCACTATGGTATCTTCATTTGCAGCCGAAATGGCAATAATTGGAATATTTTTAACTTCGGTATTTTCTAATTTTCTAATTTCTTTAGTGCAAGTAATTCCATCCATTACGGGCATTTGTAAATCCATTAATACAAAATCAAACGGATGTGTTTTCAATAGTTCAATTGCAAATTCGCCATTAGTTGCATGCATAAATTCGCAACCCATATTTTTCAAATAACGTTTCATCAACATGGCATTTATTTCCATGTCTTCAACTATTAATGCTTTTTTCCCAATTAGGTTGCCTTCTTCCTTTTCTTTGGCTTCAAGCTCTTCTTTTAGTGTTTCTCTTTTAAGAATTAAGTCAAAAAATATGCTGGTTCCTATATTAGGTATAGAGTCTATTTTTAGAATTCCACCTAGGCCTTCTACCAATTTATTGCTAATGGTTAAACCTAATCCAATTCCATGTTTTTCACGCAAATTCGACATATCGGCTTGCTCAAATGCTTGGAATATTTGCTTTTTATTTTCTATGTTTATTCCCTTACCAGTATCAGTAATCTTAAATTGAAAGGTGTCGTTGTTTTTACCTGTTTCTTTTCTAATTATACTTAGTTTTATCTGCCCCTTTTCAGTAAATTTAATGGAGTTAGAAATTAGATTTTGGAGAACTTGTTTAATTTTTGGTTCATCAGATAAATAGTTTCCTAATAACTCTGGCGTTAGTTGGGTGCTAAATTCAATGCCTTTATTCTTTGCCTCATTTGCGTATGTATCTGTTAGCTCTTTTAGCATTCCGCCCAATTCAAATCTTTCATGGTGAAAATGAATTTCGCCGCGTTCAATTTGGTCGTAATCTAGAACAGAGTTAAATAAATTAACCAAGATTTGCGTTTGTGTTTTAAGCACCTCAATTTGTTCTTTGTGTCCTACAGATAAAAACTTATCTAACAATAATAAATTGGTAACCCCATTAATGGCGTGCAGTGGTGTTCTAATTTCATGGCTAATATTTCTTACAAAATTTGTTTTAGAATTAAGTGCCAATTTTTGTCTGTTGAGCGCTTCATCTTGCAGTTTTGTTTGGAGTAGTTGTTTTTCAATAGCATTGTTCAAGGCATCTTTTTCAGACTGCTCGGCTTTAAAAGACAGCTCAATTAAATCCTTATTCTTCTTTTCTAATTTATATTTATAATAAAAATAAATAGACAAAACGCCTACTAATAATACAAATGCAATAGAGAATAATATGCTTTTAGTTACGGCTTGGTCTTTGGAGATTGCTTCTTGTTCCAATATTTTAATTTCTTTTTCCTGAATTTGACTTTGGTAAATAGCCTGAGAATTATTTACAATATCGTCTTCGTTGATATTTGAAGATGAATCTAGAAATT
>CANFHJ010000004.1 GCA_947446605.1 Bacteroidota bacterium | reverse complement strand
TTACAACTGGTAAATAGCAGACTTGCCGCCATAAGGGCCATTGTTCCCCAAATTAATGCTTTCTTCATGGTATTTTAGTTTAGTTTGTTTCTGTAAGATGCAAGTTATTACAAGAAGGTTTAATTCCTAATTTCTTTTTTCATTATTTTTCTTCGTAAGTTTGAGGAATGATGACATCTAAAAGACTACTCATTGCCACACTTTTCACTCTTGGATTGTTTTGTTTGCTGTTTTTTGTGGGAAACCCAGATTGGTTTCAAATAAACCTTAACAACGGACAATTAACGTTCAATTTATTGGTTTTATTACGTTGGGTCGCACTAGGCATTTCCATCGGCTACGCTTATGTAAAGCGCAATTTAACCATCTGGATTTTAATTGCAATGCTCCTTGGTATTTCAATCGGAACAGACTTTCCAAGCATTGCATTAAACCTAAAAGTACTCAGTGATATCTTCCTAAGATTAATAAAAACCATCATAGCCCCTTTATTATTTAGTACTTTGGTGGTTGGAATTGCCGGACACTCCAATATCAAACAGGTTGGAAGAATGGGAATTAAATCCATCGTATATTTTGAACTGGTTACCACTGTCGCACTCTTCATAGGCCTTGTATCTATTAACCTTTCAAAGGCTGGTATAGGCACAGATTTACATGCCCAAAACGCTCAAATTGAAAAAGCACAAACCCTTTTAGCCCAAAAACAAAGTCATGATGTAATCCTAGATATATTCCCAGAAAACATTGCAAAAGCTGTTTCAGACAACCAAATTCTGCAGGTGGTTATATTCAGTATTTTATTTGGAATTGGTTTAGCGCTTGTAAAAAATCAAGAAAAAAAGGCTGCAGTTCTCTTATTTTCAGAAGGTTTGAGCGAAGTAATGTTTAAATTTACCAATATGGTTATGCTCTTTGCTCCCTTTGCGGTGGGCGGTGCAATGGCATATTCTGTTGCCAGTTTGGGAATGGGTGTAATAGGAAGTTTGTTTATGCTCGTAGGAACCCTTTACGCAGCGCTCTTTGCATTTGTCGCACTCGTGCTAGTGCCAATAGGATTATTGGTTAAGCTGCCTTTTAAACGCTTCCTAAACGCTATTTCCGAGCCGGTTTCCATCGCTTTCGCTACAGCAAGCTCTGAAGCTGCTCTCCCTAAAGCCATGGAGCGCTTAGAGGAGATGGGTATTCCACGAAAAGTGGTTGCCTTTGTGTTGCCAACCGGCTATAGTTTTAATTTAGATGGAACAACTTTATACCTTTCTTTGGCATCGGTTTTTATTGCACAGGCTTCTGGTATTGATTTAAGCATTGGTCAGCAAATTCAAATGTGTTTAATTCTCATGCTTACCAGCAAGGGCGTTGCTGGTGTGAGAGGCGCATCTTTCTTAATTTTGGTTAGCACAGTTGCCTCTTTAGGCCTCGACCCAACCAAAGCATTTGCAATATTAGCTGTAGATGCATTGATGGATATGGGTAGAACCACTGTAAATGTTATTGGAAACTGTTTGGCAACCTATGTTGTGGCTAAATGGGAAGGTGAGGTTTAAGCCATACAATTCACATTTTATCGTTCAATGTTGTGAAGTGCGGGCCATAAAAGCCCCTATTGAAGCGCCTATCTTTGTGCTTAACAATACCCACAGCTTTGATCCAATACCATAAATTCACGCTTGAAAATGGCCTAACTGTCATTCATCACTTCGACGATGCCACACAAATTTGTGCGCTGAACCTCTTGTATAGGGTTGGCTCTAGAAATGAAGATCCTAATAAAACTGGCTTTGCCCACCTGTTTGAACACCTTATGTTTGGTGGTTCAAAACATGTAAAAGAATTTGACACGGAGCTTCAAGATGCTGGTGGAGAAAGCAATGCCTTTACCAGTAACGACATTACCAATTATTACGTAACTCTTCCCGCAAATAATATTGAAACCGGGTTTTGGCTAGATAGCGACAGAATGCTGAGTTTAGACTTTAACCAAAAAAGTTTAGACGTTCAAAAAAATGTGGTTATTGAAGAGTTTAAAGAGCGCTACCTAAACCAGCCTTATGGGGATATTTGGCTAAAAATTCTTCCGCTTGCCTATCAAAAACACCCCTATAATTGGGCAACTATTGGAAAAGAAATTGGTCATATTGAAGCCGCTAACCTTGAACAGGTAAAAGAATTCTTTTTTAATTTTTATGCGCCTAATAATGCCATTTTGGTAGTTGCTGGTAATGTGAGTTTGGAAGAGACTAAAAGGCTGGTCAATAAGTGGTTTGCTCCAATTGAAATACGAAACACAATTATTTCAGAGCTTGAAAAAGAACCCAAACAAACTGAGGCGCGAAAGGAACATGTATACAACGATGTGCCACTTGACCTAATTGTAAAAGCCTACCACATGGGTGGTAGATTAGATCCAGATTATTACGCCTGCGACCTCCTATCAGATATTTTGGGTTCTGGAAAATCTGCACGCTTTTTTAATCGATTGGTAAAAGAAAAAAGGCTCTTCAGCGAACTAGACACCTATATCAGTGGAGATGCAGACCCTGGATTATTTCTCATTGAAGGAAAGCTAATGAAAGGAATAAGTTTTGAAACAGCAGAGGCCGCCATATTAGAAGAAATAGAATTTCTAAAAAACAACCTTATCTCGGAAAACGAGCTCAGCAAAGTGATAAATAAAACCGAAACCAATATTTGTTTTGGAGATATGAATGTGCTTAACAGAGCAATGAAGCTAGCATTTGCAGAGTTTTTGGGCGATATAGAGCTAGTAAATACCGAAATAGACCATTACCTAGCCGTTAACCCTGAAATTCTTCAAGAAGTGGCTAAAAACATGCTCGTTGAAGAGAATTGTAACACCCTTTATTATCACGCAAAATCATGAGCCTAAACAGAAATATAGCACCTGCATTTCATTTGGTAGACCGCTTGCATTTTCCGGCCTATGAAACCAGATACACAAAGCAAGGATTTAAAATTTATGCGCTTAAGGCGGGTGTTCAACCCGTTGTTCGCCTCGACTTTATTTTTGATGCGGGACTCATTCACCAAGTAAAAAATGCGGAAGCAGCTTTTACAGCAAGCATGTTAAGTGAAGGAACTAACAAAAGAAACGCGCTTTCTTTGGCAGAATCTTTAGATTTTTATGGCTCCTATTTCCAAACAAGGTGCAATGCAGATGATGCAGTGGCAAGTTTATATTGCCTCGATAAGCATTTCAATAATTGTTTGCCCCTATTTCTTGAAGCCCTTATAGAATCAATATTTCCAGCCAAGGAACTAGATATTCAAAAAAAGAACAGCCTTCAAAAATTAATCGTAAACGAAAAGAAAAATAGTTACCTGTGCAGAAAAAATTTCTACCAAAACCTACTTGGCGAAAACCACCCCTACGCAGCATTTTCAAGTAAAGAAAATATAAATTCAATTGACAGAAACAGTCTTGAAATTTTCCACAAAAATCAATACCTAGAAGGCTTAAAATATTTAATGTTATCCGGTTGTTATAGCATTGAAACCCTTAATATTATTGAAAAATCAATGGCTGAACAACCTTTCTCTAAACCCAAAGAAAATAAGTTACATATGCCTGATCCAATTAGCAAAATTGGAAAGCACCTCATTGAAAAAAACGATTCCGTTCAATCTGCAATTAGAATTGGAAAAATTAGCATTCAAAGAGACCACGAAGATTTTAGAAAATTGCAATTTTTAAATTTAATTTTCGGTGGCTATTTTGGTTCAAGACTAATGAAAAACATCAGGGAAGACAAAGGCCTAACCTATGGTATTTATTCGGTTTTAGAGCCATTTAAAGGCACTTCCGTTTGGTATATTGACTCTGATATGAACTCAAAAAATAGAGAAAGTGGTCTATCAGAAATTTACAAGGAACTTGCTCGTATTTGTGCCGAACCAATACCTAATGACGAAATTGATACTGCTAGAAACTACTATTTAGGTTCCTTTCTAAGAAGTCTAGACGGTCCATTCTCATTAGCAGATCGGTTAAAAATAATGATAGACAATAAGCTTTCCGATAGCTATTACCCAGACTTTGTTAAAATTTTAAATGAAATAGGTGCAGAAGAATTACAGCATTTAGCAAATAAATACTTAGCTAACGAAAATATCGTTGAAATGGTAGTTGGGAAAAAGTGAAAAAAATAGTTTTTATCATATGGATCACACTGTTGTCCTTTCAAACTTTCGGACAAAAAATAAAGCTGGTAAGGGTATGCAATGGCGGGAACAATAATAGTATTAATTGGCAAATTTATCCAGACACCTGTATCCTGCTAAACACGCTTAAAATATATGGTCGAGATGCAATTGGTCAATCCTTTTTTGGCATAGACTCTGGCATAACAACTAGTGGTAAAAACTATCTACACCTAAACGCAAATGTTCCCAGCACAAAAGATTGGCGTTATTACTTAGCCTTCCAAAGATTGTGCGGTACAGACACATTCAACAGCTCCACAGATACATTAGCCATAGACGACATCAAGCCAGATTCAAGTATTTTGGATTCTGTTAGTATTGACCCAATAACAAACAAAATATACTTAGGTTGGACTTCCAATAAAACACCCGACTTCAGTTCTTATTATTTATATAATTATGATAGGCCAGATCCACGTTTGGCAGAAAACTACAAGGACACCTTCTTTATTGACAACAGTCCAAACGACCCTAGAAACAAGGCCCTAAGCTACGATATCACAAGTGCTGATAGTTGTGATAATAGGAAAGATTATGGCAACTATTTACATAAAACAATATGGATGTCTGGCACCATAGATACATGCAAAAACGAGGTGAGCTTAAAATGGACTAAATATATAGGCTGGAATACTAGAAAATATTTCCTCTTCAAAAAAACAAACGCAGGTGCATTCTTATTAATTGATAGTCTTAATCCAACTATTCAAAACTATACCGATAATGATATTTCTAAAAACAACATTTACCAATACTTTATTAGGGCTGAAAAAATAGATCTATTCAGAAAAATAAGCGCCAGTTCAAATTCCACTTACACCCTAAATTCTGGAAAAACAAATAGCCCACATAACACATTAATCAAGCAAGTTGGCCTAAACACAAACAATAATGTGGAGATTCAAATTTCAAGAAACCCAATAAGTGATTATGGTGCAATAGACTTATTTAGAGTTCACCAAAATGAATCTCCTGTATTTTTGCACTCATTTGGACCAAGTGAAATAGTTTATGAAGACGCATCGGCTGATATCAAAGCAAATCACAACTATTATATTATTGGTAAAAACGTGTGTGGAATAAGTAGTGATTCGAGCACAAATTCTAACAATATTGTATTAACCCTAAACAAAAAAAATCTGTATATAGATTTAAGTTGGGGCAAATATTTCACGTGGAACGCTGGTGTTAAATTCTACACAATATACAGAGCATCAGGCAATACTATTACAAACGCAAGCAACTTCATGGCATTGCCAAATAACACAATGGACAGTTTCTATTCCTTACCAGAAACAGATCAATCGGTAGATTGCTATTATATTGAGGCTTTAGAAAATGGCGGAAGTGGTGTTTCAAAAAGTAATATTGCTTGCTATATCAAAACTGGAAACATTTATTACCCAAATGCAATTAGCGTATTTGGAATAAACAAAACATTCACCTTTAGTGGGGCTGGCATAGATCTTAGCAAAACAAGTATTCAAATATTCAACAGGTGGGGACAATTAGAATATAATACCGATAATTTTATTAGTGGATGGTTTGCTAAGAATAATGCAGGAGAATATGTGCCAACAGGTGTATATTTCTTTATTGCGAAGGTTTATCAAGGAGAAAAAACAATAGAGATACATGGCAACATTACCGTACTTGAATAATATTATCAGTTTTAATAATATCAATAAGAGGCCTAAAATTGATAAAACAAAAGTTGAAAACTGGCTTAATAATGTGGCATTGTCTGAAAAGGCTCAAATTGAAAACCTTTCCTATAACTTCTGTACAGATGAATATTTGCTGCAAGTAAATAGAGAACACCTGGGCCATGATTATTATACAGATATTATAACCTTTGACTTGAGTGATAGGGTTGGTATAATAGAAGGGGATTTGTATTTAAGTATTGATAGAATAAAGGATAACGCAATGCTAATGGGGGTAAGCTTTGAATTAGAGTTATTGCGCGTAATGGTTCATGGTCTTCTTCATTTGCTTGGATATGGAGATAAGACTAAAAGGGAAATTGTTGAGATGCGGGCTAAAGAAGCAAAGTATTTAGCAAAGTATTAATGCCATGTTTCACGTGAAAACAATTGAATAACAAAATTAGTATGTTTAAAAAATATGATGTAATTGTTGTTGGTGCTGGTCATGCCGGATGCGAAGCGGCGGCGGCGGCTAGCAACCTGGGGTCGAGTGTTCTGCTTATTACGATGGACATGAATAAGATTGCCCAGATGAGCTGTAACCCGGCTATGGGCGGTATTGCTAAGGGTCAAATTGTAAGAGAAATTGATGCTATTGGTGGGTACTCTGGTATTATATCAGATTTATCAACTATTCAGTTTAGGATGTTAAACAGGTCAAAAGGCCCTGCCATGTGGAGCCCAAGAACTCAAAACGACAGAATGTTATTCAGTCAATATTGGCGGGAACATTTGGAGCAATGTAGAAATGTTGATTTTTGGCAAGATTCTGTAAATGAATTACTCAGTGATAATGGCTCTATAACAGGGGTTGTAACGTCTATGGGTCACACTATTTTGGCAAAGTCTGTGGTAGTAACAAGTGGTACTTTTTTAAATGGCATTATTCATATTGGAAGAAAGCAATTTGGTGGGGGAAGAATAAGTGAGGCATCGGCAAAAGGCGTAACTGAAAGTTTGCAAAAAATGGGATTTACTTCTGGAAGAATGAAAACAGGAACCCCCCCAAGAATAGATGGAAGGTCGTTGAATTATAGCAAAATGGAGGAGCAAAAAGGAGATGAAGAACCTGAAAAGTTTTCGTATTCTTCTATTACCACGAATGCAACAACTCAGCGATCTTGCTGGATAACATATACCAACCAAGAGGTGCATGATGTGCTAAAAACCGGCTTTGATGATTCTCCAATGTATGCCGGAAGAATACAAGGCTTAGGTCCTAGATATTGCCCATCTATTGAAGATAAAATTAATAGGTTCGCTGAAAGAGATAGGCATCAAATATTTGTAGAACCAGAGGGTTGGAATACAGTAGAAATATATGTGAATGGGTTTTCTACAAGTTTGCCAGAAGCTGTTCAATACCGGGCATTACAGTTGATACCTGGTTTTGAAAATGCAAAAATGTTTAGGCCGGGTTATGCTATAGAATACGATTATTTTCCCCCTACACAATTGAAGTTAAGTTTAGAAACGCAACTTGTTTCTGGCCTATATTTCGCTGGTCAAATAAATGGCACAACAGGATATGAAGAAGCTGCTTGCCAAGGCTTGATGGCAGGAATTAATGCGCACCTAAAAATCAATGAAAAAGAGGCATTTATATTATCAAGATCAGAAGCATATATCGGTGTTTTAATTGATGATTTGGTAAACAAAGGAACCGATGAGCCATATAGGATGTTTACATCTAGGGCAGAATACCGGCTTGTGCTTAGACAGGATAATGCCGACGTTAGGCTTACAGAAAAATCTGCTAAAATTGGATTGGCGTCTGATGAGAGATTAATGGCAGTAGATAAGAAAATAGCCGACACCCAATCGCTCATTAATTTCCTGGTGAAAACGTCGGTTACACCAAACGAGGCTAATCCGTTTTTAAATAAATTTGAAACCAGTCCAATACCGCAAAATTATAAATTAAATCAATTATTGGGTCGACCACAAATAGGCTTAATTGATATGATAGCAGCGCTTCCAACGCTGAATGCTTTTGCAGGAGAAATACCCAAAGAAACCATTTTACAGGCAGAGGTTCAAATAAAATACGAAGGTTATTTGGAGAAGGAAAAGCAATTGGTAGATAAAATGGAAAGATTGGAAGACTTTAAGATTCGCGAAGATTTTGATTATCATCTGGTAAAATCTATTTCAATTGAGGCTAGAGAAAAATTAATTAAACAAAGACCGGCCACTTTAGGACAGGCATCTAGAATAAGTGGAATATCGCCATCAGATGTTTCAATTCTAATGGTGCATTTGGGTAGATAATTTCTTTATTTTGCAACGTGGAAAAAATTGAACAATGCCCTGTTTGTAAGCAAACAGAATTTATCGACCTATTTGAATGTAAGGATTACGTTGCAAGCGGTGAGAGCTTCCCAATTGTAAGTTGTAAAAATTGTAGCCTTCAGTTTACTTCGGTAAGACCCAAAGAGGAGGAGGTTGGAAGATATTACCAATCCAATAATTATATCTCCCACTCAGGAAATGATAAGTCTGAATTAGGGGTAACCTATAAAATTTATGATTGGGTTAGAAATTTTAGTATTGGCAGTAAATTACAAACCATCAAACAATTTCATAATTCTGGAAGCCTATTGGACCTTGGTTGTGGCTTAGGGTATTTTCTTAATGGGGTAACCTTAGATCAAACATTTGATGCTAAAGGGGCGGATGTTTCACAAGAAGCAATTGAGTACGTTAAAAACCAATTCGCTATAAACGTTTTGCCAGAAGGAGAACTAAATACTTTAAACGATGCTTCTTTTGACGTTATAACACAATGGCATGTTATGGAACATGTTTATAGACTTGATGAGCGAATGACTCTTTTAAAACGCATATTAAAGCCAAATGGAACGATGTTTATAGCCGTTCCAATTTCAAATTCATATGATGCAAAGTATTACAAACAATTTTGGGATGGCTATGATGTTCCTCGTCATTTGTTTCATTTTACACCTAAAAGTTTTGAATATTTAATGGAGAAGCATGGTTTTAAGGTAGTTAGAAAAAAATCAATGCTATTTGATGCCCCATATATTTCAATGAGGAGTGAATACCACCAGAAACATAAATTTGGTTTTATAAAGGGTGGAATAGTAGGTGTATTTTCTATAATAAATGCTTGGTTTACAGGTAATTACTCTAGTGTTATGTTTATCGTAAAGCATAAATAAGATGAGACTCAAACATTGTGTTGGTCTTTCATTCTTGTTTCTGGTGTTTTCGTGTGCGCAACAAGTAGCACCCACTGGAGGGAAAAAAGATGATACCCCTCCAAAAGTAATTGGCTGTAAACCAATAAATAAATCAACACATTTTGAAGCAGATAAAATTACCATACGCTTTGATGAGTATGTTCAAATAAAAGATCCTTCGCAAATAGTTATATCACCTTACCTTAAGGATAAGCCACAAATTGAGTCTATTGGGAAGAATATTGAGATTGTATTTATGCGCAGTAGGCCAGAAAAAAATACAACATATACCATCAATTTTGGTAATTCTATTGTAGATATTAATGAGGGTAATGTGCTTAGTAATTTTTCTTATGTATTTGCAAGTGGGGATTTATTAGACTCCAATCATGTTGGGGGGTTTATATACAACGCATTTACTAATAAACCAGAAAAAGATATTGTAGTTGGCTTATACAAAAAGGCAAATTTTACAGATACAACTTTACAAAAAAATTATCCAAATTATTTTGCAAAGAGTAAAGAAGATGGAAGTTATATTATTGAAAATTTACCACAAGATACTTTTTATATGTTTGGATTTAAGGATGCAAGTGCAGATAATAAATACCAAAAAAATGAGCTCATATCTTTCACTAATTATCCTGTAATAACGGATATAGAAAATATACCAAGAAAATTATTTTTAATTGAGCCAGAATTACATGAAGAAAATACTGTTTTAGATAGTATACATAAGCAAAAGGGTAAGTTTCTATTTCCTGTATACAAACCTAAAAACATTAATATAGAACCTGTAGGAATAAATAAATATTATTCAACCTTAATACCAGGTAAAAATGCAATTGATACGGTTGTGTTATACATACCTAATCATATGGATACAGCAATACAAATATTTAATATTAAAACTGCTGATACCAGTTATTATGCCTTTGTAAGACCTAAAGCAAAAAGTAAATATCCAGAGTTTCAACTGCAAATGCAGTTACCAATAAAAACAGGTGATAGCATTTATTTTAATAGCAATATACCCCTTGATAGTTTACCAATAAGTAAAATACAATTTAAAGAGGATACAATAGCTTTTATACCTAGTTATAGTAGACAGATAAATAAATTTAAAACGGTTGTATATTATCCATTTATTGAAGGTAAAAATTATAGTATTCTCATTAAGGATTCTATATATAAAAATGTGTTTGATAGGTATAATAAATCATTATTTAGTACCTTTTCTATTAAGGGCGCTAAAGATTATGGTAACCTAATAATTAAAGCAAATTATACTGGATCTACTAATTTAATTATTCAACTGGTAGAAGTTACAGCAGATGAAAAAGTACAAGCAGAAATAAAAGGTAAAACTCCTCAAATAATTAATTGGAATTATATTATACCAGGTAATTATAAGATTAAGATTATTGAAGATTTGAATAATAATGGAATTTGGGATAATGGTAATTTTAATAAAAGACAGCAGGCAGAACGCGTATTTTATGTAAAACAAGAGATAATAGTAAAAGCATATTGGGACATTGAACAAAGTATAGATTTTAATAATATTATAAATAATTAATAATCAATTATTTAAGGTGTTATTTTAAATGCGACAATTTCCCGTATTTGTTCACAACTGCGTTTATAAAGTATAATTAGCGTGTACACAAGTTTTATAAAATGTCGCAATGTGAATTAGTCTAGAGTTGCTGCGACTTTTTAAACGTTGGGTACACAAAAAAGTATAAATTATTTTCTCCCCAAACAACTGTTAAGACATTAATTAACAGGTGTGTGTATTTTCTATAAATATTTAATAATCAATAATTTATTAAGTTAATATATTGTTAAGTAATTTTAATAAGTATAAAAACAAGACATATTAAAAAGCTTTATCAACCATAATCACATCTCTACTAATAAAACAATTTAAAAGGTATATATAAGAATAATACATTGTGTTGGTTTAAAACTTTTGGAAGAAAGGATATCATTAAACTACCTTTGGTTTCGAAAATAAATAGGAATGAAAGAGCAATTAGAAAAGTTAAAAAATCAAATTGAAGAATTTGAAATAAAACACAACGAACAAGTTGAATTATTCCGTTTAAAATTTTTAGCTAAGAAGGGAGAGTTAAATGATTTGTTTGAGCAGTTTAAAACTGTTCCCGTTGAAATGAAAAAAGAAATGGGAGCTTTATTGAACCAGGTAAAACAAAAAGCGCAACAAAAATGGGAAGAGGCCCAGCTTGAACATGTAAAAAGTAAAAAGCAAAAATCGCAGGTTTATTTAGATTTAACGCTCCCCTCAGAACAATCATTTAGCGGATCACGTCATCCATTATCTCTTATTGAAAATGAGGTAATAGAAATATTTAAAAAATTGGGTTTTGTATATGCTGAAGGTCCAGAAATAGAAGATGATTGGCATAATTTTTCTGCCTTAAATTTTCCGCCTAATCATCCTGCTAGAGATATGCAGGATACATTTTTTATTTCAGAGGATATTGCTTTAAGAACGCATACTTCATCTGTACAGGTGAGGTTAATGGAAAATCAAAAACCACCAATTAGGGCAATTATGCCTGGAAGGGTTTATAGAAACGAGGCTATATCGGCTCGAGCCAATTGTTTTTTTCACCAAATAGAAGGAATTTATATTGATGAAAAAGTAAGTTTTGCAGATTTAAAACAAACCTTATTTTATTTTATTCAAGAATTATTTGGGCAGGATGTAAATGTTAGATTTAGACCGAGTTATTTTCCTTTTACTGAACCGAGTGCAGAAATGGATATCAGTTGTTTATTGTGTAAAGGGAAAGGTTGTAATGTTTGTAAACATACCAGTTGGTTGGAAATTTTAGGTTGTGGAATGATTGATCCAAATGTTTTAAAAGCGAGTGGGATCGACCCAGAAAAATATAGTGGTTTTGCCTTTGGAATGGGTATAGAACGTATTGCGATGTTGAAGTATGAAGTGAAGGATTTAAGAACTTATTTTACCAATGATGTTCGCTTTATTGGTCAATTTGAAGGACAATAATAATTAATAAAAAAATGAATAAAGGACCTATTTCTCAATTTGTTGAGACACATTACAAGCATTTTAATGCTGCTGCATTGGTTGATGCCGCAAAGGGTTATGAAACACATTTAACTGAAGGTGGAAAAATGATGGTAACCCTTGCTGGAGCTATGAGTACAGCTGAATTAGGAAAGTCATTAGCAGAGATGATTCGTGCGGGTAAAATTGATATTATTTCTTGTACAGGTGCTAATTTAGAAGAGGATATTATGAATTTGGTTGCGCATTCTCATTACAAGCGTGTACCCAATTATAGGGATTTATCGCCACAGGATGAATGGGATTTATTGGAGAATCATTATAACCGCGTAACAGATACTTGTATTCCCGAAGAGGAAGCATTTAGACGTTTACAGAAACATATTTATAAAATTTGGAAAGATGCAGACAATGAAGGAGAGCGTTATTTTCCGCATGAGTACATGTATAAAATTTTGAATAGCGGTGAATTGGCTCAATATTATGAAATTGACCCCAAAGATTCATGGATGTTGGCCGCTGCAGAACGCAATTTACCTATTGTGGTTCCAGGTTGGGAAGATTCTACCATGGGTAATATTTTTGCTTCTTATGTAATTAAGAATGAAATTAAAGCCAGTACTATGAAATCGGGTATTGAGTATATGGCTTGGTTAGCAGATTGGTACGTTAAAAATTCTGCAGGAAAAGGAATTGGATTTTTCCAAATAGGTGGAGGTATAGCGGGTGATTTTCCAATTTGTGTGGTGCCAATGTTGTACCAAGATATGGAAATGAATCAAATTCCATTTTGGAGTTATTTCTGCCAAATTAGTGATTCAACTACCTCATATGGGTCTTACAGCGGCGCGGTTCCTAACGAAAAGATTACTTGGGGTAAACTAGATATACATACACCTAAATTTATTGTAGAAAGTGACGCTACAATTGTAGCGCCATTAATATTTGCCTATATTTTAGGTTGGTAAAATAGGCGGCATTTAAAAAAATTTCGGGCCCCGCAATTTGCGGGGCCTTTTTGTAAGAAAAAAATTCCGCCAAAAAAGAAATTAAAGCGCCTTTAAGGCACCAAAAACAAAATAGCTACAAGATTAGTCGAGACAAAACAAAGCCGCTTAAAACGGTCACAAAAGTGGTAACGAGACCGGGTAACATAAAGCTATGGTTTAATAAAAATCTTCCAATCTTAGTTGTTCCGGTTTTATCAAAATTAATTGCAGCTACCAACGTTGGGTAACTTGGAATTACAAAATCTGCGTTTACGGCAGGGTACATGGCTATTAATGAAGCCGGTAATATACCTAATTTAATGCCGAGGGGCATAATTGCTTTGACGGTTGCGGCTTGGCTAAACAATAAGCTGGCTGTTAGAAATGTGGCAATAGAAAACACCCACGGATATTCTGTGACAATACTTTGAAGCTTGATTGTTAAAAAAGATTGATTTGCCGAAATAAAGGTATCACTCATCCATACCACACCAAAGATACAGAGAACAGCCTGTGCGCCTGTTTTAAAAATACTTGCTTGAGAGATTTGTGCAGGGTTAATTTTGCCAACAAATAAGTTAATAAGGGCAACGCAAAGCATAATGAGTTGAATGGTCTCCGCCATGCTTGTTTTGCGAAGTGAAGAAAACATTCCTAAGATTACAATCAAAAAAACGCCGGATAAAAAAACAAAAACAGATGATTTTGCGGATTGATTAAAAGAAGAAGGCTTGCTTGATTTGGATTGCAATTCTTTGAGTGAATTAGCGAATGCCGGGTCGTTTAGCTTGTCAATAAATTCTGGATCTTGGTTTAGTTCTTTTCCCAACTGACTAGCCACTAGAGCTCCAGCAAAAAGCCCAATTACTGTAGCAGGAAAAACAATAGCAAGCACATTACCCAGACTAATAGTATTTCCCGGAATGGCATTGAGTTCGCCCAAGATAGCAATAGTTGCGGCGCTTATTGGGCTTGCGGTAATTCCAAAATGCGCAGCAATAACTGCAATGCTTAAAGGCCTTTCTGGACGAATATTTTTCTTAAGCGATACCTCTGAAATAATGGGTAAAAGGGAATAGCAAATATGCGCCGTGCCGGCCAACATAGTAAAAATAAATGTAACGAATGGCCCAACAAAGGTGATATGGTTTGGGTTTTTACGAATTATTTTTTCGGCAATATTTATTAGGTAATCCATTCCGCCACTAGCCTGTAAAGAGGATGCCGCTGTAATCACACAAAGTATGATTAGCATTACATCAATTGGTGCTTTTCCGATGGGTAAGCCAAAACCGTAAACAAAAATTAGGGTGCCAAAGGCGCCCATTAAGCCTAGGCCAATACCTTGCATTCTGGCACCTACCAGAATTAAGGTAAGAAGGATAAAGAGCTGAATCCAGAACATGGATATTAAATAAACGCTGCCATTTGGTTTTGAAGTGCTTTTGCTTCTTTTGCTGCAGCATCCGCAAAATCTTCACCATTGGAGGCGTAAATAATGCTTCTAGATGCATTTATTAATAAACCAATGTCCTCAATTTTTCCGTATTTAACAACCCCTTCCAGACTACCGCCTTGTGCACCAACTCCAGGTACGAGAAGAAAGTGTTTGGGAGCGTGTTTGCGAATAATGTTGAATTCTTGTGGTTTTGTAGCGCCTACTACGAACATTAAATTTTCGTCTGAACCAATTTTGCATGTATTTGCGAGGACTTTTTCGAAAAGAAACTCTTCGCCAATTTTTTGTTGTTCATAATCTGCGCTGCCTGGATTAGAGGTAAGGGCAAGAACAATTCCCCATTTACCGGGGTATTCAAAAAACGGCGCTAAAGAATCGTTGCCCATGTATGGTGCTAGAGTAAGGCTATCTGCATTTAAGGTTTCAAAAAAAGCCTTTGCATATTGGTTGCTGGTATTTCCAATATCGCCTCTTTTGGCGTCGGCAATAGTGAAGCAATCTTTTGGCAAATAATTGAAGGTGCGTTGCATGCTTTCCCAACCTTTAGCGCCCTCTGCCTCAAAGAAGGCCGTATTTATTTTATAGGAAACACAGTAATCTTTTGTTGCATCAATAATGGCTTTGTTAAAGGCAAAGACAGGATCTGGTTCCGACAAAAGATGTTTAGGTATTTTTGTAAGATCTGTATCTAAACCAACACATAAAAAAGATTTTTTCTTGTTGATTTCGGTGATGAGTTTTTGGCGGGAGAACATGTTAAAATATTAAGTTTAATTCGAGGATAAGCGCATTTAAATTTCCACCTTTATTTGCCAATGGATTTGCGTTTCCATCTGCAGGCCATTCATATCCAAGGTTTAGGTTGCGTGCGCCCTTTTTTGCAATTAATTGAAGCGCGAAATAATCAAATTGGTATTGGTATGCAAGCAGTGGAAGCCAATCATTTTTATCTAAGCGAGGTGCTTGACCTGTGGGGTAACTTTTTTTACTGTAATAAAGGGCGGTATTATAGAGATGAGAATATTGAATACCGGCACCTATCTTGTGTTTATTTGCTTTTCCCAATTGCTTAAAAAGCAAAAATGGCGCATCAAAATAAAGCAATCTAATGGCACTAATATTTCCTGCGCTGGTATTAAAATCGCCACCTCGAAAAGATACTTGTAGTGCTTGTTGAAGGGAAATGCCATATTTAAAATTAAGTCTTCCATAACCCCCTCCCAACAATCCAAACATCAATTTATTATTTGGTATTTCATTGCCACCGAGGGTACTAAGTTGTACGCCCATAACAATTCCGAGTCTTGATTTTTCGTCATTATTCGGTTTGATCCAATCACTTGGTTCGTCGTTTATTTCGCTGCTATCTATTTGTGCTTTTGAGTTTAGGCAAAGCAATAATAAAAAGGCAGCCAAGAGGCTTTTCAATCTCATATTACAAAACTATGAGAATGAAACGTGAAAAAGAGCAGTATGGTCTAAATAAATTATTATTTGACTGTGTATCGCCATCGTTTTACGTCGTAAGTGGCAAAATAGCCCAAGGCGCCACCCGTTATATTTGTTGGCAGATTTGTTGGAGGTGTTTGAAAAGGACCAGGAATATTAGGGTTTTGACTGTTGGTTTCTCTAATAAAGTCGTACATGTTTTTGTCTACTGACCTAAAAATTGCCAAATAAGTTTCACCGGATTTGAAGCGCGCAAAAGGCACTTCGAAGACATACTGTTTGTTAGCAGGAGTTTGGGAGTTATCCCATAAAACCCTTTGTCTAGCAAAGGAGTCTTGTTGGGTTGCTGAATCCACTTTTCCGTTGACGAAATAGGTGTATTTGATAAGTGGCCTATCATCGTAACCAGCGTAACTCACAGAATATCCGGCTGGCAAAAAACCCTCAGCCTCTTTCCATGTTTGGAAAAAACTATCTACCCTAAACATTCTTTCAAGCTTTGCCGTAGAAGTAAATATTTTACTGTCATAACTAATTAAAAGGTTATAGGTAGAATCTGTTTTTCCCACATACCCCAATTCTGGTTTATAAAGATTTTTTGTTGGATCGAAAAGGAAGGGAACTCCATTTACACTTACCTGAGCTGTTTTAACCATTGTAGGCTCTGCTGCTGTATAATAATTGCTACTTAAACTTAGGCGAACAAAAGAACTATCTGTTTCGGTTGTAAGCTCTCCTTCTACAACTAGCAAAGGATTGGCGTCTTGCATTTCAATGCTTACTTTTTCTTTACAAGCAGAAAAGGCAAGAGCTAATAAGAATATATTTAAAAATATTTTTTTCATTTTTTAGCTGCTTAGAATTTGAAGTTATAGGTAATTGACGGAACAAAAGTGAACAGATACCACTTGTAAATTATAGGCACATTATCAACCGTGTTATAGGACAGGGTGTAAGCATTTTTATGTCCATAAACATTGTAAACAGCAATTACTATATCACTTTCATTTTTATAGGTTCTACCAGGTTTTTTCTTTCGTGCAATGGTGAGTGAAACATCTGCTCGGTGATATGCGGGGAAGCGTGCGCCGTTTCTAACCCCGTAATAAATAGATGGATTTTTTTCGCCAAAAATGGTGTATTTCTGACTTGCTTGAGAAAAGGCTTCACCTGTTGCATAAATAAAGTTTCCAGAAACGCTTATACGTTCGTTTATCTGTTGGTTCATCACAAATGTGAAATAGTTTGTTCTATCAAAGCGGAATGAATACCATTGGTTGTTGTTGATATTGTTTGCTTGCCGCTCACTTTTAGAGAGGGTATAACCAATCCACCCTGTTGTTTTACCGCTTTGTTTTCTTGCAAAAAACTCAACGCCATATGCACGTCCTTGGCCAGCCACCACTTGGGCTTCTATGGCCTCATTAAATTGAATATCGGCTCCATTTCTGAGCTCTACTGTGTTCTTTAACTTTTTGTAATAGGTTTCCACAGAGAATTCAATTTTATTGTCCATAAAATTTCTAAAATAACCTATAGCTACTTGATCAGCTTGTTGCGGCTTAATGTATTGATCCGTAGGTGTCCAGAACTCCTGTCCGGTTGATGCGGTAATATTTTGAATAAGGTGCATGTATTGGTACATGCGGTTATAGGAGGCTTTAATAGAGCTGTTTTCGCTTAGTAAATAGCTTAAATTTAGGCGAGGTTCGAAACCGAAATTTGTATTATAAATTTCGCCAGATTTGTAATAGGTATATTTATTATTTGGATCGAAAGCATTTTGTTTTACAAAGCCATTTTCAATGATGGTTGGTGTTCCATTTACATAATTGAGCGATCTACCGTCGCCAATATTTGAAAATATAGAAACTCTAGCGCCATATTCTGCGCTCAAGCGAACTCCAAATTTGTAACTATGAGACGCATAAAAATCTTCTTGAATGGCTTTCTTTTTGGGTAAAGATTGCGGGTCAATTACCGAACCTTCTGTTATTTTATCAATTTTACCGGGCAGAAAAACATAGTTGTTCAGCTTCATTCCAAATTTAAAAATGCTGTTTGCGTTGGCAAAATAGCTTCCGTCTACTTTGAGGTTTAAATCGTCTATGTAATTGGTTCGGGTAAAGTTTAAATTCTCGCTTAATTTAAAATCGAGGTTATAGTTATACCTGCTATAAATGAGGCTTGTGTTTAAAAACAGTTTACTGTTAAAAACGTGATTCCACCTGAGTGTTCCGGTATTATTTCCCCATCCGAAACCTGCAAACCCGCCAAAACCCAATGCGTCTTTTCCAAAATATCCAGAAAGAAATAATTTATCTTTTGGGCTAAGCACGTAATTTAATTTAATGTTTAAATCGCCAAAATAGGCCGTAACATCACTGAGCTGTGAGGATAGGGGAAAGAAAACATCGAAATAGCTTCTGCGACCTGAGATAAGGAAGGAAGATTTGTCTTTAATAATTGGAGCTTCAATTGTTAATCGAGAAGACAGAATGCCTATACCACCCGTAACACCTAGTTTTTTGGTATTACCATCCTTCATGTGTACGTCTAATACACTTGCTAATCGGCCACCGTATTGGGCGGGGATTCCCCCTTTATAAATTTCAAAATCTTTCACAGCATCTCCGTTAAATGTAGAGAAGAAGCCTAAAACATGCGATGGATTGTATACTACTGCCTCATCTAGCAATACGAGGTTGTGGTCTATGTTACCACCACGAACGATAAAATTTGTGCTACCATCGCCTGCCGCTTGCACACCGGGAAGGAGTTGGATTGCTTTGATAATATCTACTTCACCTAATAAAATTGGAATTTGTTTCACCTGTTTGGCATCCAATTTTACAACGCTCATTTTGTTTTGGGTAACATTATCTGCGTTAATTTTGTCTGTTTTAACGACAACTTCTTTTAGTTCTTTCTTTGATTCTACCAATTCAATATTGAAACGTTGGTCGGTTTCTAGGTTGATTTGTTTTTTCTGGGTTTGGTAACCCACGTAAGAAAATTCAATCTCGTAGGTTCCTGCAGGTAAAGAAAGGGAGTAAAATCCATAGGCATTTGTGGTTGCCCCAACCCTTAGGGATTGAACAGAAATGGTTGCCCCAACAAGCTCCTCTCCATTTTTTGCATCGGTAATATTACCGCTTATGCTGTGTTTTTTGTTTTGTGCGAAGGCAGATAAGGAAAGCCCAAGGAGGGCAAAAAGGACAATGTTTTTCAAGCTATTGAAATTAGGTGTAGAAATTTGTGCAAAAGTAGGCTCATTAAAACCACATACAAGCTATAATAGCTATAATGCCAAAATTGTTTGATAAAGTGCTGAAATTTGAAGTTAAATGCCCAAAAAGGATTAATTTCTTGTTTTAAGTAAGGCGCTGTTTTTAACACCAAATGAAAAATAGATAATTAGGCCAAATACAAGCCATATGCTAAAGCCAATCCAATTTGACAGTCCTAGCTCTGTCATTAAGTAAAAATTGCTTAATAGCCCAACAACAGGAATTAAAGAGTAGTTTCTCAAATAAGAAAATATAGCCATAAAGAAAGATAATATTAGGAATGCGAGCAAAGGCATTTGGTGCCAAAAATTTTTAAAACAAAAGAACTCTACAAACGCATTTTGATTCAGCAAAAACACTGTTGTTAAGGCCAATATGAAAATTGCAGGAACATAGTATTTGCCGTTTATATATGGAACTTTAAATCCGGTATGGTATTCACTTTTATGGCTTTCCATTTTTATTACTCCTGCATTCACCAAAACAAAAGCAAAAAGAGTTCCAATGCTTGAAAGGTCGGTAACTTCTTTGAGGTTCATAAAAAGGGCAGGGATAGCCACTAATATTCCAGTAATAATTGTGGCGAACCAAGGGGTTTTGTATTTTGGGTGAATTTCGCTGAATCTTTTTGGCAAAAGGCCATCTCTGCTCATGCTCATCCAAATGCGAGGTTGACCATTTTGAAAAACAAGCAATACACTTGCCATTGCAATAACTGCGCTAACCGCTACAATGCCTTGCATCCAGGGTAGTTGTACTTTTTCGAAAACAAATGCAAGGGGATCACCCACACCCAATTCTGTGTAGTTTACCATTCCCGTAAGCACTAAGGCTATTAGGATATATAAAATAGTACAAATAATTAGGGAGGCCACCATGCTTTTGGGAAGATCTTTTCGGGGATTTTTGCATTCCTCTGCAGTAGTTGCCAGGGCGTCAAAACCAATATAGGCAAAGAATACGGAGGACACACCTTTCATTACACCACTCATTCCGTTTGGCGCAAATGGTGTCCAGTTGGCCGGATTAACATAAAATGCGCCTACTACAATAACCATTGCTACCACAATAAGTTTGATAGCTACCATAATATTTGAGGCGTTTTTGGTTTCTTTAACACCCCTATAAATGAGCGCTGTAATGGCAATTACGATGGCCAGGGCAGGAAAGTCGAGGATGATTTTTTGGCCAAAGAGCTCAGGTGCATTAGACCAGGCTAAAAAGGCTTCTTGTAGGTTCGAACCGATTGATTGGTGTGTGCTTAATAATTGTGTGGCTTCTTCAAATCCGCGTTTAGCAGAGAGGTAGTCCATGCTAAAATATTCTGGGATATGCCAGCCAAGGCCAGCCATTAATCCGGTAAAGTAATCGCTCCAACTGATGGCAACAACAATGTTTCCGATGGCATATTCTACGATGAGCGCCCAACCAATAATCCAGGCTACCACTTCACCAAAAGCTGCGTATGCGTAGGTATATGCACTACCACTGATGGGTATTACTGATGCAAATTCTGCATAGCACATAGCAGAAAATCCACAAGCAATTGCTGTAAAAATAAAGAGGGTAACTACAGCGGGTCCGCCATTGAAACTTGCGTTTCCAATAGTACTAAAAATTCCTGCGCCAATAATTGCCGCGATGCCCATTGCTGTAAGGTCGCGAAAGCCAAGTGTTCTTGTTAAATTCTGCCCGTTTTTTTCTGCCAAATCGTGGTCGGCAACGATATTGGCAATGGATTTTCTTCGAAAAATGGATCGGATTGGCAAAGGATTTTTGTGTTAATGAATGGTATTAGGCAAATAAACTTCTTTCGATATAATCGATGAGCGAATGAATACATTTGATATGGATCTCCTGAGCTCTATCTGCGTAATTGCTGTGAGGAGCACGAATTTCAACATCACAAAGAGGGGCCATTTTGCCGCCATCTTTACCGGTGAGACCAATAATTTTGATACCTTTTTTGCGGGCCACTTCCATGGCATTGATTACATTTTTGCTGTTACCGCTGGTTGAAATTCCTAAAAGCACATCGCCTTCGCGGCCTACAGCCTCTAGGTAACGGCTAAATACAAAATCATAACCATAATCGTTTCCAACGCAAGCCATATGACTTACATCGCTCATAGAAATTGCTGCAATAGCAGGTCTATCGTTTCTGTATTTTCCGGTAAGTTCTTCGGCAAAATGCATGGCATCGCACATGCTGCCACCGTTTCCACAACTAAGAATTTTGCCACCATTTTTAATGGATTCCACCATTAATTTTCCGGCAGCTTCAATAGTTTCAAAATTTTTATCGTTGGCTAAAAAATTGGAAAGCACCTCATGTGCCTCACTAAAATGTTGTTTTATAGCATTCATATTGTTTGGTGCTTAAGGGTGAATACGTTTATAGGTTTCTTTTCCTTTTTTGAGGAACTCTACAAACTCTGGAACGCTTTCATTAAAAGCTCTTGGGTATGCGAGCATATTTTCTGAACCATCTATAAGTACATAAAGTGGCTGTGCGTTTGCATTGAATTTGCGAATTTGAAGATCGAGGTTTTGTTTGCCAATTTCTCTTTTTTCTTTGTTATCATATGGAGAAACATACCATTCATTTTCTGGTAAAGTTTCTTTATTGTCTGCGTACAATGCAACAACAATATAATCGTCGTTTAGCATTTTTAATACCTCTGGATTGCTCCACACATTGGCTTCCATTTTACGACAGTTAACGCAGCCATGTCCAGTAAAATCAATGAATACGGGTTTGTTTACTTTTTTGCTATACTCAAGTGCTTGGCAATAATCAAAAAAGCCTTTAAGGTTATGTGGAAGGTGAAATATTTTTTCGTGTTTAATGTTTTCGTTGATATTGTTTTTGGTGTCTTTTGAAGTGTATAAATCAAAAGCTAGAGTGTGTTGCGGAGGCAGGTAACCTGATATTGCGCTCAGTGGTGCGCCAAATAGGCCAGGGAAAAGATAAATGGCAAAAGAGAAAGAGGCAATGGCCATAAATAGGCGAGGGACGCTTACGCTTTGAATTGGACTATCGTGGGCGGTCAAAAACTTACCCATTAAGTAAAGACCAAGTAACAAGGCAATAACGATCCAAATTGCAATGTAAATATCACGGTTTAGGATACCCCATTGGTATACGGTATCTGCAGTTGAAAGGAATTTGAACGCCAGAGCCAACTCAATAAAACCAAGCACCACTTTAACCGAATTTAGCCAACCACCAGATTTAGGAAGGGTACTCAGCCATTGCGGGAAGATGGCAAATAAGGTAAATGGAATGGCAAATGCGAGAGAGAAGGCAAACATTCCTGCAATAGGGCGAAGGTAAGTTCCGCCAAATGCTTGGATTAAAATATTACCTACAAGAGGTCCTGTGCAAGAGAAGGATACCAATACCATGGTAAATGCCATAAAGAAAATACCACCATAGGATGACATGCTTGATTTGGAGTCCATGGAGTTTACGAATTTATGAGGCAATGTTATTTCAAACATTCCCAAGAAAGAAGCCGCAAACACCATAAAAATTAGGAAGAACAGAATATTTGGTAGCCAGTGCGTACTGAGCCAATTTGCAAAATCTGGCCCCATAAAGATGGCCACTAGGGTTCCAACAATGGTATAAATAAGGATAATAAACAGACCGAAAACAAATGCCTTGAATCTACCGTGGTCTTGGTGTTTGGTAAAGAAGGTAACGGTCATTGGAATCATTGGAAACACACAAGGAGTCATGATAGCGCCTAAACCAAAAAGGAAGGCATAAATCATAAATCCCAATAGCGATTCTCCGCTGCCATCTAGATCGCCTTTTTGGCCATTTTCTTTGATGTAAGAATCGTTTGGTACCTGCATATTTTTGTAGTCGCAGGCATTGTTATTTGATGCAGTTGTTGTAGTGTTTATGGTGGTTTTAGTTGTGTCTACCGATGTGGCGGCAGGACTTGTTGCAGCGGCTGGTTCGCTTGTTGTTTCTGGGTTTTGCGCTATTGAGGCGCCAGAAACTTTAATATTTTTAAACTCAAGCACATCGTCAAAAAGTACACACATTCCTGTAATTTGTGAGCATTCTTGAAACTCCACAGAAACTTTTATTTTGGGGTTTGCCTGAAGAATTTTAACCTTTTGGTGAAACTCTGCTTTTCCAACGAAGGTGGATACCTCACCCCCAAAAACTTCGTCGAAATGCTTGTGGTTTCCAACGGGCTTTAGTTTGCCAACCAATTGGTAGCTTGGGTGTTTTTCAAATTCAAACAAAGCAACAATTGGTCCAACATCTCCGCTGAAATCATTGGAATACATGTACCAGTCTTTTTGAATTTTGCTGGTAAAAATGAGTTCAATTTCGTCGCCCGTTTTTACTTCTGTTTTATTTGTTTTGAGTTGCCAAACAGGTTTTTCTTGTAATTGGCCCCAGCTCAAAACAGGGCTGATGCTCATTAAAACAAGAAGTGCGATGGTATTGCGTATGCTTAACATAAAAAGAAAATTATAATCCTATAAACGAAAGCAAGTTTAGTTATTGCCTTAATAAAAACCTAAAAGTTTAAGCAGTAAAATTTTGGACACAATTGTATACAAAGCGAGCTATGTGTGGGGAATCTAGCAAATTGGAACAGTGTTTGAGTTGTACTTTTGCCAACATACCATGAAAAATAAGACGCTTGTTTTAATGTTGATTTTGCTGCCAAGCCTATTGTTTGCGCAAGGGGAAACTCCTCCTGTTGCAGTGAAAATGACTGTTGAACAATACATAGAAAAGTACAGTGCATTGGCCATTGATGAGATGTATAGGAGCAAGATACCAGCGTCTATTACTTTGGCGCAAGGCATTTTAGAAAGTGGCAATGGAAATAGCAGGTTGGCAACTGTAGCCAATAATCATTTTGGTATTAAGTGTAAAAGTACCTGGACGGGCAAAACCCTATATGAAGACGATGATGCGCCACAGGAGTGTTTTAGAAAATACGATGCTGCGATTGATAGTTACAGAGACCATTCTGATTTCTTAATGAAGAATGTTCGCTATGCATTTTTATTTGATTTGGATCAGACCGACTATAAGTCTTGGGCGGTGGGTTTAAAAAAAGCAGGTTATGCCACTAACCCTCAGTATGCCGAATTGTTAATTACTTTTATTGAACGCCATCACTTGAACAGGTTCGATATGGTTAAATTAAGTGAGGAAGAGGACAGAGAGTTAAAAGAAGAAAAGGCAGAAGCCGTAAAGAGTTATGGCAAGGAGTTTGTGAACAATGGTGTGCCTGGAATTGTTGCAAAGCCCAATGAAAGTTATGCGCAAATTGCCATGGATTATGATGTAAAAGTATACCAGATTTACCGTTATAACGATTTGAGTAAAGATGCCATTTGCAAAGCGGGCGACACAGTGTATTTAAAAGCTAAAAAATCTAAATCTGAAGTTTTGGTTCATGTGGTTTTGGGTAGTGAAAGCATGTATTGGATTAGCCAGCGTTATGCTATTAAATTAGATAAATTATTAGAAAGAAACCTTTTAATAGCTGGACAAGAGCCTGCCGCGGGCGAAGAGGTGTATTTACACAACAAACGTGAGAAGGCTTTGTTGTTGAAAAAAGAAGAGGTAAAGCCAACTCTTGTTATGCCTTCAAAGGATACTAGTTACAATGAGCAGGTTTATGAAAACCCTGTTCAAAACCTAGCAACGCAAAAGCCAGTTGAGACTAATGTGCAAAGCGATACGATGCATTTTTTTAAGGAGAATTTGAGTTTTTTCCATACCGTTCAACAAGGCGAAACGCTTTATGGTATTGGTAAAAAATATGGAATTAGGGTTGATGCTTTGCAATATTTAAATGCGCTATACAATGATTCTATAGGCGTTGGTCAGCGTTTAATTATTAATCCTGCGATTCGCAGTGCAGATACCAAGGAGCCGCAAGTAATTCCTGGGGTGCATGTAGTGAGACAAAGTGAGACGCTTTTTGGCATTGCAAAAACATATGGATTAAGTGTTGCAGATTTAAAGGCCACCAATAATTTAAGCAATGAAAGCATTTCTTTGGGGCAACAATTGGTTATAGTTCCACTGCAAATAACAATAGCAGAAAAGAAGGACGAAGTTAGCCCAGAACCCTATTACCATAAGGTGTTGCCACATGAAACCCTTTATGGAATTGCTAGAAAATATGGGGTTAAGGTTGAAAAAATTAAAGAGTTGAACTACCCAATGAACGAGGCGGTGGTGCCAGGTCAAAAAATCAGGATCAGGTAATTAGGCGTTTTTTTGGTTTTTTTACACCAAATATTTTATTAAACTTGTAATTCAATTGTTCTATAAGTTTCTTTTGAAATAGATGTACAAGAAGTGTTTTGCTTATTAAAGTTTGGCACTTTAAAAATTAAGAAGAATGAAAAAAGTTTTAATCATAGGTTTATTTTTATTGAGCGGCTATTTTACGCAGGCTCAAATCAGGTTTGGTTTTACTAATCCATTGGCAATAGACAATTGGAATAGTGAAGACACAGCTGCAGGCGTAGAGTTGGTTGTTTGGACACCCAACAATGACACCTTGCGCACGCCTGTAGGTGCAGACGTTTCGGTTATAGATGGTTCTGCTAGAAATAACTTTGAATTTAATTTTCCTCCAATTAAATGGATATTTCCTGTAGGAACTAATTTATATGATTCGAGTAATAAGCATGTACTTAAATATCATATTGCTCCTAACTCAACTTTGTTTGGTGAGAGAGATTTTTATGTATTGTTAACAGGGTTGGTAGGTGTTACTACCAGTAATTTGATGTACAACCGCGACATGATGCGCGTGGTAATAGACTATAATGGCAGCAATGTTGGGATAAAGAAATTAGACGCACATTGTTACAGGTTATATCCTATGCCTACAAATAGCCGTTTGAATATTGAGGGTGCAAATGCAAGTACCTTTAAGGTTTATGATTTGGCTGGCAAATTAGTGGGAGAAGGTGAAGCAATGCAAAACAGCATTGATGTGAGTGGATTAAGCAATGGTTTGTATGTATTGTATGCACAAACAGAAAGAGGATTAATTGTACAAAAGTTTTTAAAACAATAAGTTTTTAATACGCAAAAAAAAGAGCAATATCCAAAAGGGTATTGCTCTTTTTTTTTGGGAAGGTGTAATATTTATCCAAAATTTATTTCAGTGCTATCGCCAATATTTAGGCTTTGGCTCATGCCTTTTAAGAGTGCATCGTTTCCAATAAGAGAGCGGTGAAGGATGGCAAATTCAATTTGCGCATATGGTCCTATAATGGAGTCTTTAATGGTTGCGTAATTGAGAATTGCATTTTCGCCTATTGATACATTTGGTCCAATAATAGAGTTGCTAATTTTGCAACCTTCGCCTATAAATACGGGCGGTATAACAATTGTATTTTCGAAAATGTATTTAGAAGTATCGTAGTTTAAGCGCTTAAGAAGAAGTGAATTAGTTTCCAATAAAATTTCTTTTTTACCACAATCGAACCAATTAGAAACTCCGAAAGATTGAAACTCAATGCCGTTATCTATCATTTGCATGATAGCATCTGTGAGCGTAAATTCACCGTGTGTTTTTAGTTTTTTGGCAAGGTTAATATCTAAAGCCTCAAGGAGCTCTTTGCTGTCTTTTATTTTGTATACACCCAC
Source organism: Bacteroidota bacterium (assembly GCA_947446605.1). Taxonomy (GTDB): domain Bacteria; phylum Bacteroidota; class Bacteroidia; order UKL13-3; family UKL13-3; genus B1. The sequence goes on along the minus strand of CANFHJ010000004.1, from coordinate 31,907 downwards.
TAATGCCATATTGCTTTTAGGGATGTTGGGCTTTTCTATAACACGTAAAATTTTCCCGTCTTTGTCCATTTCTGCAACACCAAAAAGACGCGGGTCTTCTACTTTTTTTACGCCTAACCAATTACCTTCTGTATTACATATTTCGTTAAGGTTTGCATCAATAATGGTATCGCCAAAAATGATTAACACTTCTTCATTAGGGAGAATACAATCTTTTGCCAACCAAATAGCGTGGCCAACACCCTTGCCGGTTGTTTGAATAACAAATTGCGCGTTGATATTGGGATAGTGTTGGAGAATGTATTGCTCTATTTTGTCGCCTAGGTAGCCAATAATAAAAACAAAATCATTGATACCCGCATCTATTAAACTTTCGGTAATATGCGCCAAAATGGGTTTACCAGCAATTGGAATTAATGCTTTAGGTTGTGTGTGCGTATGAGGTCTTAAGCGCGTGCCAATTCCGGCTACAGGAATAATTGCTTTCATGTTTATTTTTTCATTCATGTTTTGGTTCGAACCCAAAAATAGAAGACACGAAAATAAACTATTTTATTAGTTAGTTCCAAAATACTATTTTGCAGGCCATTCAACCCACATAAAATATGAGCAGAGACCAAGAAATTTTCAATTTAATTGAAAAAGAATTGCACCGCCAAGAGCACGGATTAGAGCTAATTGCTTCTGAAAATTTTGTTAGCAAACAGGTAATGGAGGCTATGGGTTCTGTATTAACCAATAAGTATGCAGAAGGCTTGCCCGGGAAGCGTTATTATGGTGGTTGTGAGGTTGTAGATGTGGTAGAAAACATTGCTATAGATCGTTTAAAAAAATTATTTGGAGCGGCATGGGCAAACGTGCAACCACACAGTGGAGCGCAAGCAAACGCAGCTGTTATGCTTGGCATATTGAACCCTGGAGATAAAATATTGGGATTTGATTTGTCACACGGTGGACATTTAACGCATGGTTCGCCAGTAAATTTTTCGGGCAAATTATATAAGCCAAGTTTTTATGGTGTAGAGCCAGATTCTGGATTAATTGATTGGGATAAAGTAGAAGTAATTGCCAAACGCGAATTACCTAAATTGATTATATGTGGTGCATCGGCATATAGCCGTGATTGGGATTACGCAAGGTTACGCGCAATAGCAGATTCAGTAGGAGCCTTGTTGTTGGCAGATATTTCGCATCCTGCGGGATTAATTGCGGGAAAACTATTGAACGACCCAATGGTTCATTGCCATATAGTAACTTCTACTACCCATAAAACCTTGCGTGGGCCAAGGGGTGGAATAATAATGATGGGTAAAGATTTTGAAAACCCTTGGGGATTAACCACGCCAAAAGGCGAGCCTAAAATGATGAGTGCTATTTTGGATGGCGCTGTTTTTCCTGGTACACAAGGTGGTCCATTGGAGCATGTAATTGCAGCCAAAGCCGTTGCTTTTGGAGAGGCTTTGAGTGATGATTACCACACGTATATAAAACAGGTTAGAACCAATGCCAATGCTATGGCAAATGCCTTTGTTGATTTGGGTTATAAAATTATTAGCGGTGGTACAGATAATCATTTAATGTTAATTGACTTGCGCAATAAAAACATTAGCGGTAAAGCAGCTGAAAATGCTTTGATACAAGCAGATATTACCATTAACAAAAACATGGTTCCATTTGATGATAAATCACCTTTTGTAACTTCAGGAATTAGAATTGGTACTGCTGCAATTACCAGCAGAAACCTTAAAGAAGCGCAAATGGGTAACATTGTTAGCTTAATTGACAAGGTGCTTATGAACGCAGAAAACGCAGCTGTTTTAGCAGAAGTAAAGAAAGATGTTAACCGATTAATGGAAGGTTTTCCATTGTATAGTTAATGGTTTAATCTTTGATATAAATACTAATTGAATAAGGTTCAATTAGTATTTTTCTTTCCCCTCCCATAATGCTTTCATGGTATTGGGCAAATTTGGTGTCGAGTGCTATTTCATTGGCATTACCAACCAAGCTCCATTTACCTTTAGGCATTTCAAATTGCAGTTCTTCCATTCTTTTTCCGGTGTTTAAAACCACCATTACTTTTCCTTGAATGATGTAAGCAAGAATGTGCTCGTCTTTGGGTTCAAAAAACTGGATGGCATTTTTGGGCAATAGGTATTCTTGCGTGTTTTCAACTTGGTAAGCAGGCAAAGGAAACAGGTAGCGTTTGCGCAATTCTATGAGGCCTTTCCAATAGTTTACCATGTTTAAATAATCTGCATTTTCGTATGGAATATTGGTGCTTGGACTGTGTTTTTTGTCGAATGTTTTACCAATATTTTCCCAAATAAATTGGTTGGCAAAGCGCAAATTATAGGTATCGCGTTTTCCATGAAAGTATAATTTACCGCTTGGAATGGCTTTTTCTATTTCTTGTAAAGGCGCCATTCCCTTGCTGCGTAGCATTTCTGAACCACCATGTAAAACCAGGGGTCCGGGTGTGGTAAAAAGTAAAACTGCGGCAATTTTGTAATTCAGTTCATCTACACCATAACGACCATCGAAACCTGTTGTGGCAAATTGATCAGCAAGGGTAAAATTATCGTGGATGTCTAAATAGTTGATTGCGCTATTGATATTTTTTTGTGTTGGGAAACCACAGGTAAGCGCCAATTTAACATCGTTGCGCAGGCTAGCATTTCCGCCGGCCCAGCCCCGGTCTGTTTCTTTTTTATTTAATTCAAATACTGGTCCTTTATAGGTGTTTCTGGTATCGTCGTTGAAATAGCAAATAGGGGCATCTTCTTTGTACCAATGCCAATCTGGGTTATGGTTATAGGCAGGATCGTTGCTGTCTATCCAAGGTTCGCCGTATATGATAATATCCTCTGGCAATTCTTTTTTTAGTTGCAACAGTGTTTGTTGGTCGGTTTGCCCTGCCAAATCAATTCTGAAACCATCTACGCCAAATTCCTCAATAAACGCTTTGCATTGGTCTATGATCCAACGTTGCGTCATATAGCGATTTTCGCTTTTGGTTTCATTGCCATATTCGCCAATGTGTTCAAGGTTTTTGGTTCGGTAATAATATTGTTTATCGTAGGCATTGAAGTGAAAAAGGTAGGCTCGGCCATCCATGTTTTCTGCGGTATGGTTGAATACAAAATCTACTATGACTGCAATATTTTTTTCGTGAAATTTTTGTACCAGGTCTCTAAATTGTTCACGTTCTGCACCCGGTTCTGTTCCCTTTTGGCGGTAGCGTGTTTCAATGGCAAAGCTGTGTGAGGTTCTATAGCCCCAATCATAATTTTCTTTGGCAACACCCTGCTCAATCATGTAGGCATCATTTTTAAAAGCGCTGTCCCACTCATCTTTAGGCCAATGTAACATTTCTTGAACCGGCATTAGGTGAACGGTATTTATGCCTAATTGGGTGAGGTAATCAAAACCTATTGCTTGTCCACGGCTATTTTTTAAACCACTTATTCCCATTGCAGGAATGGTTCCTTTTAGGTTCGAATCAAGCGGAAGGAGGTCTGTAAAGTCTTGCACATGCACTTCATACGCCATTACATTTTCCATTTTTGGTCGGCCGTTTTTAAGTGGCTTTGCGGCTTTTGTTTTTTGGCATATCCTGCATTTTCCGAAGCTATCATCGCATACTCTGGCATAGGGATCGCTGATATGAACCGGATTGGTTTCATAAAAAGAATTCCCTGGATCTGTTGCGCCATGCACGGTAAAATCATACCACATGCCATTGAGGTTTTTAGGAATGGTGGTTTCCCAAACACCCATTGAATCTTCTGTGAGTTCAATAATTTGGTTGGGTGTTTGTTGGTCTTTATTTGCATAGAGGTAAAGACGCAATTTGGTTGCTCTTGGTGCAAACACGCGAAAGCTAGTAGATAGGCCATCTTCGGCAATGTTTGCACCCAATAGCTTGTCACTTTTTAAGTTTTTGAACCAGGGTTCGAAGCTGCACAATTCTTTTTTCTGGATACTTGGTATTTCTATGTAGTAAACTCTTTTTTTATCTATTGCTTGGGCGGGGTAGAGGCCTATTTCTATTTGCGCTGGCAAATTAATTTGTGTTTGTGTTTCAATATGTTGAAGGCCTATTTTATTGCCTTTGGCATCGGTGAGTATAAATTCTTCTTTATTGGTTTTTAAAGAACCTTTTGCGTTGTTAATGCCCTTAATTACGACTTGAATTTTCTCATTGTTCACTATTCCTGCTTCAACAGTTAGGGGTATAAAACCTTTCATAAAAACCAAATTTCCGCCGTCTAGGTTTGGAGCTGTTTTGGGCGGATTGAGCCATTGGCCTTCACTGGTTCTAAATTTAAAAGCAGTTGATGGATTTATTTTGCTGAAGTTGGGGTTGTAAATTCCTAAAATCCATTTGCCCTCACTTGTATTTTTTAGGTTCCAATTGGCGTCTTTTAAATCTTGGCTCCAGCCTCTAAAGGAGCCAGTAACAGAAATTCCAGCAGGTTTAATTTGATAAATATCTTCTGAGAACAAGAAATAAATAGAGTCGTTTTTTTGCAGCACACCACTGAGCCAATCATTGTTTGATTGGGCAATTAGAAGATTTTGAAAAGAAGACACGAGCAAGAAACCCAACAGTATTTTTCGCATTAAACGAAAGTCGGGAAAATAAAATTGAATTGGGAAGAAAAATGCCAAATAATAGGCAAGGTGCTTTGATAATTAAATGGCTTTTGATTAAACCTTTTGAGTTAACTTGCATCTGAAGAAGAGTTAAAGTTAATAAATGCAGATAAACTATAGCGATACCGAACTCATTCAATTTTTTAAAGACCCTTTGCGTAAGCAAGCGGCTTTTAAAATGTTATTGGAGCGCTATAGCAGAAAGGTTTATTGGCAGGTGAGGCGCATTGTAATTGACCATGATGATGCTGATGATGTGGTTCAAAATACCTTTATTAAGGTTTGGGAAAAATTAGCAGATTTTAGAGAGGATAGTCAGCTTTATACATGGTTGTATAGGGTTGCCACCAATGAGGCCTTGGCGTTTTTGCAAAAGAAAAAGGCCAATTTGAACGTGAGCATGGAAACCCTGCAAGAGCAATTGAGCGAAACATTGGTAGCGGGCGCTTATTTTGATGGAGATAGGTTAGCGCTTTTATTGCAGCAAGCGGTTTTGCAATTGCCAGAAAAGCAGCGTTTGGTTTTTAACATGAAATACTTTGATGGTTTAAAATACGAAGAAATGGAGGCTGTTTTGGGCACCAGTGTAGGAGCTTTAAAAGCCTCCTACCATATTGCGGTTAAAAAAGTTGAGGCTATTATTAAACAACATTTAAACCAATAAGGATTTTTTTTATCTATAAAGAAATGGATCAAGAGATTAGCAATAGCGAAAGATATTTAAGGGAATTGCCTATTCAAGGAGGATTTTCTGTGCCCCAGAATTATTTTTCTGAGCTAGAAAATAAATTAATGCCAGAAGAAGAGGCTTCATTATTTCCTCCTGTTCAAGGTGGTTTTGTGGTGCCAGAAAATTATTTCGTGCAATTAAATTTGCAATTGGAGGAGCGCGTAAGCAAGCGCTTGGCAAGTAGCATTTCTCTTTATGGCAAACCGGTATTTATGTGGGTGGGAATTGCGGCAAGTTTGCTGTTTGTTTTTGGTTTATTTTTATATCAGCCTAGGCCAGAAAAGGAGCTTGGTTCGAACCAAAAAATAAGCGCAGAAGATATTGCAGCGCATTTGAATGATGTTGATTTAAGTGAAGATTTATTGTGTGATGCGGGTTGGTGTTCGGAGATAGACAAGCTAAATATTATAAGCGATTCGGCGGGCATGAATGCGCTTAATTTAGAAATTGATGAGGATTATATAATAGATGAATTATAAGGAGAAAAGAATTATGAAAATGAAAATAACATTGCTATTATTTGTGTTAATTGGATTTGCAGGAATGGTTTCTGCGCAAAGAGGCGGCGGCGCAAGAAAAGATAAAATTGAGGCCATGAAAATTGGTTTTCTAACCCAAAGATTAAATTTAACACCGGAGGAGGCGCAAAAATTTTGGCCTGTATACAATAGGTTTAATGATGAGATGGAAAGGGTGCGCAAAGGCAATAGGGCCAAGCTAATGGAAGAAGCGGGTGAAATGGATAATATGAGCGATGTGGAGGCAGAAAAAGCGCTCAATGAAATGATAGCTAATAAGGCAGCAGAATTGGAAATAATTAAAAAATACACTGCTGAGTTTAAGAAAGTTTTACCTGCACAAAAAGTGGTAAAGTTATTTGTGGCAGAGCAGGCATTTAAGCGCGAGTTGCTCAAAAAATTGAAAGAACAACGCGACAATTAAATTTGACTTTTGATGGTTTTGTAGCCGATAAAAATCATAATTATTTTTTTGCAGTGCGGCTTTGCTTGAAAGTATATTTGCAGTATGATTAAGCAAACTAAATTTGTAAGCGCACAAGAAGCCGTAAGGCATATTCAATCTAACAATAGAGTTTTTATACATGGCAGTGCTGCCACACCAATTTCCTTGGTTCAAGCCTTAATGGATAGAAAGGAAGAGCTTAGGAAAGTTGAGTTAGTAAGCATAAGCACCTTGGGTTTTGATTTAAATGATCCTGCTTTAGAGGGGCATTTTTTTATCAATTCTTTGTTTGTTTCTGAATCGGTTCGACAAGCGGTTAATTCTAATAGGGGAGATTATGTGCCGGTTTTTTTAAGTGAAATTCCTAAACTTTTTAATGAGGATTACCTGCCATTAGATATTGCTTTATTGCATGTTTCGCCGCCAGACAAGCATGGTTTTGTGAGTTTGGGCACCTCTGTTGATATTGCACGCGCAGCAGCTTATAAGGCTAAAATAATTATAGCACAAATTAACCCCAATATGCCGCGTGTGCATGGTGATGCATTTATACCTTTTTCAATGATAGATTATGCAGTAGAAGTAACAGATGCCTTGCCAGAGGTGAGTTATTCAGATGGAAGCGATCCAGAATGCGAGCAAATAGGAAGAAACGTTGCCGAGTTAGTGGAGGATGGTGCAACGCTACAATTGGGTATTGGAACTATACCCGACAATGTTTTGCGCAATTTACATTCACACAGAAACTTGGGTTTACATACAGAGATGTTTTCGGATGGTGCAATTAGTTTGATCCAAAAGGGAATTATTAATAATAGCCAGAAGAAGATTGTGAACGGCTATTGTGTAACTGGCTTTTTAATTGGCAGCAGGCGTTTATATGATTTTGTTGACGACAATCCCATTGTAAAAGGGATGGATATTAGTTATGTAAACGATCCAAGGATTTTGAGTTTAAATCCAAAGGTTACGGCTATTAATAGTGCAATAGAGATTGATATAACGGGTCAGGTTTGTGCCGATTCTATTGGCATGTATCAATTTTCTGGTATTGGCGGGCAAATGGATTTTATTAGAGGTGCAGCACTTTCGGAAGGCGGTAAGCCAATTATTGCATTGCCGTCTCGAACCAAAAAAGGCATTTCAAGGATTACGCCTGTTTTAAAGCTAGGAGCGGGAGTGGTAACCACACGTGGGCACATTCACTGGGTAGTAACAGAATATGGTGCAGTAAATTTATATGGCAAAAACATGGAACAAAGGGCCGAGATGCTCACCAGTATTGCGCATCCAGATGACAGAGAAATGTTGGAGCGCGCAACTTTTGAACGCTTCTTGAAGTAAAAGTTTTCAGTTTGCCAATTTGAATAGTTTGCAATTCATGAAATTTGTCGAGATTTGGATGCAGACAATTCATGGATTTACGCGCATTTTTTAGGTGTTTTTTTGTTATAGCTTGCATTTGTTTGCTAAATGCATGTAGCGAGCGTTATACCTATAGAAAAAAGGTAAATGCACCCATGAAAAGGGGGACAGTATGTTTTAAATTGGTGAATTTGAGTCCCAGTGCCTTGAATACTAATTTTGAATTAGAAATTACTTCTTATGCAATAAAACGTTTAGAGAAGGAGGGTTACCATTACACACTCAAAAACCCACAATATGAGGTTGTTTTAGAGATGTTGCTAGATTCTTCGCTTAATCACGGAATGGCTTATTACAATATTGGGAAAAGCCAGTTTAATTATAATTATACCCGTGTAAGTCCGTGTTTAAATTTGCGCATGGAAGCTCACCAAATAAAAACTATGCATTTGGTTTGGGAGGATAAGTATGATTTATACTATTTTTACGATTTCAGAAGAGATTTATTTAGAAGTAAGGGAGTAATAAAATATATGCTTTCAAGCATAAATGATGAAAAATAATGGAAACAAAGAAGTACAAAAATTTCGCTGAATTTTATCCTTATTATTTAAGTGAGCACCAAAATAAAACGTGTAGGTTACTACATGTAATTGGCACCACTTTGTTTTTTGTGTTTTTGATGGGCGCATTTCTATTTCATAAAATTGAAATGTTGTGGCTTTGTCCGCTTGCGGGCTATGGCTTTGCCTGGGTTGGGCATTTCTTTTACGAAAAAAACAAGCCTGCAACTTTTCAGCATCCGCTTTACAGTTTGTTAGGAGATTTTAGACTCTATTTTGAAATAGTAGCAGGAAAAGAACGTATAGATAATTAATAGGTTTTTGGCCTATAAATCCATTGCATTTGCAACTAATTCTGCCAAGTCTTTTACGTCTATTTCTGCTTCCTTGTTATGGTGTTTAACACCATCTCTGAGCATGGTCATACAGAAAGGACAGGCAGAAGCTACCACATTTGAATTGGATTCTAGGATATCGTCTGCGCGTTCAATATTTACTTCTTTGCTGCCTTCTTCTGCTTCTTTAAACATTTGTGCACCGCCTGCACCACAGCATAAACCGTTGGCTTTGCTGCGTTTCATTTCAACCAAAGCAGCATCTAACTTTTCAATTATTTCTCGAGGCGCTTCATAAATATTATTTGCTCTACCTAAATAGCAACTATCGTGGTAGGTAATTCTTTGACCTTTAAAGGCACCACCTTTGATGGCTATTTTCCCCTCATTTAATAATTGATTGATGAGCGTGGTATGGTGCAAGACCTCGTAGTTACCTCCTAAAGCGGGGTACTCATTTTTGAGGGTATTGAAGCAATGCGGACAAGCGGTAACAATTTTTTTAATGCCGTATGCGTTCAAGGTTTCAATATTTTGCATGGCCATCATTTGAAAAAGAAACTCGTTTCCAGCGCGTTTGGCGGGATCGCCGGTACAGGCTTCTTCTGTTCCAAGAATAGCAAATTGGAGGTTTGCAGCATGCAAAATTTTTGCCACAGCCTTCGTTATTTTTTGTGCACGTTCGTCAAAACTACCTGCGCAACCTACCCAGAAAAGTATTTCTGCTTCTTCGCCGGCAGCGGCCAATGTGGCCATGGTACGCACTTTAAATTCGCTCATACAAATAATATTTACTTTACTCTTTTAAATTCTTAATCCTCTTGTGTCCAATTGGCGCGGTCCATTGGCGAGAATTGCCATGGCGCCTGGTTGTTTTCCATATTGCTAAACATATTGTTAATAGCAGCAGGAGCAGCACTTTGTTCCATTACTTTATAGCGGCGCATTTCAACAATAATTTCCATTGGGTTTATATTTACCGGACAAGCTTCAACGCAGGCGTTACAAGTATTACATGCCCATAATTCTGCTTCAGAAATATAGGAATGTAGGTTTTTGTTATCGTCTACAAAAGTTCCTTTATTGGCATCAATATTTTTACCTACTTCTTCTAAACGGTCGCGGGTATCCATCATTATTTTGCGTGGCGACAATGTTTTACCTGTTTGGTTTTGCGGGCAAACACTGGTGCACCTGCCGCACTCTGTGCAGGTGTAGGCATCCATTAAATTTTTCCAGGTAAGGTCTGTTACATCTTTTACACCAAAGCTGGTTGGTGGCTGATAGCCTTCAGGAGTTTGGGCGCTTGGATCGAGCATTAACTTAACCTCTTGCGTAACGGAAGCCATGTTATTGAGTTCGCCTTTTGCTTTTAGGTTAGAATACCATGTATTAGGAAAGGCCATAATAATATGGAAATGCTTGCTAAAAGGCAGGTAATTCATGAACAAGAAAATACCAATAATATGGAACCACCAGGCAATTCTTTCTAAGAAAATAAGACTAGCATCACTCATGTTAAGCCAATTATAAAAAGGCACCACAAGCCAAGAGCTAATTGGGAATGAGCCTGCTTTGATATAGTGCTCTACTCCGCGTAATTGCAAGATTTGATCTGCTGCATTCATTTTAAGCAAAGCGCCCATTAAAACAATTTCTACAAACAAAATAGTGGCAGCATCTCTGCTGGCAAAGCCTTTTAATTCTGGACTTTGAAAGCGGGCAATTTTAACAATGTATCTGCGAAACAAAAAGAGGATGCAAGAAACCAAAACAGCAAATGCAAGAATTTCAAAAAAGCCAATTGCCAAATTGTAAATTGGTCCGAAAACAGATAGGACTCTGTGGGTGCCAAAAATTCCATCTATGAGTATTTCAAGCACCTCAATATTGATGAGGATAAATCCTGCATACACAATGAAATGCAAAACAAAAGGAACCGGCCTTGCTTTCATTTTACTTTGCCCAAAGGCCACGCCTAGCATGGTTTTAAAGCGAAGAGGTTTATTGTCTGAAAGATCAATGTCTTTGCCCAATAAAATATTACGTCTAATTTTACTTAGGTTTTTTGCAAAAAAGTAGGAGGCCACTCCTGTGAGAATCAAAAATACAATACTTGAAATCATATGCTTTTCTTGTAGCACAATATTAAGTAATTGGTTCGAACCAAAAAGGATTTTAGGCATTTTTTTTTAATGTGACCTACATAGCTTGTTCCTAGCTCAGAATGTGTTAGTTTTGTTTTTAATCAGTTAATAAAACCCTATTAAACCCCTATTCATATGTATGTAATTTTAATTTTATTTGTTGCAGTTGCCATGATTTTATTCAGTGGCTTGCAAACTGTTCAACAAGGAACGGTAACCGTAATTACTGTTTTTGGAAAATACAAACGCATTATGCAACCTGGATTAAATTTAAAAATTCCAATTATTGAGCAGGTTTATAAAAAGATTTCTATTCAAAATCGTTCGGTAGAATTAGAATTTCAGGCGGTAACTATTGATCAGGCTAATGTATATTTTAAATCCATGTTGTTGTTTAGTGTAATGGATCAAGAGGACGAAACCATTCAACGTGTTGCGTTTAAGTTTTTTAGCGAAAAGGATTTGATGCAAGCTTTGATTCGCACCATTGAAGGCAGTATTCGTGCTTTTGTGGCTTCAAAAAAACAAGCAGAGGTGTTGGCTTCGCGTAAAGAAATTGTTGATTTTGTGAAAGATCAAATTGACCATACTTTATCTACTTGGGGTTATCATTTACAAGATTTGCAAATCAATGATATTACTTTTGACCAGGCCATTATAGAGAGCATGAGCAAAGTTGTGGCTTCAAATAATTTAAAAGCTGCCGCTGAAAATGAAGGTCAGGCTTTATTAATTACAAAAACAAAGGCTGCCGAGGCAGAAGGTAATGCAATAAAAATTTCTGCTGAAGCAGAGAAACAAGCAGCCTTGTTGCGTGGAGAAGGCGTTGCCTTGTTTAGACAAGCAGTAGCTAAAGGGATGTCTAATGCTGCGGAGGAAATGAAGCAAGCCAATTTAGATACCAATGTAATTTTGTTTAGCATGTGGACAGAAGCTGTAAAGAATTTTGCAGAGTATGGAAAGGGTAATGTTATATTTTTAGATGGTAGTCCAGATGGCATGGAAAAGACCATGCGCCAAATTCAAGCAATGATGTTGAAGAGCAGCGGAAATGCAGATTAATTAATCCATAAATTTCTTTCCGTGAAAAATTTGAATTGCCTCAATTGCAGATTTTTTATTTTCTTTTTCTTGTTTGCTTTGCGTGTTATTGGCCAAGACCAAGACACGCTTAATGGCTATGCTTCAACAGTTTTTGGAGAGGAAATAAATTATTTTTCTCCTATGCATCAATTTGCGCCAAGGGCACTTTTAACAAGGGCTAACGGGCAATCTGAAATTTCTTGGGAGGCGCCTGTTTACAATGGAAAAAAACAAAAAGTTTGTTACGAATTATTGATTGGGCATTCAACGGGTACCAGCAGCGGTCAAAGAATTTTTGATGTAAAATTAAATGGAAATTATCTTTTTGGGTTTGTAACAGAAAAGCACCAAAAGGGAAATTTTATTGCTAAGGGTGATGGCTTATTGTGCACTTCTTTTTATTTTAAAAACCAAGAATTTGATTTGAATTACGATGCTTTTGGTAAGCTTTATATTAGTGTTCCAAGCTCGTTTGTAAAGGACTCTGCGGTTTTCACCTTTAGTGGTAAAAACTTAGAAAGCAGAGATTGGTTAATGGTATTTATGTATGCCAAAGAACTAAAGATTAGCATACAGCCAAGCAATTTGGTTTTGAGAAAAAGCAATAAGCGGCAGGTAAATATTTTTATTGATAACCCCTATAAAGGAATAACTCCTTTTGAATTTATTTTTGGTAAAAATGTTTTTCATTTTAGTTTATTAGAGGGTTACAATAAATTAAGTATTGCAGCCTATGACACCTCATTGGTAGGGCCTCAGCAGGTTTTGTGTATGGTTAATAATACCCTAAAAATCACAGAAAAAATTTACCTAAAACCTATTCATTCCTATTCGTTTCAACTTATACATCATTCTCATAATGATATTGGTTACTCTCATTTGCAAACGGAAGTTGAGCAAATTCAAAACAGGAATATTAGCAGTGCTATTCGATGGATTGAACAAAACAAAAATGCCCAAGAGAAACCCTATTGGCATATTGAGTCTTTGTGGGCAGTTGAGAATTTTTTACGCATTGCCAGTGTTTCTGAAAAGGAATTATTTGTAAGACATGTTAAATCTGGTCAAATTGTTTTATCTGCCAATTATGCAAATATCCTTACAGGCTTAGGCAGAGAGGAAGAATTGAGTTGGGCTTTGGAATACGCGCATTATTTAGAAAAAACTTATGGTTTTGTTATTCATAATGTAATGACCACCGATATTCCGGGCTTGTCTTATGCAGGATTTAAATCGTATACCAATGCCAAAATTCCTTATTTATCATTTGGTCCAAATTATATTGGAAGCTTGCCAGATAGGGGTGATAGGGTAGGATCCTTGTTGCGTGAGCAAGGCGATAAAGCTTTTTATTGGAAGCCTGATTCAGCCTCTAAGCAGCAAATTTTGGTATGGACAGCAGGTAAGGGTTATTCTTATTTTCATGGCATTCCAGAAAGCACTAAGCAAGCAGACTGGGAACAAAGAATTTCTGATTATTGTGAAGAATTATTGGCACAAAATTATCCTTATGATTTGGTGCAATTGCGCTATACCAAAATAAGCGATAATGGTCCTGTTGACACAACGCTATGTGCTTTTATTGAAAATTGGAATGCACAATACAGTAGTCCTCAAATACATATTACCTCGCTTAATAATTTGTTTGGCCAATTTGAAAAACGTTATAAAAATCAGTTGCCATCTTATACTGGAGAGATAGCTCCTTACTGGGAGGATGGAGCTTATTCTACCGCGGTTGAAGAAATTAAAATGCGCTATTTGGTAGAGAAAACACTTCAAATGGAGGCGGAGGCTAATAGGTATAAAACCAAAGTTAAGTATGCAAATGATTTTTATTTATTGCATAAAAATATTGTGTTGTTTCATGAGCATACTTGGGGTTCTTGGTGTAGCATTTCTGATCCAGAAATTGCATTTACAACAAAGCAATGGGAAATAAAAAAGAGCTTTTTAGATTCGGCACAATTCTATTTTAAGAAGATTGTTTTAGAAATGGGAATTAGCTTGAGCGAGGAAATTGCAGACAATTCGGGGCATTTGCACAAAGTAGATTTTGAAATAGATAGTGTGCATGGAGGTATAAAATATTTATGGGTAGATGGAGAAAACAGGGTCAATAAAAAAGCAGATTATGCTTTGTTTGAGCCCATTTATAGTTTGGGAATTAATCCCATGCAAAAGCATTTCATGCAAGTGGATTCGGTTCGAACCGAAATGGACAATGCGGTTTTTAAATGTGTTATTGTAAAAGGTAAATTGCCTTCGATGCCTGCCATTACCTTGGTGTATTTATTGGATAAAACCAATGCACAAATAAGTTGTACTTATCGTTTTGATAAGGCAGTGGAGAAAGGCAAGGAATCGCTGCATTTGGCTATGCCAATTGGGGATGGCACGGCAAAGCTAAGTTACGGAACAGAACAAAAAATGATGGAGTATCCAGGCAGTTTATTGGATGGTTCAAACAAGGAGTTTGTTTGTGTACCGAATCAAGTTTTATTGGAGGGAGCTAATGGCAAATATCTTATAAAATCTCCAGGATTGGCTTTGCTTGAAGTTGGAGGAATTATAGATGAAAACAAAACCAATGGTGCAAAGGCTTGGAAAACCGCTGCTCAGAAAACCGATATTGTTTTTTGGTATGTGTTTAATAATTATTGGCATACCAATTATAAAGCCTACCAAGAGGGGCAATTTGAATTTACCGTAGATTTATTTATTGAAGAATAGAAGAAAAAGTGCTTTACAAATCCTTGTCAAAGCTTATTTTTGGTGCCTATGAATGGCTATAGCAACAGAAGAAAATTTATCAATAAAATGATGCTTGGAATAGGTGCAGTTATTACTGCTCCTTTAGAAAATGCGGCTGCATCAATTAAAAAAGTTTATCAGAAGAATATGGAAAAGAAGAATGCAATTATACAGGTTAAACCAATGGGCTTTCAGTGGGAAACAGCAGATCCGTTTTTGTTTTGTGTGCACCATGAAGACCAATTTCCAAAGGGTGATGAGAATATGGGACCTGCAACAAGTGAATTATTGGGAAGAAGTATAGGCGATGATTTTATTATAAAAAATGGTTTTAGGATGTACCATGGAAAAACCGTTCCGGGCTTTCCTGGTCACCCGCATAGGGGATTTGAAACCATAACTGTGGTGCGCAAAGGATTAGTTGACCACGCAGATTCATTAGGTGCTGCTGGTCGTTATGGCAATGGAGATGTGCAATGGATGACAGCCGGCAGGGGAGTGCAACATTCCGAAATGTTTCCCCTATTAAACCAAGAGGAAGAAAACCCTACAGAGTTGTTTCAGATATGGCTCAATTTGCCTGCAAAGAACAAAATGGTTGCGCCCCATTTTAAAATGTTATGGGCGGAAAATATTCCTAAAGTGACAGAGCAAGACAAGCAGGGAAAGAGATCTATTATTGAAGTAATTGCCGGAAATTTTGGAAAACACAAAGCCTTGGCAGCTCCGCCAGATTCATGGGCCGCAGAAGCTGCACATGAGGTTGGTGTTTGGAATATTTTAATGCAAGATGGGGCACATTTGCATATACCAGCAGCAAGTGAAGGCGTAAATAGAACACTTTATTATTATGAAGGAAATGGCCTGCAAATAGACGGACAAACTATTTCTTCCTACCATGCCATTTCGGTTCAAAGCGATATAGCTTTAGATCTTGTTGGGGGAGCAGGAGATACGCGCATTTTAGTTTTGCAGGGCAGACCTATTGGGGAGCATGTAATACAATACGGTCCGTTTGTAATGAATACCAAAGAAGAAATTAACCAAGCTTTTGAAGATTACCACCGCACACAATTTGGCGGTTGGCCTTGGAGTAGGTATGATCAAGTTCATCCAAGAAGCAGGGGCAGGTTTGCCAAGCATGCCGATGGCCATGAGGAGAAACCCTCCTAGAGAAAAAAATAGCCATTAATTTTAACCTAAGCGATTTAATTAATGGCTATTTTTTTGCTTTTACCTGCTAATTTGATTTGAGTAATTTAGCTGTAAATGTATTTCCAGAAGTTTTAATAAGCACTTGGTAGAAGCCATTTTCCAAAATTGTGTTTGCGCTCAATTCAAATTTGTTTTCTCCAATTATACTTGTTTTTTCAATGGCGCTTATTAGTTTTCCGCTAAGATCATAAACCTCAATTAAGATAGGTTCTTCAATGGTGCTGATCCATTCCGCATATACTTTATTTGTAAACGGATTAGGATAAATGTTTAGTCCACCAGCTGGCAAAGATTCAATTCGAACAACTTCAATTTTACTATAATTTATTCTTCCGTCACGGTCAATTTCTTTCAATTGGTAATAAAGCGCATTTGTATTATCCCCAAAAGCCTTTTGGTCAATAAAATTGTAGTTTGAAACATGATAGGTGTTTCCAGCAGCAGCAAAGGTGGCAATTTCAGAAAAGTGTTTACCATCTATTGATTTTTCAAGAATAAACCTTGAAGTGTTTTGTTCCCAAGCTGTGCTCCAATTTATTGTAACGGAAGAATTTATTTGCAATGCATTAAAACTTAACCATTCAAGCGGCAGGGGGTTTATTATATCTGTTCCTGTATAAACAGCAGATAAGTTTCCATTTGTTAAGCTTGCGGTTGTTGCCAACAATCCATTTGAAGGATTACATGCACTTGCAGATTTAAGTGACCAAATGCTAGGTATATAAGTAGCTAATTTTGCCGAATTACTTCCACTTACATTTCCAAAGCAAGCGCTATCTGCAAGAATAGAAATTTGGTAATTTAAGCCAATTGCACCTATGGCGGCCAATGACACATAGGCGTTAAATTGTGTTTTAGACGCTAAAAGGTTTGGCGCATTTAAGCCGCTATAATAACTCACATTGGCCGAAAGCGGCACAACTCCTGTTGCACCCCAAGAAACACTTGCCACAACTCTATTTGCCACCTTATACAGGGTGGTTGAGTTTAGTGCTGGAGTTCCAAATGCAGTAGCAATGAAAGGCGCTGTGCCAGTTGTAAATTCTGTTGAACCAATATCTGTTGCTCCTGCTGAAATACTGGTAGACCTAATTGTTGTAGCATTGTTAAAATCACCACTAATTCCAGAAAGCGCAATTCCTTTTCCATTCATATACCAGCAATTTGCATTATTTGTTACAGTTGAAAGATTTCCAATTGCTGTGTCAGTAAAAATGCTTTGAGGAGTTATTTGGACTGTTCTTTCAATCCAATTGGTATTGTAGGTAGATGGATTATAGATTGAATTAAATGCACTTAATCCAGTATTAACACCAGCTGGATATTCAATTATTTTACTTGTGTCGGCTACTACTAATAAATTATAATTAATGGCTGCAGAATTTATTCCAGAAATATTAGACGATCCAAAAGCAAAGTTAAATCCTGTTCCAGCGCTAGTTCTGTTGTTATATAATACATTGTTCCATACAGGAGTATTTGAAGTAGAAGTGCGTTGGATACAATAAGAATTATTTGAGCCAATAGTGGTTCGGCCATTAATAAAAATGGAATTATAATATATATTATTTGTACCTGTTGCAGACAAATCTTGTATACCAAAAATCTGTGATTCCCCGCCAGCATTATAGCCCAATGAAATTTGATTGTTCTTAATCAAATTCCCTGATGTATTTAAAAATATGCCACATACATAAGGAGAGGCAATACCAGCTCCGGTACCAAGTGTAAATATATTATAAATTCTATTGCGTTGTAACGTACAGGTTCCTCCAAAAACACTGATACCAGTGGCATTGGTTGCGCTTGCAACAGTAGAAATGCAAGAGAGATTATAAATGGTGTTTCCATCAATATTTACCAGATTGGTGCTTGCGGTTCCAACATAAATTCCAGTTGGACTACTGTTTGCAAATGCTGGAGCAGTTCCAAATGCTGCATTTATGCTTTTTATGTCATGAATAGAATTTCCAGAAATGTTGGCACTACCGCCAGCTATTAAAATACCAATAGTATTTGTTTTGGCAGCAGAATAAACGGAATAATTATAGAGGTTACTAATAGTATTATTTGAAATAGTAGCAACACCACCTATAATATTAATAGCCGCACCGTTATAACTACCCTCAACAATTGTATCATACGCATTAACGCCACCACCAATAATGTTATTGGTAATAGTGCATAAACCCGCAACCATATATATTCCACTAAAAGCAGCTGTGGTTGATAAAAGAGGGTTTGTTTGAATATTTGAAATAGTATTTCCAGAAATGGTGCTTGCAATGTTTGTTCCAACACTAATTTCAATTGGTTTAAACACAATGTTTAGGGTGGTATTCCAAGTTGCCTTAAAAGCGGTTCCACTTCTATCTGGAGCAGAACCACCTATGCTATTATTGTTTATAGTCCAATTATTTCCAGAGTAAATATAAAATGCTTGTGAAGCGCTACTGGAAGTTTTAGTTCTAGCATTATCTCCTTGAAAAAACGCATTATTGTTACAAACCCAATTGTCGTGATTAAGCAGGCCCGAACCAATGTTTACACCTTGGTATAGGTAATTATAAATTTGGTTATATGAAAAGCTGTTTTCGCTATTGTAATTTCCATTTGAATAAAACGCGGTGTTTTGAACGTTACCTGCAGTGGAGTTGTTTAGCGTGTCTTTTATCACGCAATACATGATGGCATTTGAATCGTTACCAGTACCTGTTGCAGATGGAGTATTGAACCAAATTGTAGCGCCAGGAGAGGTGTTTGATAAACCTTCTATGTAAGCATATTTTATGGTATCGCAATGGGCATCATTTAACAGTTTAATGGTTGAGCCACCTGTACTTCTATTTCTAAAAGAAAGGTACATGCCACTTCCTGCATATCGCCCATCAATTAGCACCCTGTCTGCCCCATTTAATGTTATTAAGCCAGCATTTGCAGCGGCAATTCCAGCAATAGATCTTAAGGTATTTGTATTTGGCTTAATTGCAACTGTATAATTTCCAACACCTGATTCATTCCATTGGTTAAGGGTGTTTGTTCCATCTTCTACTAAATCGCTAATTATGGAAAGCTCTATATTGCCTGTTAAGGAAGCAGCGTTAATTGCGGCAAAAGCGCCACCAGCCATTGTTAATGATGGGTATGTTCCTCCCGAACCAACTGTTAAAATACCATTTAATCCCGGAACGATGGTATAGGCAAAATTACTTATAGGATGAACGCTAACCGTATTTACGTCAAAAGCTTGCACCCCTGCTGGGAGCGACGATAAATTATTTAACGCAGAACTATCCTGCGCAATAATATAATAATAAACACTGTCGCCAAGACTTAAAGATCCAAGTGTTGAAGATGAAATTACAAACGACCAAAGTCCATTTTGTGGTGTACCAGAAACAAAGTTTGCTGCAGTTGAATAATAGAAGCCAGCTGCAGATTTTTTGTAATATACTCTTGGTTTTGTGGTTCCATTTAATTTCAAACCTGTGCCATCAACAATATTTGCAAAAAATGTTCTATCTGTGGTAAGTGCTGTGTTTGCTAGAGGTGAATGAACAATGCTTGGAGCGCTTATATCAGATAATATAAAGTTACCTGCATCTGCACCAATGTCGGTGGGCGTTAAACTGCTTCTATTTTGACCATCGAAATCTGTTGTTATATAACTTATTAATACACCTCCGCGCTCTACAGGAGAGCCAATAAAACTACTTATGTGCATGTCTAAAGAAGTATTTCCAGCAAGAGGATTTGCAAATTGTGGATTTGCGAATCCACTTCCACCGTCTAATCCAGTTAGACCAGACCAAGAGCCCATTGTTGAAGCAGGTGATGTTCCAAAGTTTCCAAGCATGCCACCTGTGCCGCTGGTATAATAAATATTGCTATTGCAATTAAGGGTAGTGTTTGAGGTTAAGAAAATAGCATAATGCGTTCCTCCAGTTGATGCATTTGAACGTTCGTTTGAAAACACATTATTTAGAACAGAATCAACGCCTGCTGCTGCGCTATTGTAACAAAATGTATTTCCAATTCCTGTTCCAACACTTGTTCCTCCAATATAAATGGAATTAAAAAAAAGATTTATACTTCCAGCTAATTTATAAATGCCATAAATAAGTGGAGTTGTTGTAAGGCTATTACCTGTAGAATCAACACCTAGGTTTACCATATTGTTTATATATTTTGCTGTTCCACCTTGTTGACTAATGCCAAATAAAGATGAGGTGGCTGCGCTTGAATAAACATTAAAACCATGAATATAATTGTTCTGTAGTATAGAGGGTGCAAGCATATTATTAGTTACAATTCCATTAATGGTAACCGTAGCTGCGCCAGCGTTACTTAATGTAAATCCATAAATGGTATTTCGTGAAATAAAATTGGCTGCAGTTGCAGGCACCGCTCTAATACCAACTAAAGCGGCGCTTCCTGAATTATTGTTTTGAAAGGCTGCTGCTATAGTAAAATTCGCAAGCGTATTTCCAATTATGCTATCTACACTGTTTCCGCTAATATCTATGGCGTGTGCCCAATTTGTTGGCGTTGTAGATGTTCCTATGGTGTTGTTTCTAAAATTCTGTATGGTATTGTAACGGATGTTTAAAAAGCTGGCATTGCTGGAATAAATGCCCGCCATTTGTTGACCCGTTGCAGAGGTAGAAGCTGAAGATGCAATCATATTATCAGGCAAAGAATTACCTATAATATTGCTATCAACATTATAGGTAGCTGTGGCGGTAGACGTAGATAAACTAATAGCTAAAAGGTTTGAACTAATTGCAGCACTTGTACCTGCAACTGTTATGCCACCCATGCGGTTGTTTTTAATATTTATGGTACCAGCCGTGGTTCCAGTTGCACCAATTGGTATAACACTGTTATTATTAATATTGCTATTTATTACAATAGAATTGGTGCTGGTCATGCTGCCAAAAGTGTTGTTATTTACATTTATTAATCCCCCTACAATCCATGCCCCACTAAAAACGCCGGGAATTGTTGCATAGGCTGTACCACCGCTGGTAAGGTTAATGTTTGCAAATGTATTGCCACTAAATGTGCTTGGTATGGTTGATCCAACGTTTAAATAGCTACCCGTAATTCTAAAACCCACCGTACTGGTAGCCACCCATGGCGTACCACCGCATAAAGGGGCGCTTCCTCCAATATAATTATTGGTTATAATATGGTTATTGGCAGATGCATTGTTTAGGTTCCAAAGGTATTGTTGGAATGCGGCGGTAGCTGTTCTAGTGGCAGTTTGGTACATGCTATTTCCGCTCATTATCCAATCTGTATTTCCGCTCGCAATTTTAAATGCGTTGCATTCAGTTGTTGGGTTCCAAAAATTATAAATATTGCAATTGGTGATAGCATTGTTGCTATTAAATTGGGCAGTGGTTGTAGTTGTTCCTGAAGAATAAATAGCAGTGGCAGGTGTTGTGGCGCCATCCTTTATATCGCAATTATCTACCACATTGCTATCGTTTCCTCTTGCACCGGTGGTTGTAGAAAAAAACACCACCCCACCTGCCGATGCGGAGTTAACGCCTATTAATGAATCATGAATAAGTTGGTTAAAACAGGCATCATTAATAAACCTAACTGCTACTCCCGTTAAGGAAGTATTTATAATTGCAAGATCTCTAGAACCAAACCCACCAACTCTTCCGTCAAAGGTTATATACTGTGCGCCATTAAATTCAATTGTGGCAGCTGCAGCGCTAGTAATTTTTAATCCGGTTGCCCCTGCAATTGGTCTTATAGTAATATTATTTGTATTGGTTACTCCATTTAATCTTGTAATAGAAATAGGAAATGTTTCACTAGCGCTAGAATAGCTGCTAAGCAATTCAAGGGTTATAGGTCCGGTAACAATATTTGAATTAATATCTGCAAATGCATTTGTAAGTGTTGGATAGGTTCCGCCTAGGCCAACAGTGTAGCCACCGGAAATAGCACTTGATATTTTATAACCGTAAGGACTTGCAGGATTTACACTAATACTATTTACGTCAATTGCCAGACCTCCAAGTGGCAAAAATCCAATATTATTGATAGTTGCCGAATCTTGTGCAACTAAATAATAATAAATAGAATCACCCGCACTAATTCCACCAAGAGCAGCAGCACTTATGGTAAAACTCCATGTTCCACTTTGAGAAGAACCTGAAAGAAAAACGCCCTGGTTACTGGCATAGCTGCTCGAACTAGATTTTCTAAAATAAATTCTAGGGCGGTAGGTAGCGGTTCGGTATACACCCGTAACATCGGTAATTGTTGCACTAAAAGTTCTATCGGAAGTACTAACAGTATTGCCTAATAATGATGGAATAGAAATGGTTGGAGGCATTATGTCATTAACAATAAAATTACCAGCATCGGCCCCAATATCTGTAGCTGTATAGGAAGCCCTAAGGTCGCCATCAAAATCATCTGTAAATCCAGTTATTGCAATACCACCTTGCTCTACAACTGTTGGGTTGGTAATGCTAATATGTAAATCTCCAAAGGCCGCAGACCCCGTTGCGTTCATAAATTGAGGATCGCTTGAAATGCTTGAAGCATCTCCACTAACCCAATTTGATGTGAAACTTAAGATGTCTGAAGTTCCGTTATTTATTGTGGCAAATACAGCGCCTGTTCCGTTTCCAAAATAAATATTATTGCTAGTTGTATAGGTTGTATTATTAATTAAAAAACACTGGTAATGTTTTCCGCCTGTACTTGAATTTGATCTATTATTTACAAAAATATTGTTTTTAATAATATCGGCTGCTGCTGCGGTGCGTTGAAAAGCAAATGTATTTGAGGTGGATGTTCCAACGTTTGAACCCCCAATATAGATACTATTAAAATACATAGTAACCACACTTACATTTTTTGAAATTCCTCTTATAAAACAAGGTGTTGTTATACTTGTTCCAAGTGAATCAAAACCTAGGCGAATCATATTATTTGAAAGTGTAAGTAAACCTGCACCTGCATCAATTGCTGTTAAATAAGCAGAAGTATTTAAGGCATTAATAGACAAACTATGAATGGAATTTTTATTAATAAGATTTGTACCGCTGCTCATACCCGAGTAGAAAATTCCCTCGCATTGAACAGCTGCAGTAGTAGATGCACCAGTAAGCGCCAAAGAATGAATTTGGTTACCTATTAAATTTACATTGGCTGTTGTAGTAGAAACGCCAATACCAACAATTCCGCAATTAATTCCACTACCAGTTGTTTGTGTGGCGCTGGTAAGGTTTCTAACAATATTGTTGCTTGCAGCATATGTTCCTGTGCTAGTAGGCAAAATATAAATTCCTCTTATTGCGGTCGCTTGTGTACCTGTAGCCATATAGTTGGTATTTAGATTTGCAACTATATTGTTATTAATGGTTACGCTTGAGGCAGTTGTATTATTAATTATAAATCCATCAAGCCTTTGTGCATAGGTACTGGTGGCGCAAGTAGAAACTAGATTAATGCTATTTGGAACAGTTAAGCTGCCTATAATATTATTGTTTGCAACAGCAGTTGTTGTTGTTTGGGTAATATTAATTCCGTGAAACTCGGGAGTATAGGTAGTGGCATTCCCATACATTTCTATTCCAGAAATTGTATTGTAATTAAAGGTAATGTTATTTACAGACGTTCCCGAACGCAAACAAATGAGTCCCCCAACATTTGTTGTACAGTTTGTTGTAACCTTTAATGCTCCTGTTATTCCAGGTGTCCCAATGGTATTATAGTTGCAAATAACATTACCACCTAAAATATTTATTCCACCCATACTTAGCGATCCCGCGAAAGCGGAAGTAAAGTCGATATTAGTAATGGTATTATTATTTACATTACTTGTAGCCAATGTTCCAAAAGTGGCTTCAATGGCAATAAATACGTGTGTGGATGTGGTTGGAGAGCTTGGTCCAGCCATGGCGTATAAGCCAGTTCCGCTCGAGTTATTTCCTCCAATGAAATTGTTGTTTACGCTATACCCGCTTCCAGCGCTAATGTTTATTGCTCTATGTATAACGGCACCATTGTAAATTAATGCACTTGTTTGATAGAATTTATTGTTAAGAATATACCAACCATTATTACCTGTTGCTATATTTATACCCGAGGTAGCAATGGTGGCATTAAAAAAATTATAGATATTACAGTTGCTTACGGTATTACTATCATTGTTGCTTGCAGCTGTGGTTGAATTTCCATAGGCAAATACGCCCATTACAGGATTTCCACCAGGGGCATTATGAATATCACAATTATTTATGGAATTAAAATCATTTCCATTTAAACCATTTGTTGAGCCAATACAAACAACTCCACCACCAGAAATAGCGGTTGTAATTGTAGAATTATTAGATTGTAAATCGCAAAAACGAACGGTATTGTAGCGAGCTTCATTTTGCAATCTTATAGTAGGTGCCGTTCCACTGTTATTAATAATGGAAAGGCAAGTGCTAGAATAGCTTCCTGTACCACCAGGTCTGCCGTCTATACTTACAAATTGAGCGCCATTAAAATCTATTAGGGAGCTGGTGTTGCTTCCGTTTATGCTTAAATAGGCAGCACTGCTATTTGGCCTTATGATAATTGTGTTTGCAGCACTTGAACCACTAATGCTGCCAATGCTAATTGGGAACGCTTCTGCAGCACTTGAATAACCTGAATTAAGCTCCAAAATCACAGGGCCATTTACACCATTAAATAACACATCGGCAACAGCAGCAGTGAGGTTGCTATAATAACCTCCTAAGCCTACCGATCTTGTGCCAGAAAAAGGTGTTTGGGCATTGATACTATTAATGTTTAGTAGAAACAATAAAAAAACATAACATTTAATTGCATTTAATTTAGGTATCATTTGTATCATAGATTTATGAGTTTATACTGCAAGGTAAAAACTTTATTAACTAAACCTATAAATTAGTAATAGTTTCTAAAGTATATGTTAATAAAGCACTTAGGAGCTATAAAAACCTATGGAAGAAAATAAGATGAGTATTTGAAATTTCAATATTTAAGGCCCTTTTTTTTAATTTATTTTACTTCCCATGGAATTCTTATAATTATTATTAAAAATGTTTTTAACTTGCTTTACCAATTTAACATAACATTCAAGTTAATTGAATAATTAAGTACAAATCCATTGAAAATTATAGGCATTACAGGCACCCTTGGGGCGGGTAAAGGAACCATCGTAGATTATTTGACTGCGCATCATGGCTTTCAGCATTTTTCGGTTAGAGGCTATTTGATACAAATAATAAAAGCTGCTGGAAAAGAGGTAAACCGCGATTCGCTTACCCATACTGCCAATGAATTACGTGCGGCTAACTCGCCAAGTTTTATTGCAGAAGAACTGTTTAAGGAAGCAGAAAAAACGGGCGCTAATTGCATTATTGAAAGTATAAGAACGGTTGGTGAGGTTACAGCGTTAAAGGCTAAGGGTAATTTTAAATTACTTTCTGTAGATACAGACAGGCGCTTGCGTTATGAGCGTATTTTGTTACGTGGTTCGGAAACGGATCAAATTTCTTTTGAAACTTTTTCTGCTAATGAGGAGCGCGAATTGAGCTCAAATGACCCTAACAAACAAAACCTTAGTGCTTGCATGGCCCTTGCCGATTACCATTTTACAAACAATGGCAGTTTTGATGATTTATATGTACAACTAGACCAAATTTTAGGATAAAATGGGAAACACTGCAGAAGAAAAATATGTTCGTCCGAGTTGGGATGAATATTTTATGGAAGTAATGGAAGCAATAAGCAAACGCGCTACATGTGGACGTGGGCGCAGCGGTTGCGTTATTGCCAGGGAAAACCAATTATTGGTTACAGGTTATGTTGGGTCGCCCATTGGATTGCCGCATTGCGATGAAGTTGGACACCAAATGAAGAAAATGATTCATGAAGACGACAGCATTACAGAACATTGTGTGAGAACGGTGCATGCTGAGCAGAATGCTATTTGTCAGGCTGCAAAAAATGGTGTAGCATTGGATGGTGCAACTTTGTATTGCAGGATGACACCTTGCAGGGTTTGTGCCATGTTAATAATTAATTGCGGCATTAAGCGCGTTGTATGCGAGCGCAAATACCATGCTGGCGGTGAGAGTGAAGAGATGTTGAAAAAAGCAGGCGTGAGTTTAGAATTTTTTCACAACGAAGTACAAACTTACGAAGTAAAAAAATAGGTTTTAAGCCATTGGAAAGTGAAGCGTAATTGTAGTGCCTATGCCTTCTTGGCTTAGCACCTCAATAGTACCTTGGTTTCTTTCCACAAATTCTTTGGTGAGTATAAGACCAATACCGGCGCCTCTTTCGCCCTTGGTTCCATAATTACCTTGTTTGGTTTTATAACTAAATAAATTGGCCAAAATTTCTTTGCTCATGCCAATTCCATTGTCTATTATTTGGATAACCACAAGTGTATTTTCTTGTGAAATGCTGAGACTAATCTTTCCATTATTTCCACTAAATTTAATGGCATTATTAATGAGGTTTCTTAAAATAATATCCATGTGATCTGGATTTGCCCAAGCCAATAAATTTAAATCTCCAATCAACTCCAAACTAATGTTTTTTTCTATCACATTCTTCTTGAACAATTTGAAATTCCTTTCAATTAATAAGGCAATATTGGTTTTAGATTGAATGTTTTCTTGGTTGCTTGCCATTTCATTCTTTGCCCAATTGAGTGTATTGTCTAGTAGAAGACCGATAGCTGTTAATTGATTTTTAAAATTATTTTGTGCAAGTGCAAAATCTTCTTCGGTTAACAAATTATCTTCCATCATTTCAATAAATTGGGAGAGCGTATAAATGGGTCCTCTTAAATCGTGAGAAATAATAGATAATGTTTTGTCTTTAAAAATATTGAGATCCTCTAATTTGGATGCTTGGTTTTCTATTTCAAATTTTTGCGAAATTATTTTGCTTTTGGCTTTTTGTTCAATGATTCTGTATTTGTTTAATATAAATAAAAATAGCAACAGCAATAAAATCACAAACGCCATAGCGCTAAGTAGCAACTGCTGAAAATCATGCTTTTGCTGTTGAATTGCCTTGTCTTTTTCTAAGGATGTTATTTCCTTTTCTTTATTTGCTAATTGGAAATTAAAATTCATTTCCTGAATTTTAACATTTGTTTCCTCGCCAAAAATACTGTCTTTGTAGGCAAGAAAAACATTCAAAAATTCTATTGATTTTTCGTGGTTTTTTTGTTTTTGATATGCTTTTGATAATGCCTCAGCAGCTTCAAGAACATGAATTTTACTATTGTATGATTTGGCCAATTCGTAGCCTTTTGTTAGCTGAAAAACACCTTCTTTAAATTTATTTTGTTGCAAATAGGATTTGCCAAGCCCAATTTCGCAAATAGTAATGCCGTTGATATCATTTAGTTGTTTGCTAGTTAAAAAAGCTTTGCTGTAACAATTAATTGCTAATTCTGGCTTATTTAAACTAAGGTATTCTTCTCCTAAATTTGACAAAGCAATTGCTTCACCATCGGCATAATTTGCCTCAACAGATATTTTAATAGCCTTCTTAAAATAATTGATAGCAATTAGATGTTGATTTCTTTTACTGGAGCTGCCCCCCATGGCAATGAGTGCGTATACAATGTCTTGAGTATACCCCAAAACAACTTGAATATCGTAGGCTTTTTTTGCGTATAAATAAGTTTGATCTGCATTTTTTAAATAAAAGTAAACACCCGCAATATTTAGGTAGCTATTAGCCATACCTATTGAATCTATAATACTTTCTCTAATTTTTAAACCCTCATAATGCATTTTTAGGGCATCGAGGAAATTACCTTGGTCTGTATACGTATTTCCAATATTGTTGTAGGAATCTGCAATTCCTCTAACATCATTTAATTGTTTTCTTAGCGCAAAACTAAAATTGTAATACCTAAGGGCTAGGTCGTACTTACCTACATTGTGGTAGAAAATGGCAATATTGTTGCAAGTATTGGCTTCACCAAATTTTTCGTTAAGTCCTTTGTAAATTGCCAATGCTTTTCTGCTATAATAAAGCGCATTGTTGTGTTCTCCTCTTAGATAGCTTCCAATCCCCAAATTTCTGTATGAATTTGCTATTTGTAAAGAGTTGTTTAATAGCCTAGATAGCTCCAATGCCTTCTGCGCATATGCAAGCATGCTATCAGAATTAACATTGTAATAGCTATATGATAGGTCGTTTAGCAGCTTAACTTTTGTAGTATCATTGCTAATTATTGCATTAAGTTTTTGTTTTAACGCCTTTATTTCATTTTTTTGACCCCACGCAGTTTGGCTAAACAAAAATATAAAAGATATATATGCCAAAAATTGGCGTAGGGCGTTAGGATGCATGGGCTATATGGGTAGTATTTAAATAGTGTTTTAAGCTAAAAAAAATTGGTTAACAAAACTTTATATTTTCAATGATAATAAAAACATGGCGTTTTTAATGTCATTTTTTTTAAAATTACCAATATACAAAGCCGCTCAACCTGGCCAATTCTATTTTGGCCATGCATAATTGGTATTCGTAAAGTAAGCGCCCCAATACTGCGCGTTGCAGGCCATTGGCAGCATAGGTTATATCTAAATAAGTTGCTACGCCATTTTTATACCTGCTTTGGGTAAGTAATAACAAGGATTGGGCAGATTGCACTTGACTTTCGCAATTCACCAAACGCGCTTCATTGCTTTCAATATCAATTAAAGCTTGTTTAATATCTTTCCTAAAAGTGTTGTTTAAGCTACGTAAACCAAATTCTGCTTGCTTCAAACTTTGGTTCGCCATAAATACTTGTGCATTTAATTTGCCACCTGCATAGATGGGTACATTTAAACTTACGCCTGCTAAATAATTGAACCTATTTTGAAAAATATCTGGTTGGTAGCCGTTTCTGAAACCTGCCGCTGCCGTAGCGTTTAAGGTAGGGGTTAGCTGGCGTTTGTTAAACTTTAAATCGCTTTGGGCTTGAGTAATTTTACTTTTTGCCAAAGCATATTCACTGTTTTGGGTTTCTGCACTTTTTAAATAATCATCTAAGTTGTTTTTGGCAATTTCAAAATTGAAACTGTTTTGGCTAATTGCATTTTTACCAGTGGTATATTCCAATAAATTTACTTGTTTTTGTAGGGCATTTTCTAAGTCTACTTTTCTATTTAGCTCATTGTCTATTGTGGCTTGAATATTATATAAATCAACCATTAAGGCATCGCCATTGCGTAATTTACTTTCAATTAAATGTTTGTTTTCACGGAAGTATGAAATTACACTGTCTTGAATATAAATGGCTTTCTTTAAGTAAATAATATAGTAATAAATTCCTGCTACCTGTGCCGCCAATTGTGTTTTATTGTAATCAATGGTATGCTTGCTATATTTTAATTCTTCCTTTGATTTTTGCACAGCTGCCTGCAACCTTCCAAAATCTAATAACACATAATTGGCAGCAATATTTGCGTTAAAATTATTGTTGGGTTGAAACTGTAAAACCTTGCTAACACCTGGCGCCACAGGAAAATTAACTTGGCCAATTGGATCCATGTAAGTATAGCCCAAAGTGCCAGCAACTGTTGGCATTTGCGCGCTTTGGGTGCTTTTTAATTTACCTTCTGCTATGTAATTTATTTGCTGCAGTTCTTGAAGTTTTGGGAAGTAGCCAAACGACTCATTAATAAGTGTTTTTAACTCGTTTGCATTTTGTGCTTGTAGCATCAAACTTAAACTGGTTGATAAGCTAAATAAGAAAAAATATTTTTTGAACATAAAGTAAATATTAATGAGATTCCTCTGCAACTTTTGCTTGTGTGGCCGCACTAACTTTTTGTGTGCGCAGCATAAATAGGAAAGGTATGGTTAGAATAAAAAATACACTAATTAGTAAAAACGAATCAAGGTAGGACAGTAAGAAAGCTTGTTTTGTAATTCCAAAATCAATTGTCTTAAAGGCAGCTATTTTTGCGTCAATGGCATTTAAGCCTTTAGACATAAACATATTGGTAGCCCCACTTAAACGCTGCATCATTTCTGGATCATTGGAAGCAGTATTGGAAATTAAATCTGTGCGGTGTATGGCAAATCTTTGGGTTACAAATGTATTCATAACTGCAATACCAAAAGCACCACCTAATTGACGCAACATGTTTGTTAGGCCAATTCCAGAGGCAAAATCTTGTGGCTTTAAGCCCACTGTTGCTTGGTTAATGAGCGGAACCATTAAACATGCAGTACCAATTCCTCTTAAAAATTGCGGAATAGCAAACCACATTAAACTTGCTTCTGCGGTAGCCAAGGAAGAGAAAAACCCATGTAAAATGAAAGCTGCAAAACCAATAATTACATAAATAATGGGAGGTGTTCCTGCACCTAAAGTTTTCCCAATAATGGGCATTAAAAACAAACCTACAATGGTTCCTGGCACAATGGCAAAGCCTGCTTCCGTAGGTGTGTATCCCATAATGCGTTGCACCATAACCGGAAAAATAAATATAGAACCAAATAAGCCAAAACCGCAAACAAAAGTGAGCACATTGCTGGCTACTAAGTTTCTATTTTTGAGCAAGCGCAAATTAATGATGGGCACTGCCTCGGTAAATTGCCGCCAAATAAAGGTGCCCAAACCCATCAAGGTAGTTGCGGTTAACAAGCAAATGGTTCGGTCTTCAAACCAATCTTCGCTTTGTCCTTTTTCTAATACGTATTGGAGCGAACCAACGCCAATGACAAGCATTATTATTCCTAGGTAATCAATTTTAATTGCCTTGCGGTTGATATTAAGTTCGTCTTCTTTTTTATCGATATAGGTTATAGTGAGCAATGCCGCTAAAACGCCAAAAGGAATATTAATAGTAAAGATCAATGGCCAAGAATAGTTGTCTACTATTAAACCACCAAGTGTTGGTCCAATGGTTGGTCCGAGCACAATGCCCATTCCAAAAATTCCAGATGCCATGGCACGTTTTTTTGGTTCGAAGGCATCAAATAAAATGCCTTGGGAGGTAGAGAGCAATGCGCCACCGCCAATGCCTTGAATAAAACGCCACGCAACCAATGTCCAGAGGTTATCTGCATTGCCGCACATATAGGAAGCAACGGTGAAAATAAGAATAGAAGTAAGGTAATAGTTTTTTCTACCGAAATAACGTTGTAAAAAACCTGTTAAAGGAATAATAATAACGTTGGCAATGGCATAGGCTGTAACTACCCAAGAAGTATCTTCAATGGTAGCGCCCAGGTTACCGCTTATTTGCGAGAGTGCCACGTTCACAATGGAAGTATCTATCAGCTCCATAATGGCTGCAGATATTGTGGTGAACACAATCATGGCGCGCTTTATTCCGCTTGGGTACATGGTTTAAAGCTGCTTAGTTTGTTTTAACAGAAACACTCACGCTCATACCTGTTTTGAGGTATTGTTTTACTTCGGCTAAATTTTGAATGCTCAATTTTACAGGCACACGTTGGGTAACTTTTACAAAGTTTCCTGTTGCGTTATCTGGAGGTAGAAGCGAGAAGCGAGCCCCTGTGGCATCACTTAAGCCTTCTATTTTTGCTTTCACAATTAAATTTGGGTAGCCATCAATAATAATTTCGGCTTCCATTCCTTCTTTTAATTTTTCTAATTGTGTTTCTTTAAAGTTGGCAGTAACCCAAAATTCTTCATTGTTTACAAGGGTAAACAAGGTTTGTCCAGGTTGTACGTATTGTCCAGGTTGCAAGTTGGTACGACCAACTTTACCTGCAATGGGTGAAATTATTTTGGTATAACCTAGGCGCACTTCAGCATTTTCGAGGGCAATGGTTTTAGCAGAAATTTGCGCTTTTACTTTTTGTATTTGCGCGTTTACATTGGCAATTTGAGATTCTGCGAAGCTATATTGGTCTTGGTTAGCGCGCAATTGTTTTTGTGCTGTTTCTAAGTTTGAACGAGTATCTTCTAATTGCTTGCGGGTAATTGAATTGTCTTTGAATAAATTCTCGTCGCGCGCTAAATCTGCTGCAGCCCTTCTAAGACGCACTTCTTGTACATCTAGGTTGGCGTGTACTACTTTTTTATTCACTTCTGCACTTACCAATT
>CANFHJ010000003.1 GCA_947446605.1 Bacteroidota bacterium | reverse complement strand
TTATTTGGCAATTCTCAATATTAATTATCTTCGTCAAGTATGAAAAAATTCCTTTTTACAATTTTATTGAGTTGTACAACACTCCTATTTAGCAGTCATAAAGCAGATGAAGGTATGTTTCCATTGTCTGAAATGAAAAACATAGACCTTAAAAAGGCTGGCTTGCGCATGGAGCCACTCGACCTTTACAACCCTAATGGAACAAGTTTGGTAGATGCTATTGTGCGTGTTGGTGGTTGCACCGGTTCTTTTATTTCCAATGATGGATTAATGGTTACCAATCACCATTGTGCTTTTGGTTTTGTAGCTGCCATGAGCACCGTACAAAACAATTACATACGCGATGGATTTTTAGCCAAAGACAACTCGCAAGAAGCCCAAGCCAAAGGTTTGGTTTGCAAAATCACGGCCAGCTATGCAGATGTTTCAGACCAAGTATTAATGGGTACTCAAAGTACCAATGATCCAACTACACGCTTGCAAATTATTGCCAATAACATTAAGAAAATTACAGATACAGAAAACAAAGCAAACCCAAATTTGCAATGTGAAATTTCTGAAATGTTTACAGGCAAAAATTATGTTTTGTTTCGTTACCAATTGCTCAAAGATGTGCGGGTGGTTTATGTTCCAGCAAGAAGCATTGGCGAGTATGGTGGCGAAAAAGACAATTGGGTTTGGCCGCGCCATAGTGGCGATTTTGCCTTCTTAAGGGCATACGTAGCACCCGACGGTTCTGCAGCTGAATACAGCATTAACAACGTTCCTTTTAAACCAAAACGTTTCTTAAAAATAAACCTCAAAGGCATCAACGAAAATGATTTTGTATTTATTCTTGGCTACCCAGGAAGAACCTTTAGAAACCAACCTGCCGCCTTCTACAAATACCACGAAAATTATATGCTTAAATACGTAAGTGATTTATACGATTGGCAAATTAATAAAATGGAAGAATTGGGCAGAGGAAACGATAGCCTTCAAATTAAATATGCGGGCAAAATTAAATCATTGGCCAATACCACCAAAAACTACAAGGGAAAGTTACAAGGCTTTAGACGAGTTGGATTAACCGATAAGAAATTTGCAGAAGAAAAAGAAATGCAAAAATTTATTGAGGCCGATCCAACACTCAATAAACAATTTGGAAAAGTGGTACCCGAAATAAATTCTTTATACAATGAAGTAATTGACAATGCACCAAGAAATTTGTTTTTTGATTATATTTATTCTGTTGCACCTACCCTACAAATGGCCGCTGTTATTGATAATTATAAGCGCAGCTTCGAACAAATAAAATCTGAAAAAGAAGAAAATAACTTCTTGAGAGTGCAGGTACCCAAACTTAAAATAAACTTTCAGAGGTTATACGCACAAATGGATCCAACTATTGAAATTCCAGGTATCCTAAAAATGTTTAATGATGCCCACGCATATAACAATAACAATAAAATTGCTGCAGTTGAGGAATTCTATAAAAAGTATCCAAGCGAAGAAGCGAGGAAAAATTTCTTAGAAAAACTGTACGCCAAAACCAAATTAAGCGATAAAAAATACATGCTTAAAATTTTAGCAGATAGCGCAGATGAATTTGCTGAAATGAAAGATGGCTTGGTGAAATTATGCGCAAATATCAATGTAGAAATGAACTATTTTGATGAGATAGATAGTAAGCGAAATGGTAAATTAAACGCCTTACTTGCCAGCTATGCCGATGCAAAAAGTGCCTTCAAGCAAAAGCAATTTATACCAGATGCCAATGCTACTTTGCGTTTTACTTATGGCTTTGTAAGAGGCTATTTCCCTAATGATGCAGAATACAACAAACCATTTACCACACTCAAAGGTGTGATTGAAAAAGAAGATGGTGCCGACTATGAATTACTACAAGTAATCAAAGACCTATATGCCGCTAAAGATTTTGGACAGTTTATGCACGCAGGCTTAAATGACTTACCAATAAATTTCCTTTATAACTTAGATACAACTGGCGGAAACAGCGGTAGTCCGGTATTAGACGCAGATGGCAGTTTGGTTGGGGTTAATTTTGATAGAGCCTATACTGCAACCATTAACGATTACGCTTGGAATGAAGCCTATAGCAGAAGTGTTGCGGTAGATATTAGGTATGTGCTTTGGACCTTACAAAAAGTAGCCCATGCCACAAATATTCTAAGCGAACTCAATATCAATTAAGCAAATGAGAATAGTTTTCTTAGGCACACCAGATTTTGCAGTAGCATCCTTGAAAGCTATGGTAGAAGCAGGCCACAATATAGTTGGGGTAATCACTGCACCAGATAAACCAGCGGGCAGAGGCATGCAAATGCAACAATCGCCCGTAAAAAAATATGCCGTAGAAAAGGGTTTGTTTGTAATGCAACCCGAAAAATTACGGGATCCTCAATTTTTAGAAATGCTTAAAAACCTACAAGCAGATTTGCAAGTTGTAATTGCCTTTAGAATGCTACCCGAAGTGGTTTGGAACATGCCACCCTTGGGCACCATTAATTTGCATGCCTCCTTATTGCCAGATTACAGAGGTGCTGCTCCCATTAATTGGGCCATTATTAATGGCGAAACGCAAAGTGGGGTAAGTACCTTTTTCCTAAAACATGAAATAGACACTGGCGATATTTTATTAAAAGATACATGCCCTATTACGGCAACTTGCACAGCAGGTGAATTACATGATACCCTCATGAATTTAGGTGCTAACACCATGCTTAAATCATTGGAATTAATCATTTCTGGCAATACCAATGGAACACCACAAGCTGAAAATTCAGGCAAAATTGCACCTAAAATTTTTAAGGAACATTGTCGTATTAGTTGGGAACAAAATGGACAAAGCATTCTAAACCTTATTAGAGGCATGAGCCCCTACCCTGCAGCTTTTTGCGTTTTAGACGGTAAAAACATGAAAGTATACCAGGCAGAATTTGAAGCAAATAATAACAACTCAGCAACCTTAGGTTCGGTCCAAAGCGACCATAAAACCTTTTTAAAATTTGCCTGCAAAGATGGCTTCATACATGTCTTAGATGTGCAATTGGAATCAAAAAAACGCATGAAAATTGAAGAGTTTTTGCGTGGCTATAAACTTCAAGAATGAAATATTTTTTGATTGCTATATTACTATTCCCCAATAACCTAATTGCTCAAATAAATGAAGGCAAGCAGGATATTTTTACACCAAAAGAAATAAAACTTAACCCCATTTATGCTGGTCTTGGAATTGCACAAATTCAACTGGAAAAATTCCAAAACAAAACACATAGTATTAATGTAATTGCAAATTACATTAACCTAGGCTATTTTGGTAATAATACAGGCTTTGGCATATGCTTCGGACAAAGAAATTACTTCAAAGAAAAAAATGGCACAGGATGGTTTGCAGAACCATTTGCCTCCTATTTTTACCTAGATTATAACAATGCCCAACAAAGCACCAATACATTAAGTATAGGTGCCGTTTTAGGAAGAAAATGGCTTCTCTTTAATCGCTTGAGCTTTGATGTATACTTAGGTCCAAGCCTCAATTTTGGCTTCTTAAAAGAAGGTACACAAAGTACAAAAAAAATAGATTATTGGGTTGGCCCCATGAATGGCATTTTTGCAAGATTTGGTTGTTCAATGGGCTATAGATTTAACTAAATGAAAAAGTATTTACTCATTCTGTTTTTTTGCTTGCAATGCTGGTTTGGTTCGGCCCAAACAAACAATTACTTTTACAAAGAAAGACCAAAAACCCAAGCAATTAAAATCAATATTTTAAGTGGTTTTGCTGGCACATTGAATTTAAGTTATGAATATCTTTTTACCCAACAGTGGAGTATTCAAAATGGAATTTCTTATACCCAATTAAATTTAGACAATACACGTAAAAAAGCAGGTTTGCTTGGCTTTCAATACAGCTTAGACTTTAGAAAATACAAGTCAATTAAAACTACTTGGAACGGACGTTACAAGCAATATTTTATAAGGTTTGCAGCTTATGAATACAAAGACAATAAACAAGACAGCAGCACACAAAATAAGATTATCAATTACAAAGAAAACCTGCAAGGCATAAGCATTGGTTATGCATGGGGCTATCAAAAAACTTATAGAAATAAATATTTAATAGATGCATTTATAGGCATTCAATTGAGCGTACCAACTTATTACAGTTGCTCTCCTTCTGCCGCTATTCTTGCCGATTATAAAATCAAAACAAATGAAGCAAACATTGCCACCAATGGTATAGGTTTTAGAGGCGGAATAAAATTTGGGTATTTGTTTTAAGCAATTTTCATTTGGGTATATACTTTATACCCTTTGCTTTTTTCGCCACTAACCACTTGGGCCAACACTGTTTCCATTAAGCTATTTAATTTTAATGGTGTGGCCATTTCCTTTACCATGTCAAAGTCAATTTGCTCTTTGGTAGATAAAAACGTGTAACCCACGTAGGATTCTGGTTCGTAAATAATCACACTTTGTTCCTTGTAATTTCTACCCTTCCCTACAATATAATACGCCTTGCGTTCGGCCTGCAATTGATCAACAAACAATTGCGCTTTGGCATTGTAGGCAGCCACATTTTCATTGTTTAAGCAATTGCCTTCACAGGTATCGTTTGCCACTTTAATGCAAGTATCTTTATTGGTTTGGCTATTGCACAACTTTGGACATAAATCATATTCTGCAATTAAAGAATTGAGGTATTGCAATGCCGCAGCATGCGTACTAAAAGTTACCAGTGCCCTTTGTTCTTTACGCACTTTATCTATGCCGAACCTAATTTTATTGTTTTGATCGAGGTAATCAAACAAACCGTAAACCGTTTGCACACGTTTTTGTGCACGATTTTCATCTGGCCATAACCTGCGAATCTCATGGCTTTCTAACAATATCGCCAACAATTCAGTACCTGTTGAGGTATGCCCAAACCCATGCACATCGCGCATGAAATTTTGTTTTTGTTTGCTTTTTAATTCACCACTAAAATGACTACCAACCCTGCTCCTTATATTCTTAGCTTTACCAACATACACAGCCAAACCCTTGCTATTTACAAAATAATATACGCCTGGCGATTTGGGTAATTTTTCAAAATCTGCTTTACTTACATTGGGCGGAAGAACTTGCTCTTTTGAACCACGTTTAAGCGAATCCTCCATTTGCTTTTCCGCATCATTCTTCAATAAATGTTCAAAAAGCTTCACTGTAGCCATGGCATCACCATCTGCACGGTGACGATTTTCTAAGTGAATTCCTAGCGCAGAACAAATATTTCCCAAGCTATAAGAACGGTGACCTGGAATTATTTTCCTGCTCAACCTAACGGTACAAAGTTTCTTTACATTTAAATCAAAGCCACTTTCAGAAAGTTGGTGTTTAATAAAACTATGGTCGAAATTTACATTGTGGGCAACAAAAATATTGCCTTCTAGCAATTCAAAAATTCTTTCAGAAATATCAGAAAATTTAGGCGCGTTTTCCACCATTTCATTGCTAATTCCAGTGAATGCTTGAATATACGGAGGTATATTCATTTCGGGATGAACCAAACTGGTAAAATGTTTGCTTACCTGGGTTCCATCGTGAACGTAGATAGATATTTCGGTAATCCGGTTCTGAGCAGCATGGCCACCCGTGGTTTCAATATCTACAATCGCGTACACGGAGCAAAAATAGAATCCTTGGCGCTAATTGCCTTTTCAATTTATTCACCACCACCTGCGTTTATTTCTTAAAAGTGGACTAATCTCTTCCAATAAACAAGCTGCGCATGGCAATAGAGCCCATATCAATTTGTTCATTAAAAAAATGCATGGGCTCATTTTTATCTTTCAATGCCAATACATATAATAAGGGCAAATAATGCTCATTGGTAGGAATAGCAAGCTGTGCAGCCTTACCCAAGGTATCATAATTCACCAAAGATTTAAAATCGCCGCTGTTAATTTTGGTTTTGGCCAATTGGTCAAATTCAATTGCCCAATCAAATGGTTTACCTCCCCAATCTAAGCGCCCCAAATTGTGTACAATATTGCCCGAACCAACAATTAATACGCCTTTTTGGCGCAATGATTGTAATTGGGATCCAATTTGAAAATGCTGTTCAGGACTGGCAAAATAATCTAAACTCAATTGGAATACTGGAATATTGGCCTCTGGAAACATTGGTTTTAACACACTCCAACAGCCATGGTCAAGGCCCCACTCCAAATCCTTTCCAACATGAATTTCACGCAGGGCATCTATTGCAGCTTGCGCAAATTGAGGCGAACCTGACACTGGATATTGCGTATCAAATAAAGCTTTTGGAAACCCACCAAAATCGTGAATAGTCTTAGGCCTTTCCATAAAAGTTACTTGCGTACCCTTGGTTTGCCAATGTGCCGATACACATAAAATAGCTTTGGGCCTAGGAAGTGATTGTCCAATCTCTGCCCATTTTTGATGATATGCATTGTTTTCTATGGCATTCATGGGGTTGCCATGACCAACAAACAAAACGGGCATTTTTTCGGATAAGGGTGCTTTACCCAATACCTCCGATTCAAAATCTTGAAGATTCATATTCAAAAATGGGATTAATAAACTCGATTGTATAAACGACTTCCGATCCATTACATGGATTTTAATTTCTCAAACATCATTTCCATTTGCGCATAAGGTGCAAATCCGCGCGACAAGGAATAATAAGTTCCTTGGTGCAATGCCAATACTGCAGGGTAGCCGTTAACGCCTAATTTTGCAGCTTCCTCAAAGCCTTCGTATGTTTTTATTTTATAGGTTTCGGTTCGAACCAACTCCGAAAACTGCGCAGCATCAATACCAAAATTTTGCGCTAAATGGATATAGGTTTGAATATCTTGACCGTCTTTACCTTCAAAAAATATAGCATGCTGTATGGCGCTTGAAAATGCAATAACTTCTAAAGGCAAAAAACTTTTAAAAACCTCCATAGCTATTGAAGGCAAAACAGAAGAATTGTACAAAGTATTGTTACGCAATTTATCTAAATAGGGTTCGCCAAATTTAATACCAGAATGCGCCTCTACTTGCGGATAGGCTTTTAATACATAATTGGCAAAATCTCCAATGAGTCCCTCGCGTTCGCCAACAACCATTCCGCCATTGAGCAATTCAAAATCGAAATGGTTTTTATAATCCATTGCCAATTGTTTAATGATGGGCGAAAAGGCATAACACCAGCCGCACATTGGGTCGGACACATAAATTATTTTAGTTCTATTACTCATAAGGGCTTATAAAAAAAGCAGCAGACAAAAGGGCTGTCTGCTGCTATAAATTTTGTTAATTAATTTTGCTTCTTTAGCAAAAAATACAAGCCTATTACCGCAGCAAAAAAATGCATAGGAACAGTTAATAAGGCAAAATTTTGTGGGGCCAAATTTCCATCTGGCAAGTTGGTTTGAAAGCTAGGGAATAAACTAAAAATTGTAAATCCCACACTCAACAATAGAAACAACGTTTCTCCTTTTAAAAAATTCTTGCAAAGAATTACATATAAACTTGCACCAGCAAGCAATGGTATAATAGAGGAAATAACAACAGCAACCGTAAAACCTTTTGGTAATTCACTTATGCCAATTGAGAATTCAAGAACATATAACCATGCAATATTTACACCGGCAGCAACCAAGCCACCTTGCAATGCCGCTTTATAGGATTTGGAGAATGTTATTTCGTTTGCCATTAGGCAATTTTAGCTATTTGCACATTACAAAGCAATTTAACTTCGTCGCTTACTACTATGCCACCCGCTTCAGTAGTTGCAGACCAGGTAAGGTCAAAATCTTTTCTGCTAATTTTTCCACTTAATTCAAAACCTGCTTTTTCATTGCCATAAGGATCTGTCATCAAACCATTGAAAACTAAATTTAATTCAATGTTTTTACTTACACCATGCATGTTCAAATCACCCGCTAATACAAAAGTATCATCAGCCGTTTTTGTCATACCAGTTGAAGTAAAAGTCAATGTAGGAAATGCTGCTGTATTAAAGAAATCTTCACTTTGTAAGTGACCATCTCTTTGCTCATTGCCAGTATTAATTGTGGTAACATCTGCACTGAAGTTAATTTTAGCATCAGAGAAATCTGCTGCATCATTTTCAACCTCACCAGAAAATCCAGTAAATTTACCTGTTAAAGTAGAAATCATTAAGTGTTTTACCTTGAACTCAATCTCAGAGTGCATAGGATCAATTGCCCATTTGTTGCTCATATTTTTTTGTTTAATAATGTTTATTCACTACAAATGTACAAACATTAGATGTATATACAAGTATTATTTTATAAAGATAAAATTATTAAAATAAGGCGCTATAAATTAGTTGTTTGTATTTTGAAAAAGCTGTCCTACTTTCTCAGATGTGAGTGGTTTTGAAATAAAACCTTGAACCTTATCAAAGGTATTAGACTTCTCTATATCTTGGGTATCAATACTGGCACTGAACATAAAAACTTTACAGTCCATTTTTAGATCTTCAAAATCTTTTAAGAAATCCCAACCAGAATAATTTGGCATATTAATATCCAACAAAATAACTGTTTCAGGTGCAATTGAATTCTCCCTTAAATACGCCAAAGCCTCCAAACCAGATTGAAAGGTATCCACTACTACATTTTCATTATAAGTATGAATTAATTTCTTACTCATGAAAACGGTGACACGGTCGTCGTCAATTATTATACACTTTAAACCTATTGGGGAAATTGAAGTCATTTATTTCTTTTAGCTATGCTACAATGTTACAACTAATATTCTTCCATTAAAAACTTTTCGACTGCCATTTATCACCAAATTAAGGAAATTAAAATTGCAGCAAATAGGCAGATAAACAGGTACTTTTGTGGATAACGAAACATTTTCACATTAAAATGGTTTTAAATTTATGGATAACTTCAATCTACACAATTTAATAGTTCAAAACCTTTCGAACCAAGAAATTGCACTTTCCAATTATAAAGGAAAAGTTCTACTTATTGTAAATACGGCGAGTGCCTGTGGTTTTACCCCTCAATATAAATTATTAGAAGAACTCTACCAAAAATACAAAGACCAAGGCCTAGAGATTCTTGCCTTCCCCTCCAATGATTTTGGCGGACAAGAACCTCTGGCAAATGAGGAAATTCAAGAATTTTGCAGTATCAATTTTAAGGTAAGCTTTCCTGTCTTTCAGAAGATAGTTGTAAAAGGTACAAACGCTCATCCACTCTATCAATTCTTAAGTAAGAAAGAACTCAATGGTGTTAAAAGCATGAGTCCTAAATGGAATTTTCAGAAATACCTCATCAACAAAAATGGGGAGTATGTAGATTATTTTCTTACAACCACCTCTCCTACTAGCAAGAAAATTTGCAAGTCAATTGAGACTTTGCTAAATAACTAAAAATAAAGATTCACCAAGGTTACGCCATCGCCACCTAGTTCTATTTGCTCGTCAGAAAAACCTGCTACCATTTTATTGGCTTTTAATTGCTCACGAATCAATTTACGTAAAATGCCATAGCCTTTGCCATGCACAATTCTCACCTGCTTTACGCCTAACAAAATAGCCTCATCCAAATATTCATTCAACTGCCTTACAGCCTCCTCCCCTCTGGTTCCTATAATATTGAGTTCCGAATTGAACTGCTGAATTTTACTATTCATATCAATACCCTTCGGAGCCAATTTTAAATTTGCCTTTATTTCTTTGGCTGCAACTTTTTCTATTTGATCCAAAGCCACGGTGGTTCTAATATCACCAAGCGCAATAACGGCCTTGTTCTTTCCCAAATCTAAAATCTCTCCAATACTTTGCTGACCAATAATTCTAATGGCATCACCAATTTGAAAGGAAGCAGTTTTTTCGGTTTTAATTTCTTCTTCAGCTGCGCTTAATTGCGAAGCATTTTCAACGGCACTTTTTAAATCTTGTATTTCATTTTTTACATAGGTGCGGGCTTTTTTTTGCACCTCACTATTTGCCTGCTGTTCTTTAATTTCACGAATGGTAGCTTCTATTTTACTATTGGCTTCACTCACCAAAGCCAAGGCTTCTTGCTTGGCTTGTTTAAGAAGGAGCTTTTTGTTTTTTTCTAATTCAGAATTTAAGGTTTCGTATTGCTTTAAAATTTGCTCTGCCTTGCGCTC
Source organism: Bacteroidota bacterium (assembly GCA_947446605.1). GTDB lineage: Bacteria > Bacteroidota > Bacteroidia > UKL13-3 > UKL13-3 > B1. The sequence continues at coordinate 50,676 of CANFHJ010000003.1, read as the reverse complement.
CTTTTCTGCCGAACGGGTGCGTAAATCATTTACAATCTTTTTCTCCTTTTCAAGCTCCACCAATAAGTCATCTACCTTGCGTTGTTTATCTCCAACTTTATTTTTTGCATAATTAATTATCTCTTGGCTCAAGCCAGATTTGCCAGCCAATTCAAAGGCATAACTGCTTCCTGGTTTGCCCAATTCCAATACATAAAGCGGTTGCATTTTATCATGGTCAAACAACATGCTTGCATTTTCCAAACCACGGTACTGATTGGCAAAATTCTTTAAATTACTAAAATGCGTGGTAACAATTCCTTGTGCTTTTTTCTGAGCCAAATGGTGCAAAATAGCTTCTGCCAATGGTCCTCCAAATTGCGGATCTGTACCCGTTCCAAATTCATCAATTAAAAACAAAGTTTTGGCATCTGCAAAATCACAAAAATTCTTCATGCTCAACAAGTGCGAACTGTAAGTACTCAAATCATTTTCTATGCTTTGCTCATCGCCAATATCTACCATAATTTCTTTGTAGATGCCTATTTCACTATGCGAGGCGCATGGAATTAGCAAGCCACATTGTAACATATATTGCAATAACCCAACTGTTTTTAAACATACAGATTTACCACCCGCATTTGGACCAGAAATAACTACTATATGTTTATCTCTATTTAGCACTAAAGACAAAGGCACTGTATGCAATCCAATCTTATCATGACTCATCTTTAACAAGGGATGATAAGCCGTTTCAAGTATAATTCCTGGATGGTTACGGAGTATGGGCAAATCTGCTTTCATTTCAATAGCCAGCAATGCCTTGGCCCTTATAAAATCAAATACACCCAACCTTTGCAGGTTCTTTTCTAACTCTGGAATTTCTGGTCGTATTTGATCCGTAATATCTAATAAAATTCTTTCCCTTTCTCTGCGATACGCAATTTGTAATTCGCGCAACATATTGTTTAAATCAAAACAATCTGAGGGCTCTATATATACCGTTTGTCCCGTATTGGATTCATCGTGCACAAATCCCGGAACATGGCGTTTGTGTTCGGCCAAAACAGGCAATACCAAACGTCCTTCCCTAATGGTAATTCCAATTTGTTCTGTTAAATAACCTAGGTCGTTGTTCTTGTCAAATAACTTCTGAATGCGGCGGCGAATTTCAGTTTCTTTCTCTTGAATTTTTGAAGCAATTTTAGCCAATTCTGGTGAGGCATTGTTGCGCAACAAGCCTTCTGTATCTAAAATTCTTTCTATCCTCCGAACAATTAAATCATTGATCAACAAACCTTCCAACAACTGCTCTAATTCTGGGTATTTACCATTGCGTTCACGCAAAAATTTAGTGACATTTAAAAAGGCCATTACCACCAATTTGAGTTGGTGTAATTCTTCTTCTTGCAGCCAAATACCCTCTATTTTTGCTTTATACAAATAAGCGCTTACATCAAAATAATGTTCGTTTGGAAAAGGCGTTTCTTCTGTTAAAATGGTTCTAAATTCTTTGGTTTGTTGAAGCATTTTTTCAACCACATCAAACCTATTGGCAAAGCGCATTTTGTCTACATAGGACATACCCATTGGCGACAAACACCTTGCATGTAACAATTCACGAACTTGGAGGAAACCTAATTTGGCTTCAATATTTTTGGGGAATGGCAAGAGCTAATTATTTAGAAGGAGTTATTGGAATAATTTGAATACCGCGCGACTTAGATTCGCGGGCGTTTAGGCTATCTACCAAAATGAGGTAAATAGAATCCATTTCGGTTGGAATACTTAAGTAATAATCATAACTGGCAATAAAATCTGCCGCATTGGTACCATGCTTTTGGTATATAAATTGGTCGTAACCGGCCAATGAACGTTTCAAGGAATCTGCAGACAAACTGCTAGCCTCCAAACCTGCATTGGCTAAATGCATATCAGACAATACCATAGCCATTTCTGTGCGCGATAACAATCCACTTGGCTTTGGCACAGATTTAATTCCTTGATTTTGACAAGAAATTTGTAGCACAAGTACAAATAGAAACAGATATTTGAAAATTATTCTTTCACCCATGATTGTTGCAAATATTCAAAAAATAAACCAAGAAATTGGTTCCCACACAAGATTAATTGCTGTTAGCAAAACAAAACCGGTGGAAGCCTTGCTAGAAGCCTATCAAGGCGGACAAAGAATATTTGGAGAAAACAAAGTTCAGGAGTTGGTTTCAAAAGAATTGGCCCTCCCTAAAGACATAGAATGGCATTTAATTGGGCATTTGCAAAGCAATAAGGTTAAATACATTGCCCCATTTATTGCCATGATTCATTCTGTTGACAGTTTTAAACTGTTGGAGGTAATTAACAAAGAAGGCAAAAAAAACAACAGAATAATACCCTGCCTCTTGCAAGTTTTTATTGCCACAGAGGAAACCAAATTTGGTTTGAACCAAGAAGAACTCATTGAATTAATAGAGAACTTTCAGTCTTCACCATACAAGCATGTGCAAATTTGCGGCTTAATGGGAATGGCCAGCAATGTGGCTTCCGAAAGCCAAATTAGAACAGAATTCAAATCCCTTAAATACCTATTTGATAAAATGAAAGCCAGCTACTTTGCCAATGACACCAGTTTTAAAGAAATATCTATGGGCATGAGCAGTGATTATAAAATTGCCTGCGAAGAAGGTGCCACTTTAATAAGGGTTGGTAGCACCATTTTTGGTGGTAGGTAAAATTTATTTCCATTTTGTATCTTAAAGAAAAAAGATAAAAATGGAAACCAAAACCTGTTTATGCTGTCAGCAAAATTTATTGGGTCGAACCGATAAAAAATTCTGCGACGACTACTGCCGCAGCACTTTCAACAACCAAAGCAATAGTGGCATTAACAAACAATTGCGTTTGATCAATGCGGTTTTAAAAAAGAACAGAAAAATTCTGGAAGCACTTTACAACGAAAATAAAGAGCGGCAAAAAACCATTATTGAAAGGAAAATTCAAGAACTAGGATTTGTTTTTAATTTCCATACCCATATAGAACAATTTGAAAATGGCCAAACGTGTTATTGTTGCTACGAATACGGCTATTATCCAATTAAGCAGGGCGAACTTACCATAATTAAAGTGAATGGTTTACCTTTGAGCCATGATTGAAATAGGAAAAAGACATAGCTTAACGGCAAAAAGAAACGCTGCCGCAGGCATGTACCTGGAAGACAAAAAAGGAAACGAAGTACTTTTACCCAATAAATTTGTCCCAAAATCTTTTAAAGAAGGTGAAGTGCTTGAAGTTTTTATCTATAAAGATTCTGAAGACAGGCCTGTTGCCACTACCCTTGTTCCGCTAATTGAATTAGGCAGCTGTGCACTTTTAAGAACCAACCAAGTAAATTCTTTTGGTGCCTTTATGGATTGGGGCATGGAAAAAGACCTGTTGGTGCCTATGAAAGAACAGGCCGAACCAATGCTTGAAGGCAAGTCTTATGTGGTTTACCTGTATTTGGATGAAAGCACAGATAGATTAGTTGGTTCGAGCAAAATTAAAAAACACCTAAACAACAACGACCTTAATTTAAAAGCAAATGATGCGGTTACTGCCCTCATTTTTGACGATACCCCTTTGGGTTATTTAGCCATTGTAAACAACAAATTTAAAGGCTTAATTTACCATAACGAGGTGTTTGGTAGACTTAGAATTGGCGAGCAAGTGCAGGCCTACGTAAAGAAAATTAAAGACGGTGGTGAAATGGATTTGAGTATCCAAAAAATTGGCTTTAAACATGTAGACGACCAAACAGAAAATATCCTTCAACTTTTAAAACAAAACAAAGGGTATTTAAACATGTCTGACAATACGCCGGCAGAAGAAGTTCAAGCGCGCCTTAAACTGAGTAAAAAGGTATTTAAAAAGGCCATTGGTATTTTGTACAAACAAAAGAAAATTAGAATTGAACCCGATGGCATTTATTTGGTGGGGAGGTAAGTAATTTCTCCATCAAAACTTTCTTTCCTCTTCCTAGAACCTTATTTTCGCCCTACAAAAAACCGCCCGGCACTCCACCGGGCTATACTATTTTATGAAGTTACAAGACATTTTTGATATTTACCTCCCTTCGGAAGCCTTTGCTGAATTTAACCAAGCGCTTGCCAATAAACAAAACAAAGTAGTTCATTTAAATGGGCTACTTGGTTCGGCCAGTGCCTTGCTTGCTGCCATGCAATACGAGCAAGACAATAAGGTAAATATCATAGTATGCAATACCGCCGAAGATGCCAGGTATATCTCTTCAGATTTAGAAAATTTTATTCCAGGTAAAACCATCAATTTCTTTCCTGCATCCTATAAAAGAAGCTTTCAACCAGAAACCATCAACAACCAACAAGTTTTAGAAAGAGCAGAAGTATTAAATAGGCTGAACCAAAATTACGCAAAAGCAGAATGGGTAATTACCACCGCAGAAGCCATGTGTGAGTGGGTAATGAGTGAGGCAGATTTGAGTCAGAATACCTACGAACTTAAAGTGGGCGACGCTTTTGATTTGGAATTCTTTATGGAGTTTTTGGCCGAACACCATTTTGAAAGAAGTGATTTTGTATATGAAGCCGGTCAGTTTAGCATCAGAGGAGGAATTGTAGATGTGTATTCTTTTAGCAACGATAAGCCTTATAGAATAGAATTAAACGGCGATCAAATAGAGAGCATCCGCATCTTTGAACCCTATGATCAATTATCTGTAAAGAAAGTCGACCGCTTTTTTATTATCCCAAATGTGCAGCGGGAAATATCTAAAAAACAGAAACTATTTGATTACCTCCCTGCCAATACTTTATTTTGGATCCAAGACCTCAACCAAGCCAAAGAACAGATTACGCGTGGCTTTGAGAAAGCTATAAAGTTCGACCCAAAACAATTTATTGACAAAGAAGATATCAAATTTGAGGGCGCAGAAGAAACTTGGATGAAAGCCCAAGAATGGAAAGCTGCACTTGAAAAATTTCAATTGATAGAATTTGGAATTAGAAAATCATTGAAAGCAACGGAGAGCATAGATTTTCAAATTAGTCCCCAACCGCTTTTCCATAAAAACTTTAAAATGCTCATTGAAAACCTGAAGGACAATACAGCCAAGGGTTATAAAAATTTCATTTTTAGCGAAAGCAGCAGACAAGTTGAACGCCTTTATACCATCTTTGACGACTTAGACAAAGACGTAAAATTTGAACCCATTTACCATGGTATGAGCAATGGTTTTATAGACCACAAAATTCAATGTGCCTTTTATACCGAACACCAAATTTTTGATAGGTTTTATAAAGGAAAAATAAAAAGTGGTTATGCCGGAAATAAATTACTTACCCTAAAAGAACTAAGAGAATTAAGACCTGGAGACTATGTTACGCATATTGACCATGGTATTGGAAAATTTGCTGGCCTCGAAAAATTAGAATTGAATGGTCACTTGCAAGAAGCGGTTCGTTTGGTTTACCGCGACAATGATTTATTATATGTAAGTATTAATTCCTTGCATAAAATTTCTAAGTATGTAGGGAAAGAAGGTTCCGAACCACGCATGAATAAATTGGGAAGTGATGCATGGGAAAAACTAAAGAGCAATACCAAGAAAAAAGTAAAAGACATTGCCCGCGATTTAATAAAGCTGTATGCCAAAAGAAAAGCGCAACAAGGCTTTGCTTTTTCACCCGACAATTATTTGCAGGTAGAGTTGGAAGCTTCTTTTATGTATGAAGATACACCAGACCAAAGCAAAGCAACAGCGGATGTTAAGCGCGATATGGAAAACGAACATCCAATGGACAGGTTAATTTGTGGTGATGTGGGTTTTGGTAAAACGGAAATTGCAATCCGTGCTGCCTTTAAATCTATCTGCGACAGCAAGCAGGTTGCCATCCTTGTTCCAACAACCATTTTGGCGAACCAACATTTTAGAACCTTTAAAGAACGCTTAAAAGACTTCCCTTGTAACATTGATTATATAAATAGGTTTAAATCTGCCGCCGAACAAAAGGTGGTCATGAAAAAACTGGAGGAAGGTAAACTAGATTTAGTAATTGGTACACACAGACTCCTAAGCAAAGACACAAAATTTAAAGACCTCGGCTTGCTCATTATTGATGAAGAACAAAAATTTGGTGTAGCTGCAAAAGAAAAATTAAAAGCTTTCAAAACCAATGTCGACACGCTAACGCTAACAGCCACTCCCATTCCAAGAACCTTACATTTTTCATTAATGGGTGCAAGAGACTTATCCATTATAAACACTCCTCCTGCCAACAGACAGGCCGTAGAAACCGCTATGTATAATTACAACGATGAAATTATACAAGAGGCCATCATGAATGAAGTAGAACGCGGCGGACAGGTTTTCTTTGTGCACCACAGAGTAAAAGATATTTATGAAGTTGCTGCACACTTAGAACGTCTTTGTCCGGGAATTAAAGTTGCCGTAGCACATGGACAATTAGAAGGCGATCATTTGGAAGATGTGATGATGCGTTTTATAGAAGGCGAATACGATGTGCTGGTAGCAACTACTATTATTGAAGCTGGCCTAGATATTTCAAATGCAAATACCATTATCATTAACAACGCACACATGTTTGGCCTAAGTGATTTACACCAAATGCGCGGTCGTGTTGGGAGAAGCAATAAAAAAGCATTCTGTTATTTATTGGTTCCAGCCATGACCGGCCTTAGCGTTGATGCCAGAAAAAGATTACAAGCCATAGAAGAATTTAGTGATTTAGGAAGTGGCTTTAATGTGGCCATGCGCGACCTTGATATTAGAGGTGCTGGAAATTTACTGGGTGGTGAGCAGAGTGGATTTATAGCAGAAATAGGCTTTGAGATGTACCATAAAATTTTGGACGAAGCCATCCACGAATTAAAAGAAGATGAGTTTGCCGAATTGTTTAAAGACGAAAAACCTGTAAATAAATTAGAAGCAAAAGACTGCAATTTAGAAACAGATTTTGAAGCCCTCATACCAGATCATTATGTTAGAAACATAGGCGAACGATTGAGCTTATACAATTCCTTATCGGCTATGGAAAGCATGGAAGACTTGGGGAAATTTGCCATACAATTAGAAGATAGATTTGGAAAAGTACCACAAGAAGTGCACGATTTAATTGCGCTAATTCAATTAAGAGAATTGGGTAAAAAGTTTGGATTTGAAAAATTGATTTTAAAGAAACATCAATTATTGGCATACTTCCCTTCAGAACAAAAACAATATTATTACCAATCTGAGGTGTTTAGTGCAATACTAAAATTTGTAGAACAAAGAGGAAGGCTTTGCAAATTGAAACAAAGTAACCAAAACTTGATATTACTATTTCATGAAGTGAATACCATTAAACAAGCCATTCACTATTTTGAAGAACTGGGTAATCTTATCGCCTCACACGCCCATTCCGATCATACTTAAGTTTATATTCATTGTCCTGGCTTTCAAAACTAGCACAACGTTTAACTTTACAAGCACTGCCAATTAATAAAAATAAGCAGGCGAACAAGAGAAAAATGTTTTTGGCTTTCATAAAATATTTTTTTGTTGACCTTCATAAAATAAAAAAGGTCCCACCATTGGGGACCTTTTTTATGTTTAAATTCTTAACTAAGTCAGAATTATTTTGAAGCTTTCTTAGCAGCAGCTTTCTTAGGAGCAGCTTTCTTAGCAGCAGCTTTCTTAGGAGCAGCAGCTTTTTTAGGAGCAGCAGCTTTCTTAGGAGCAGCTTTCTTAGCAGCAGCTTTCTTAGGAGCAGCAGCTTTCTTAGGAGCAGCTTTCTTAGCAGCAGCTTTTTTAGGAGCAGCTTTCTTAGCAGCAGCTTTCTTAGGAGCAGCTTTTTTAGCAGCAGCTTTTTTAGGAGCAGCTTTTTTTGCAGCAGCTTTCTTAGGAGCAGCTTTCTTAGCAGCAGCTTTCTTAGGAGCAGCAGCTTTTTTAGTTTTTTTGGTTGTTGCCATGTTTATAAAAATTTGATTGATTACGAAAACAAAGTTAAAAGTGTATTTAATAATTTCAAGTACCTGCTGTAAATCAATTGATAAAAATTACCACTTAAACATGTTGATAACTGCAAACAACATCTGAAGACAATTGAATCTACTATTATCTTCAGTCATCATAACATTCGTAAATATGTGATTAAATACTTCAAAAAAAAATCATCATAGATTCATGATCAAATTTATTCAATTGTGATTTTATAAAATAAAATTGAATAAAAATAAAACATAAGCAGCTGCAATAACCTATAAATACTAGCATCTTAAGGCATCGTATTTAAAATTTATTGAAAATAAAATGAAATTTTTTAAAACACATTCATATAAACGTAAATGATAAACAAAGTATAAAAATTGAAAGAAAACATAAAAATGAGTATATTTTTTTGTACAGTTTTATAAAAATATTAGGATAAATGTTTTCTATAGAACAGAAAAAAAATAGCTGCAATATTTTTTTCTAATCATATCTAAGCTTACCTTTAAACCAAACATCGAAAACTAAGTAAAAAAAATAAATGAACGCAGAAATAATTACAATTGGTGATGAACTTTTATTAGGACAAGTTATTGATACAAATTCTTCTTGGCTCGGTCAAGAATTAAATAAGATTGGATTGCGCGTTCATTACAAATCTGCAATTAGCGATAGCCGCGAGGCCATACTCTCATCACTGTTTGAGGCAAGCAAGAGAAGTAATGTTATAATAATAACTGGTGGACTTGGCCCTACAAAAGATGATATTACCAAAACAACGATGTGCGAATTTTTTAAATCTGAATTGGTATTGAACCAAAAAGTTTTGGAATGGGTGCAATCTATTTTTAAAAACAGAAATCTTCCTATGTTGGAATCAAATAACCAACAAGCAATGGTTCCAAAAAATTGTTCTGTTTTATGGAACAAAAACGGAACCGCACCTGGCATGTGGTTTTATGAAAATGGCGTTGCATATATAAGTATGCCTGGTGTACCCTTTGAAATGAAAACAATTTTTGAAGAAGAGGTAGTTTCTAAAATTAAAACCGTTTTTAAATTACCTTCTATTGTTCATAGAACTTTCCAAACAATTGGCATAGGTGAAAGTTTTCTAGCAAAAAGAATAGCAGTTTTAGAGGATATTCTTCCTACACATATCAAACTAGCCTACTTGCCAGCCGTTGGTTCCGTAAGGCTTCGCTTTAGCGCTTTTGGTGAAAATAAAGAAGAATTGGAATTAGAACTACAAGCAATAGTTGCACATTTATATCAACTCATTGGCGAGGCAATTTTTGCTGAAGGAGAAAAATCAATTGCTGAAGTTGTAGGTGATTTATTAAATGTCAGAAAAAAAACCATTGCAACAGCCGAAAGTTGTACAGGCGGTTTTCTTGCACACCAAATAACTTTAGTTCCTGGAAGTTCTAATTATTTTGTTGGTTCGATCCTAAGTTATGCCAACCAAATAAAAATAAACGAAATTGGTGTAGCAGAAACAACCATTAACGAAAATGGCGCAGTAAGTGAAGCATGTGTTATTGAAATGGCTAGCAAAATTAGAACAAAATTTAAAACAGACTATGCGCTTGCTACAAGCGGAATTGCTGGTCCTGGCGGAGGCACTAAACAAAAACCTGTTGGCACCGTTTGGATTTCATTAGCAACACCTACACAAGTTATTGCTAAGTGTTTTCAATTTGGTGATAACAGAGAAAGAACAATTCAACGCAGTGCATTAGCCGCACTTGAAATGTTAAGACAAGAATTATTAAACGCATAAAAACACAAAGTGGATTTTCAATTAACTTCTCAATTTGTTCCAACGGGTGATCAACCTGCAGCCATTAAAAGTTTGGTAGAAGGAATCAATCGTGGCGATAGAGCACAAGTACTCTTAGGAGTTACCGGTTCGGGTAAAACTTTTACCATGGCCAATGTAATTGCCCAGGTTAAAAAGCCAACACTTATTATAAGTCATAATAAAACCTTAGTTGCCCAATTGTTTGGAGAGTTTCAACAATTTTTCCCTGAAAATGCTGTTGAGTATTTTGTTTCTTATTACGACTACTACCAACCAGAAGCATTTATTCCCACCAGCAATACCTATATAGAAAAAGATTTACAGATTAACCAAGAAATTGAAAAACTGCGATTGAAAACAACTTCTTCCCTATTAAGTGGCAGAAGAGATATTATTGTTTTGGCATCTGTGAGTTGTATTTACGGAGCAGGAAATCCAAAGGACTATGAAAACAGTATCATTCGTATAAAAATTGGAGATAAAATTTCGCGCAATACATTATTATACTCCCTAGTTGATGCACTCTATAGCAGAACTACTGCAGATTTTCAACGTGGAAATTTTAGGGTAAAAGGTGATGTGGTTGATGTTTTTCCTGCTTATGCGGATATCGCTTTTCGCATTTCGTTTTTTGGAAATGACATTGAAGAATTAACCATTATTGACCCAGTGAGTGGGAAGAAAATTGAATCAGTGGAACACTTGGCAATTTTTCCAGCCAATATTTATGTAACGCCAAAAGACCAATTAAACAGTGCAATTAGAGACATTCAGGACGACCTGGTTTTACAAATTGAATATTTTAAATCTATTGGAAAACCTTTAGAGGCAAAACGCCTAGAAGAGAGAACCAATTTCGATTTAGAAATGATGCGTGAATTGGGATATTGCAGTGGGATAGAAAATTATAGTCGTTACATGGACAAAAGAAATCCTGGCGACCGTCCATTTTGTTTGATAGATTATTTCCCAGAAGACTTCCTATTAATTGTAGATGAAAGTCATGCTACCATGCCGCAAGTAAGAGCCATGTATGGTGGCGATAGAAGTAGAAAAGAAAATTTGGTAGAATATGGTTTTAGGTTACCCTCTGCCATGGATAACCGTCCGCTCAAATTCAACGAATTTGAAGCATTGGTTCCGCAAACGGTTTTTGTAAGCGCTACTCCTTCTGAATACGAAGTAAGAGAAGCCGAAGGTGTGGTGGTAGAACAAATTATTCGTCCTACCGGCCTCTTAGATCCTATCATTGAAGTAAAACCTTGTTTGAACCAAGTGGATGATTTATTGGATGAAATTGATGAGCGCATAAAAATGGGCGACCGTATTTTGGTTACTACCCTAACCAAAAGAATGGCAGAAGAATTGAGCAAATATTTTACCAAGTTAAATATCAAATGCCGCTACATACACAGTGAAGTTAAAACCATTGACAGGGTAGAGATTTTACGTGATTTACGTTTAGGTAAATTTGATGTTTTAATAGGTGTTAACCTTTTAAGAGAGGGTTTAGATTTACCAGAAGTAAGTTTGGTGGCTATTATGGATGCCGATAAAGAAGGCTTCTTGAGAAATGACAAATCACTCACACAAACAATTGGTAGAGCGGCAAGAAATTCACGTGGTAAAGTAATTATGTATGCAGATAGAATTACGGATAGCATGCGCAGAACCATGGACGAAAACGACCGCAAACGCGAAATTCAAATAGCCTATAATACTAAACATGGCATAACACCAACCACTGTGGTTAAGAGTATTCAAGACATCATGAATCAAACCAGTGTTGCTGATTCTCAAATAAGCAAGACCGCTATTCCTTATGTAGAGAATGATGCCATTAATATTGCCGCTGATCCTGTATTCAAAGCTATGAACACAGACCAATTAGGCAAGGCAATTGAAGAAACAAGAAAGCGTATGTACAAAGCAGCAAAAGAGATGGACTTTATGGAAGCGGCCCGACTGAGAGATGAAATGTATGCCATGCAGGCACAACAAGAAACAAAAGCAAATAAACCCTTCTAAAAGCTTTTTAGTTCAAAAACTGAACCTTAAACTTTCCTTCTGTTATTGCTACAGAGGTTGTATTTTCTTCCAATTGTAAGGTTCCAGAAAAAGTACCAGAAGCATACTGACCTTTTCCAAAAAGAATCTTATCAAACTTTAGTGTTAAACCAGTAGTTACAGATGCAGGAGTAGCCTTGCTCTTGAAAATTAATAAGCCCACGTTTTTATACTCAACAAAATTATCAAAATCGTGTTCGTCCATGACATAAGTTAATCCATCTACCCATCCTGGCGCTTTATAATTCAAGGTAAAAGTAAGGGAAGGCAATTGCGTATTAGATTTCTGTCCAACTAAAAACATCATCTTAGGATTTAGTGTATCATCAATTACAAGGGTCATTGCACCAAAATCTAATGGCGTACCATTCACCTTACAAGTAAAATAATAAGTAGGAGTTGATCCGCCTCCGCCATTGTTATTTGTTCCATTATTTGTACTTGTTTCTGTTTTGCTACAGCTTGAAAGCACAATAAATGCAAAAGCTAAAAGGATGAAGTTTATTTTTCTCATGTATATTTTAAAAGGCTCAAAAATATTTAAATCACACACATATGCAATAGGACTTGCGTAAAAAAAAGCTGTGTTTTTAACAAAACACAGCTTTTGTATAATTTTTAAGATTTTTTAATCAAATCGATGTGCCGATTTCAATAATTCCTCTTGTGGTAGATTTCTAAAGTAATCGTAGGTAATTTTCAAGCCTTCTGCCCTACTTACTTTTGGCTCCCATTTCAATATTTCTTGGGCTTTACTAATGTCAGGTTTGCGTTGTTTTGGATCGTCTTTAGGCAATGGCTTAGCAACCAATTTTTGATTGGTACCCGTTAACTTAATAATCTCTTCACCAAATTCGCGAATGGTAATTTCATTTGGATTACCAATATTTACTGGGTAAGGATAATCACTCAATAACAAACGATAGATACCTTCAATTAAATCACTCACGTAACAAAAACTTCTGGTCTGACTTCCATCTCCAAACATGGTTAAGTCTTCACCACGTAAAGCCTGACCAATAAAAGCAGGCAAAACCCTTCCGTCGTTCAGGCGCATGCGTGGACCATAAGTATTAAATATTCTAACGATGCGTGTTTCTAATCCATGAAAAGTATGGTATGCCATTGTCATGGCTTCTTGAAAACGCTTGGCTTCGTCATAAACGCCACGTGGTCCAACTGGATTTACATTACCCCAATAATCCTCTGTTTGTGGATGAACCATTGGATCGCCATAAACCTCGCTGGTAGAGGCAATCAATACACGTGCGTTTTTAACACGCGCTAATCCCAAACAATTATGAATACCTAATGAACCAACTTTTAAGGTTTGAATTGGTATTTTTAAATAATCAATTGGACTAGCTGGTGAGGCAAAATGAAGGATATAATCAATATTGCCTGGTACATGAATAAATTTACTTACATCATGGTGGTAGAATTCAAATTGTTCTAATTTAAAAAGGTGTTCTATGTTTTTTAAATCACCCGTAATTAAATTATCCATCCCAACAACATTATAGCCTTCTGCTATAAAACGATCACACAAATGTGAGCCAAGAAAACCGGCAGCTCCTGTTATGAGTACTCTTTTATTTGTCATTATTTCTTTTGTGTATTTACACCGATACAGTAATAGGTAAAACCTTCTTCTTTCATTTCCTCTAAATCATAAATATTTCTGCCATCAAAAATCACTTGTGATTTCATCAACTTACTCATTACTTTAAAGTTTGGTGTTCTAAACTCTGGCCATTCGGTTACAATTAACAAAGCATCTGCATCAATCAATGCATCGTTCGGATCTTTACTGTATTCAATTTGTTCACCCAAATCTTTTTTGGCCTCATGCATAGCTACTGGATCATAAGCTTTCACATGTGCACCTGCATGCAATAATTTCTCTATAATAACCAATGAAGGTGCTTCACGCATATCATCCGTTTTGGGCTTAAAAGAAAGTCCCCACATCGCAAATTTCTTACCCTTTAAATCACCTTCAAAATGCTGACTTATTTTATTAAACAAAACACTTTTTTGGTCTTCATTTACATCTTCAACAGCCTGCAAAATACGCATCTCGTGTCCATTCTCTTTTGCTGTACGAATAAGTGCTTTTACATCTTTAGGAAAACATGAGCCACCATAACCAATACCTGGGTAAATAAACCTGTTTCCAATACGCAAATCGCTTCCAATTCCTTTACGAACCAAGTTCACATCTGCACCCATTATTTCACATAAATTAGCAATATCATTCATAAAACTAATTTTTGTAGCAAGCATAGAATTGGCCGCATACTTAGTCATTTCAGCACTTGGCACATCCATAAAAATAATTGGATGTCCGTTTAACAAAAATGGCTTATATAATTTTCGCATTACATCTTCTGCCACTTTAGATTCAACGCCAACCACAATTCTATCTGGCTTCAAGAAATCATCAATAGCTGCGCCTTCTTTTAAAAATTCTGGATTAGAAGCTACATCAAATTCAATATTCAAGCCGCGAGCAGATAATTCTTCTTGAACAGCTGTGCGCACTTTTTTGGCAGTACCAACTGGCACAGTACTCTTGGTTACAACAACAATATGTTTGTTAATGTGCGAACCAATTTCTTTTGCAACACCTAATACATATTTTAAGTCTGCCGAACCATCTTCTCCTGGAGGTGTTCCAACAGCAATAAAAGCTACATCAGCTTCTGAGATATGATCACCCAATTTAGTAGAAAAATCTAATCTGCCTTTTTCATAATTGCGAATTACCATTTCCTCCAAACCTGGCTCATAAATAGGCATAATACCCTTTTTTAGGTTCTCTATTTTCTTAGCATCAACGTCAATACAAACAACATCAATTCCTACATCTGCAAAGCAAGTACCTGTTACGAGGCCAACATAACCGGTTCCAATAACAACAATTTTCATTTTTTATTCTTATTAATTTGAGTGAATACTTCATTTTGAAACTTTTCCAAAGCATCCTTTAATCTATAAATTTTGTCTTTAAGTATCAATGGGTAGAAGCATTCAATTAGCGCAAAAATATTAATTATTAGCTAAAATCCGCTCATATTTTTTTTAGAATCAATTGAAAAAGGTCATATTTGTTATCAAATGAGCGTAAAACCAAATTTAACATTGAAACTCCTATTGCTGTTGCTAACTCCCTTTGCAACAATGGCGCAGGACAATTACATGTTCAGCAATAAAATTTTTAACTTTCAATTTCTCTATAATTACCATATTCCATCAGGAGATATGGCAAAATTATATGGCAATTTTAGTGGTGTAGGATTTGGAGGAATGCTCAAAACCAAGCACAATTGGGTAGTTAGTGGTGAATTAAATTACCTATTCGGAAAAGAAATTAGACAAGAACATTTTCTGGACAACCTAATTACAAGTGGTGGCTACCTTAGCTCTACAGGTGGTTCTCCTGGAAACTATTTGGTTAACATGCGTGGCATTTCAGCTTTTGTAAATGCCGGTAAAGTTTTTGGACTCAATAAACGCAATATGAATTCGGGTATACTTGTAAAAGGTGGTGTAGGTTATATTCAGCATCATATTAATATTCAATCGCAGGAAGGAAATATCCCTCAAATAGATTTGAATTACGCTCCTGGCTACGATCGCTTCCACAGCGGAATTGCCTTCACCGAGTTTATTGGCTATACCTACCAAAGTCAAAATCGATTAATCAATTTTTATATTGGCTTCGATTTTATGCAAGCGCAAACCAAAAATAGAAGAGGCTATAATTATGATTTAATGGCATACGACAATTCCAATAAAATTGACCTTACAAGCTCCATTCGTTTTGGTTGGATGATTCCAATGTACTTGAATACAAGCGAAGAAAACGAATTTCAATTTAGGTAAGCATGCAAAATCCTATTGGTTATTTTCTTTATACTAGTATTAGTGCTTCCTATTTTCTTTTAGTGAAATTGGCAGCTAACTTTAATAAGAGAGCAAAGGATTTGGTAGATGGGCAAAAAGGATTAATAGAAATAATAATTCAAGGAGAATCCAAATCACAGCATAAGAATATTTGGTTTCATGTAGCCTCTCTTGGAGAGTTTGAACAAGGCCGGCCTGTAATGGAAGCAATTAAAAAAAAGTTTCCCGACCACCGATTAGTTGTAACTTTCTTCTCGCCTTCCGGCTATCAAGCAAAACACAACGACACCCTCATTGATGCAGCATACTACCTTCCTTTTGAAAGTAAAAAAAATGCCTTAATCGTTTGCAATGCTATCTCACCTGTAATGGCCTTTTATGTAAAATACGACCTATGGTATTGGTACATTCAAACGCTTAAAAACAATAATGTACCTCTCTTTTTAATCGCAGCACAATTTAGGCCGAACCAAATTTTCTTTAAAAAATTAGGTGCATTTCAAAGAAATATTCTTAATGCCTTCACCTATATTTTTTGCCAGAATCAAAGTTCACTAGATTTACTTCACACCATTAACATAAAACAAACCATGCTTAGCGGAGATAACCGCTACGACCGAGTTGTACAAACAGTAGAAAACCAAAAAGAACTTCCCTATATTAAAGAATTTATTGGAGCTCATTTTACTACAATTGTGGGCAGCTCATATGAAATAGAAGAGGCAATGGTTGAATTTGCCATTCAAAGAATTGACCAAAAATTAAAGTTTATTATTGCGCCTCATTTTGTAAATCAAGAAAGAATTACAGCCATTCAAAAAAGGTTCAAAGGCAATTGCATTACCTATAGTTCTATAAACAATGAAACGCAATTAGAAAATACATCAGTTTTAATAATTGACAGCATTGGGCTACTTGCAAAACTCTATAAATATGGGCAACTTGCCTTTATTGGAGGAGGTTTCAAAGAAAACGGATTGCACAATTCTTTAGAAGCAGCCGCTTTTGGATCAGCCATTTGTTTTGGCCCTAAATTGAAAAGATTTCCTGAAGCACAAGAATTGGTTCAACAACATATTGCCAAAACTATCCAGGAACCAAAAGACTTCCTTCATCTTTTGCAACAGTATGCAAACAATGAAAAACTCACAAAACAGCTAGCCAATAAAAGTGTTGAATTTGTAGCATACAATAAAGGTGCAACAGAACGAGTAATTGAAAAAGTTGTGGCCTTACTTTAAGCTTTTATTCCTTCCCTTGGGCTTTTCTGCGCGCTCTTTCCTCATCCAAATAGTTCTTCAACGAATCAGTTGCAGGTTCGCTCAAAGGTTTCACATGCATTACTTGTGCTTTTTCCTTTGGCCTTTCATGGGAGGTTCCACAGGCTGTAAAAAGCAACAAATTAATGCTGAACCAACAACTTAAAAGTTTGAAAAACACCTTCATTTGAAATCAAATTAATAAAATAAATTCCAGCGCTCAATTCTGCCGTTTCAATTTGCAATTGGTTCAAACCAGCCTTTGCCCAGTCTTCTGTAACAACTTGTTTGTAGCTTCCATTCAGTCCCACCAATTCAACCCTACAAAGCGTCTTCTTCTTTGTTTCAAATTCAAAATATGCAATAGACGATGTTGGGTTTGGATATAATTTAGCGGCAAATTTCTCTTGAACATTTTGATTTAAACCAGCTAATGGATCATTGGTTTGAATGCGCGCAATCCAAGTTCTATTCTGACCACCAATGGTTCCCCATGAACCATTTAGCCATGCCACTCCCAGTTCATTATATTTCATTTGAATGCCAGAATAATCTCCCCAGCGCTCAACAGAATCTCCTAACAACCTAATGCTTCCCTCACCCTTTTTAACAAATACAGGCGCAGAAATATTGAAACTTCTATCTACATAAACCACAGACGTTCCCGGAAATTGTTTATCCGAAACATGCGAAAAGGTAATCATACTGCTATGGTCGCCATTTTTGCCCGAACCAACATACGCAATACTTGGATAACCAAAATCCAATGTGTCTGATGAAATAATACTGCCTTCTAAACGAGGTGTGGCACTCCAAATTTCAAAAATCCTTCCAAAATAAATAGCAGGACTAAACAAATTTTTATCAATGGTATTGCCAACATAACTTATTACCCCATTCTCATACATGGCACACAACACGCGCGCATCATTGGTTTGCAGCTTGTTCCCATTAGGTTGAATGGCATTTGGCTGCAAGCCATAAGGAACAGGATTCTTCAACACGCGCATGCTCAAATTTGCAGCGCCAGATTTTATGGTATTAGATATATAATGTACAAAAACCGTATCATTTTCTAAATCGGAAGGCCTTTGAGAAAGAAAATACATCTCAGGACCATATAATTTTGAACCACCTTTTGCAGGACAAATACTCCACACAGTTTTGCCTTGAAATTTAATATCGGTATAAACTTTTTGGCTTAAGGAATCTCCAGCATAACCTTTGGCCTTATCTACCTGCCAAATATAAGATTCCAAAAATCCGTTCTTCCAAAATGTATTGTCCTTTAAACGGTTTACAGTGATAAATAATTCATCTTTACTTAAAGAAATAATAGGATAATCACTCCAGCTGCTATCACCAGTAATATTGCCTGGCAATTGGTATAAATTCCAAGTTTTTGAGGGGTCATTACTGGTTGAAAAAGCAACAACAATACGTGTATCTATACTTGAACTTCCTTGAAGAAAAACCACAATAAACCTATCTGCAACAGGGTCGTAAATTGTCCTAGGATCAAAGGTTCTATTTAAAGTACCCAAAGCCTGACCCAATACCTGCAGCGTTTTTCCAGCAACCAATTTACCTGTATCATTGTAAATATTCATATTGGTATTTACACAGCTAATCATCATCCCATTATTCCCAATACAAAAATCATTGTCGTTGGGCGTACCTTGAGTAATATTTCCTGAGAAATTTCTTGTTACACTTGGCAAATAAGTAGAACCTTTTTTATTAAAAGCATATTGCTTAGTCCAAGTTTGTCTCTGTTGATCCAAACGCAATTTCTTTTCTTGAAAATCTGTTAAAGGCGCAGGTGCTGCTTTAATGTTTAACAAGTGAGCCTCCGGCAGAGAGGGCAACTCCATAAGGTTTACTTGCGCACCAATTGCGGTTTTTAGCTCTTTACTCTTATAGGTAAAATCATCTGTCTGCTGCGCTTTCACAAAAGCAAATACACAACAAAACATTAGCAACAAAGAAATATTTTTCATTCAATTTTATTTATCGAAATTATTCTACACGCTTCCAAACCTCGCTCCTACCAATTACCGATATGCCAATAAAACCTCTTATATCTAATTCGTTTTTATTGGCACTCAAAGTCATTTTACAGCTATAGGTTTTGCCGTTTTTGGGGTCGTAAATTTGTCCATCTTCCCAAATTTTATTAGATACATTAAAGGTAAATCCTGTTAGTAGTAGCAAACCTTGCAATTTTCTGTTTTTCTTAGCAGCATCAGGGTTTTCTTTATCTAATTTAGGCTTTCCATTTACATCCAATGGTTGATCCAACCAAATTAAATTGCCATAGAAATATTCTCCGGTTCTAAATATTTTTACTTTACCCGTTCCTTTAGGGTTCAACCAAACACCAACAATATCGTCTGAATTTTGTCCAAATGCAAAAATGGAAAAGCATAGAAAGCTAAAAAGTATAATTATTTTTTTCATAGATTAAATGTGACTTCTCGAAGAAACAAAATCTATTTTAATTTACCAATATTGTTTTGCTTTCTCTTGGTAAAATATTACCTATGATAGCAGCATGATATAAACCATCTGCCTTCAACAATTCCATAACGGCCTCCACTTTTGAAGGCGCTACCGAAATCAATAAACCACCACTTGTTTGAGGGTCATTTAAAACTTGAAACGCTTTCAAATCACTCAAGCCAACTACTTTGCTTTCATGTGAATTCCAATTGCGTGTAGTATTATCTGGCATAATTCCTTGTGCCAAATAAGTGTCTAAAAAAGGAAAGCAAGGCACTTGTGACCAAATTATTTCAGCGGAGAAATCACTTCCACACATTTCCATTAAATGACCTAATAAACCAAATCCAGTAACATCTGTTAAGGCATGTACTTCTTGGATCGAACCTAATTGTGTGCCAACAGCGTTTAACTTACACATAGAATCAATTACAACTTGTGCATCCGCTTCTCTTGCAGCTTTGCGTTTAATGGCCGTGCCCATAATCCCAGTGCCCAGTTGTTTAGTTAGTATTAATACATCACCTATTTGGGGTGTGTTGTTTTTCTTTAAGTTTTCGGTTCGAACCAAACCCGAAACAGTTAAGCCAAAGAGCGGCTCCTTGCTATCTATGCTGTGACCACCAGCAATTGGAATGCCTGCCTCTTCACAAATTTTTCTTGCACCCTCCATAACTT
Organism: Bacteroidota bacterium; assembly: GCA_947446605.1. Lineage (GTDB taxonomy): Bacteria > Bacteroidota > Bacteroidia > UKL13-3 > UKL13-3 > B1. Next base: position 30,475 of record CANFHJ010000003.1, on the reverse strand, counting down.
TACCTGCTAGTTCAAGTGGCAATGTTTCCAAAGGCCAACCCAGCAAAGCATTGGCAAATATAGGCCTTCCACCCATCGCATAAATATCACTAATGGCATTAGCAGACGCAATTCTACCAAAATCAAAGGCATCGTTTACTATAGGCATAAAAAAATCTACCGTATTTATAACGGCCATGCCATCACCCAAATTCCAAACCGCTGCGTCGTCGTTGCTATTATTACCAACCAATAAATCCTTAAAAGAAGTACCGCTGCGTTCACTTAATATTTTTTCTAAATCAGCTGGAGCAATTTTACATCCACAACCAGCTTTATGAGAGTATTCAGTGAGTTTAACAGCTTCCATTATTTTTATTTTTAATCAATCAAAGGTAAACAGTTTTAGCTGAGTGAAAAGCTAATATGACTATTTTTTTTAGGCAAAAAAAATCCCGCTGAGTAATACTCAACGGGATTTAAAAGGGATTATCGTTTGATTAATCTTCCTTAGAAGCCATCAACAAATCGTATTCTTCTTTTGAACCTACAACTAATTTTTCATAGTCGCGGTGACCAGTACCAGCAGGAATTAAGTGACCTACAATTACGTTTTCTTTCAAACCTAACATACGATCTACTTTACCTGAGATAGCGGCTTCGTTCAACACTTTAGTAGTTTCCTGGAACGATGCAGCACTCATAAAGCTATGAGTTCCCAAACTTGCTTTGGTAATACCCATAATAATTTGAGTAACTGTAGCAGGTTGTGCATCTCTCACTTCAACCAATTTCAAATCTTTACGTTTCATTTGCGAATTTTCATCACGCAATTTTCTAACGCTAATAATTTGACCAGCTTTCACTGTAGTTGAATCACCTGCATCCATCACTACCTTCTTGTCGTAAATCCAATCATTGGCTTGTTTCAAGTCCCAACGACTAACGAATTCACCTTCCAAGAAAGTTGTATCACCTGGATCAACAATTTCAATGTGTTTCATCATCTGACGAATAATGGTTTCCACATGCTTATCATTGATTTTTACACCTTGCAAACGATAAACCTCCATGATACCATTCAAGATATAACGTTGCACGGCCAAAGGACCTTCAATACGTAAAATATCTTGTGGTGAAATAGAACCATCAGACAATGGTGAACCAGCTTTTACGAAGTCATTTTCTTGAACCAAGATATGTTTAGACAATGGAACTAAGTATTTCTTTTGTTCACCATCTTTAGAGCTGATCATAATCTCACGGTTACCACGTTTGATACCACCGAAAGTTACTACACCATCAATCTCAGTTACAATAGCAGGATTAGAAGGATTACGTGCTTCAAATAATTCTGTTACACGTGGCAAACCTCCTGTAATATCTCTTGTTTTACCAACAACACGAGGAATCTTAACCAAAATCTCACCAGCTTTCACTTTATGACCATGGTCAATCATAATATGCGCACCTACTGGTAAATTGTATTCTTTAGTATCTTTATCTTTTCCTTCAGAAACAACAATTGAAGGAATTTTAGTTTTATCTCTACTTTCTACAATTACTTTTTCTTTGTGACCAGTTTGCTCGTCGCTTTCTTCCTTGTAATTTACATTCTCGATAATATCCTTGAAGCTTACTTTACCAGCAAACTCAGAAATAATTACCGCATTGTATGGATCCCAAGTACACATCAAAGCTCCCTTTTCAACCTTCTCTCCGTTTTTCACTTTTAAGTGAGCACCGTAAGGAATGTTCATGGTGATAATTGGATTACGTGTTTTCTCATCCAAAATACGCACCTCACCTTGACGACCAATTATAACGGTATCGATACCTTCTTCGCCTTTTAATTCTGTTGTTCTAATTTCTTCGAACTCAAGAATACCAGCAAATTTAGCCGACATATGTGATTCAGATGCAATATTAGAAGCCGTACCACCCACGTGGAAAGTACGGAGCGTTAACTGTGTACCAGGCTCTCCAATTGATTGGGCAGCTATTACACCTACCGCATCACCAATTTGAGAATTTCTGCCAGTTGACATACTTCTACCATAACATTTGCTACAAACACCATAACGGGTTTCGCAAGTTAATGCAGAACGAATTTCAACAATTTCTATAGGTGATTCTTCTATTTTTTGAGCAAACTGTTCAAAAATCTCCTCACCTGCATTAATAATTAAGTCGCCTGAAATTGGATCATAGATATCATGAACACTGGTTCTACCCAATATACGCTCATACAAAGTTTCTACTACCTCTTCATTGTCTTTCAATGCGCTAATTGGAATACCACGTAAGGTACCACAATCTGCTTCACTTACTACAACATCTTGCGCAACGTCATGCAACCTACGAGTTAAATAACCCGCATCCGCAGTTTTCAAAGCCGTATCGGCCAAACCTTTACGCGCACCGTGTGTAGAAATAAAGTATTCAATTACCGAAAGACCTTCTTTAAAGTTAGATAAAATCGGATTCTCAATGATCTCTCCTGTTCCACCACTCAAATTCTTTTGTGGTTTTGCCATCAATCCCCTCATACCACCTAACTGACGAATTTGTTCTTTAGAACCACGCGCTCCAGAATCCAACATCATATAAACAGGATTAAATCCTTGTTGGTCTTCTTTTAATTGCTTCAACAAGGTATCGGCCAAACGTGAGTTGATACGTGTCCAGATATCAATTACCTGGTTGTAACGCTCATTATTGGTAATGAAACCATTGTTATAGTTATCCCAAATTTCATCTACTTCAGCCTGTGCTTGTTTAATAAATTTCTCCTTTTCATCCGGAATATTCACGTATGACAAGTTGAAAGATAAGCCACCACGGAAGGCGTATTGGAAACCTAAATATTTAATATCATCTAAGAAAGCAGCACAAGCATCTTGACCAACTTCTTTAAACATTACACCAATGATGTCACGTAAAGATTTTTTAGTCAATAATTCATTGATATACGGATGTACTGAAGGAACTACTTGGTTGAATAAAATTCTTCCCATGGTAGTTTCAATAACACGACTAACCAATTCGCCACCTTCTAAAACATTAACACGACATTTAACCCATGCATGTAAGGCAACTTTACCTTCATTGTAAGCAATAATTGCTTCTTCAGAAGAGTAAAATCTTAAACCTTCACCCATAATTGGATGTTCTGGAGTTGATTTACGTCCTTTTGTAATATAGTACAATCCCAAAACCATGTCCTGAGAAGGAACGGTAATAGGCGCACCGTTAGCAGGATTCAAAATGTTATTTGAAGCCAACATTAACAATTGAGCTTCTAATACTGCAGCGTTTCCAAGTGGAACGTGAACAGCCATCTGGTCACCGTCAAAATCCGCATTAAAACCAGTACAAACCAATGGATGCAATTGAATTGCTTTTCCTTCAATTAATCTTGGTTGGAATGCTTGAATACCTAATCTATGCAATGTAGGGGCACGATTCAAAAGAACTGGATGTCCTTTTAAAATGTTCTCCAAAATATCCCAAATAATAGGCTCTTTGCGGTCAACTAATTTCTTAGCAGATTTTACTGTTTTTACAATACCACGCTCTAGTAATTTACGGATAACAAATGGCTTGAATAATTCAGCAGCCATGTTCTTTGGAATACCGCACTCATGTAATTTAAGGTTTGGTCCAACCACAATTACAGAACGACCAGAATAATCCACACGTTTACCCAATAAGTTTTGACGGAAACGACCTTGTTTACCTTTTAGCATATCGCTCAAAGATTTCAATGGACGGTTACCTTCAGTTTTTACTGCGCTTACACGACGCGTATTATCAAACAATGAATCCACCGCTTCTTGCAACATACGTTTCTCGTTACGAAGAATCACCTCTGGAGCTTTAATTTCCATTAAGCGCTTCAAACGATTGTTACGGATAATTACCCTACGGTACAAGTCATTTAAATCTGAAGTTGCAAATCTACCACCTTCCAATGGAACTAATGGACGTAATTCTGGTGGAATAACTGGAAGAATTTTAACAACCATCCATTCAGGACGGTTATCGCCATGACGTTGAGAGTTACGGAATCCTTCAATTACTTTTAAGCGTTTTAATGCTTCGTTTTTACGTTGTTGTGAAGTCTCAGTACTTGCTTTGATACGTAAGTCGAAACTCAAGGTATCCAAATCAATTCTAGACAACATGAACCAAAGAGCCTCACCACCCATTTTAGCGATGAATTTGTTTGGATCAGTATCTTCCAAATGTTGGTTCTCTTTTGGCAAAGTATCTAAGATATCCAAATACTCTTCTTCTGTTAAAAGATCAAGGTTTTGAACACCATCATTTGCTTTGATACCTGGCTGACATACTAGATAACGCTCGTAGTAAACAACCATATCCAATTTCTTGGAAGGTACACCCAATAAATAACCAATCTTGTTTGGCAATGAGCGGAAATACCAAATATGGGCCACAGGCACCACCAAATTGATATGACCCATGCGCTCACGTCTAACTTTCTTTTCGGTTACTTCAACACCGCAACGATCACACACAATGCCCTTGTAGCGAATACGTTTGTATTTACCGCAATGGCATTCGTAATCCTTGATAGGTCCAAAAATACGCTCGCAAAACAATCCACCCATCTCTGGTTTAAAAGAGCGGTAGTTGATTGTTTCTGGCTTGGTTACCTCACCGAAAGACCTAGTTAAGATGCTCTCTGGCGATGCTAAACCAATACGGATTTTGGTAAAGTTGGCTTTTATTTTTTGTTCTTTTTTCAAAGACATGTTTGCGATTATTTAATTTGTGATAATCCCGCATCAACTAATTGCTTAGCGAATGCGGGATAAATTATTTTTACTCAAGTGAAAGTTCTAATCCTAAACCACGTAACTCATGTGCCAATACGTTAAACGACTCTGGAATACCAGGTGTAGGCAAGTTATCGCCTTTCACAATGGCTTCATAAGTCTTCGCACGACCAATGATATCATCTGATTTCAAGGTTAAGATTTCCTGTAGAATATTGGCAGCACCATAAGCTTCCAATGCCCATACTTCCATCTCACCAAAACGCTGACCACCAAATTGAGCTTTACCACCCAATGGTTGCTGTGTAATCAACGAATACGGACCGATAGAACGCGCATGCATCTTATCATCAACCATGTGACCAAGTTTAATCATATAGATTACACCTACAGTTACCGGTTGATCAAAACGAGCGCCTGATAATCCATCATTCAAATAGGTTTTACCCCAATCAGGAATACCAGCTTTACGGGTATACTCTAATACCTGATCATCAGTTGCGCCATCAAAAATTGGTGTTGCAAATTTGCATTCCAATTCTTTTGCTGCCCAACCTAAAACAGTCTCATAGATCTGACCCAAGTTCATACGTGAAGGTACACCCAATGGGTTCAAAACAATGTCTACTGGTCTACCATTGTCCATGAAAGGAAGATCTTCTTCGCGCACAATACGGGCTACAATACCCTTGTTACCGTGACGACCAGCCATCTTATCTCCAACTTTCAATTTACGTTTTTGAGCAATATAAACTTTAGCCAATTTCAAAATACCAGTTGGTAATTCGTCACCTACACTAATAGCATATTCTTTTCTACGGTAATCTGCCAATTCTTGGTTATGACGATTCTTGAAATTAGTCAAAATTGTACGTACCAAATCGTTTTTCTCAGCATCGCTGGTCCAATGATTGGCCATTACATTTGAGTAATCAACTTCATTCAAGTTCTTCATGCTAAATTTAGATCCTTTAGCAATGATTTCTTCGTTGTATACATTGAATACACCAGCAGAAGTTTTACCAGAAAGTACAGCAAATAATTTCTCAACTAAGATTTCTTTGATGTCTTTTAGGTTTTTCTCATGCTCTTCTTTCAATTTAGCCAACTTCACTTTATCGTCTAACTTAGCTGATTTTTCTTTCTTAGCACGCGCAAATAACTTCTTGTCAATTACCACACCATTGGTTGATGGAATTGCCTTTAATGAAGCATCTTTTACATCTCCAGCCTTATCGCCAAAGATTGCACGTAACAATTTCTCTTCTGGTGAAGGTTCAGTTTCACCTTTAGGAGTAATTTTACCAATTAATATATCACCTTCGCCTACCTCACAACCAACACGAATCAAACCATTTTCATCCAAGTTTTTAGTAGCTTCTTCGCTTACATTTGGAATATCATTGGTTAATTCTTCTTCTCCACGTTTGGTATCACGAACTTCAAGTTCATACTCTGTAATGTGAATAGAAGTAAAGATATCCTCTTTAACTACTTTTTCAGAAATTACAATCGCATCCTCAAAGTTGAAACCTTGCCAAGGCATAAAAGCCACCTGCAAATTTCTACCCAAAGCCAACTCTCCACCTTCAGTTGCATAACCTTCACACAATACAGTACCTTTTTCAACTTTTTGTCCTTTACGAACAATTGGTTTCAAATTGATACAAGTATTTTGATTAGTTCTACGGAATTTAATCAATGGATAGCTTTTGGTATCAGTACCAAAACTTACTAATTTATCTGTATCTGTTTGCTCATAGCAAATACGGATTTCGTTGGCATCTACATACTCAACTACACCCTTACCTTCAGCTACTAACAACGTACGAGAATCTTTTGCTACTCTACCTTCCAAACCTGTACCTACAACTGGGGCTTGTGGCCTCAATAATGGCACTGCTTGGCGTTGCATGTTCGATCCCATCAATGCACGGTTCGCATCATTATGTTCCAAGAAAGGAATCAATGAAGCTGCAATCGATACAATTTGGTTCGGGGCAATGTCCATAAACTCAAGCTTGTCGGATTCTACCATTGGGAAGTCACCTTCGTAACGCGCTTTAATTCTATGGTCAGCAAAATTACCGTCCTTATCATATTTCGCATTTGATTGCGCAATAACTTTACCCTCTTCATCTTCTGCACTTAGGTAAGTTACTGGCTCTCCAGCTTTAACTTTTCCACCCTCTACTTTTAAGTAAGGAGTTTCAATAAAGCCCATGCTGTTAATTTTTGCATGCACACAAAGAGATGAAATCAAACCAATGTTTGGTCCCTCTGGTGTTTCAATGGTACACAAACGTCCGTAGTGGGTATAATGTACGTCACGCACCTCAAAACCGGCACGGTCACGACTTAAACCACCAGGTCCAAGGGCAGACATCCTTCTCTTGTGAGTGATTTCCGCTAATGGATTTGTTTGATCCATAAATTGAGACAATTGGTTCGTACCAAAGAAAGAATTAATAACAGAAGACAAAGTCTTAGCATTAATCAAATCTGTTGGTGTAAACACTTCATTGTCGCGAATATTCATGCGCTCACGAATGGTACGGGCCATACGAGCCAAACCAACACCAAATTGTGAGTACAATTGTTCTCCTACTGTACGAACACGACGATTACTCAAGTGATCAATATCATCCACATCTGCTCTAGAATTTGACAATTCAATCAAATACTTGATGATAGAAACGATATCGTCTTTGCTTAATACACGGTTTGATAAAGGTTCGTTTTTATTCAACTTGCGGTTGATTCTATAACGACCAACATCACCTAAATCGTAACGTTTTTCCGAGAAGAATAATTTTTCAATTACACCACGTGCTGTTTCCTCGTCAGGTGGATCTGCATTACGCAATTGACGATAGATATGCTCATGTGCTTCTTTACCACTGTTTGCAGTATCTTTTTGAAGGGTGTTCAAAATGATTGCAAAATCATTGTGGCTAGATTCGTTTTTATGCAGAAGAATGGTCTTCACTTCTGCTTCAACAATTAAATCAATGTGAGCTTCCTCAATAACGGTATCACGTTCAATGATTACTTCATTACGTTCAATTGATACCACTTCTCCTGTATCCTCATCAACAAAGTCTTCAATCCAGGTGCGAAGAACACGGGCAGCTAATTTGCGACCCAAAACTTTCTTCAATCCGGATTTACTAACTTTAATTTCTTCTGCCAATTCAAATAAGTTCAAGATATCTTTATCAGACTCGAACCCAATAGCACGAAGCAAAGTAGTTACAGGGAATTTTTTCTTACGATCAATGTAGGCATACATAACGTTGTTAACGTCGGTAGCAAACTCAATCCAGCTTCCTTTGAAAGGAATAACACGCGCTGAATATAATTTTGTACCATTTGTATGATAACTTTGACCAAAGAACACACCAGGTGAACGATGTAATTGAGAAACAATAATACGTTCAGCCCCATTGATAACAAAAGTACCACGAGGTGTCATGTATGGGATAGTACCCAAATAAACGTCCTGCACGATGGTTTTAAAATCTTCGTGTTCTGGATCGTTACAAGATAAACGCAATTTTGCCTTTAAAGGCACCGAATAAGTTAATCCCCTTTCAATACACTCATCAATTGAGTAACGCGGTGGATCAACAAAATAGTCAAGAAATTCCAAAACGAAGATATTTCTTGTATCAGTGATTGGAAAATTCTCCAAAAACACTTTGTACAAGCCTTCGTTGGTACGACTTTCAGAGGTGGTATCCAACTGAAAGAATTCCCTGAACGACTGCAACTGAACATCCAAAAAATCAGGATAATCAATTACAGGATTGACAGAAGCGAATGAAATTCTTTCTCCTGTCGGGTTATTAATTTTGGCCAATGTATAATTATATTAAAAAGTTAACCAATCGCACGATTTGCATAAACAAAGATGTGACCCACGACATTTGTCGGGGTCACATTTTCAAAATCAATTGATTTCGAACTACTTAAGTTCAATTTCAGCTCCTGCTTCAGTAAGCTTAGCTTTCAAATCTTCAGCAGTTGCTTTGTCAACACCTTCTTTGATTGGTTTTGGAGCACCATCTACCAATTCTTTAGCTTCTTTCAAACCTAAACCGGTAAGGTCTTTTACAATCTTAACAACGTTAAGTTTGTTTGCACCAGCAGCTTTCAAAATTACATCAAAAGATGTTTTTTCAGCTGGAGCTTCAGCAGCACTTGCTGCAGGAGCGGCAACAGCTACAGCAGCAGCTGCAGGCTCGATACCATACTCATCTTTCAAAATTTTAGCTAACTCATTAACTTCTTTAACTGTTAAGTTAACTAATTGTTCCGCGAACGCTTTTAAATCTGCCATTTTTCTAAAAATTTAATTGTTATTAATTGTATTTATTTTTTCTCTTTATTATTCAGGACGCTCTGATAATGTCTTTACTACACCAGCAATTGTTGAACCACCAGATTGCAATGCGCTGATCACGTTTTGTGCAGGCGATTGTAACAATCCAATAATTTCTCCAATTAACTCGTTTTTCGATTTCAAAGCGATCAATGCATCCAATTGGTTGTCGCCAATAAACACATCAGTGTCTATGCAAGCACCTTTTAATGCTGGAATGCTATCTTTCTTTCTGAATTCTTTGATTGCTTTTGCTGGAGCTTTCATGTCTTCGCAGAACATCAAAGCACTGTTTCCTTTTAAGGTATCAGTTAATGCACCAAAATCACGACCACTTTTTTCGAAAGCTTTTTTGATTAAAGTGTTTTTAGCTACCTCAAGACTGATGCCGTTTTTAAACAACAATCTTCTCAACGCGCTAGTTTTCTCTGCATTTAAGCTGGCTATATCTGTAACATAGATATTCTTATATTGACTGAACTTTTCAGCCAACGCTTCAATTACTTGTACTTTTTCTTCCTTTTTCATTGCCTTCTTGGATTATATACCTGGTACTGATTTGGTATCAACAGTAATGCCTGGGCTCATTGTACTGCTAACATGAATACTTCTAAAATATGTACCTTTTGCTGAAGATGGTTTCATTTTAGCAAGAGTTTGGATCAACTCAACTGCATTTTCATACAACTTCTCAGGAGCAAATGTTGATTTACCAATTGAAGTATGAATAATACCTTCTTTGTCTACTTTAAAATCGATTTTACCTGCTTTAATTTCTTTCACAGTTTTACCAACTTCTTGGGTTACGGTACCACTTTTAGGATTTGGCATTAAGTTACGAGGACCTAAAATTTTACCCAATTTACCCAATTTAGCCATTACAGCTGGCATGGTGATAATGATATCGATATCTGTCCAACCTTTTTCGATTTTTTGAATATACTCATCCAAACCAGCATAATCAGCACCAGCTTCAAGAGCTTCTGCTTCTTTGTCGGCAGGAACCAATGCCAATACCTTAATGGTTTTTCCTGTACCATGCGGTAATGCTACCACACCACGAACCATTTGATTTGCCTTCTTAGGATCAACACCCAAACGAATATCGATGTCTACCGAAGAGTCGAATTTGGTATAGCTGATTTCCTTTACCAATTTAGAAGCATCTGTTAAAGAGTAGGCCTTAGTGGCATCTACTTTCTTTAATACTTCTTTTCTTTTCTTACTTATCCTTGTCATCTCTTAATTATTTTAATTGTTAAAAGGATTCTCACCGGTGATGGTAATACCCATTGAACGGGCACTTCCAGCTACCATTTTCATTGCTGATTCTACTTTAAAGCAGTTCATATCAACAATTTTATCCTCGGCTATCGCTTTTACCTGATCCCAGGTAACAGTACCGTTTTTCTTACGATTAGGTTCAGCAGAACCTTTTGCAATTTTTGAAGCCTCCAATAACTGTGCAGCTACTGGTGGTGTCTTAATTACAAAGTCGAACGACTTATCACTGTAAACACTAATTACAACAGGTAATATTTTTCCTGCTTTATCTTGGGTTCTTGCATTGAATTGCTTGCAAAACTCCATGATATTTACACCCTTTGATCCCAAAGCAGGACCAATTGGAGGAGCTGGATTTGCAGCGCCACCTTTAACTTGAAGTTTAATAAAACCAGTTAGTTCTTTTGCCATAACATCTAAATTTTTTCTCGTATGTACGAGACTATACTACATTTAACTTTCTTTTTCTACTTGAACAAAATTGAGTTCCAATGGGGTTCTTCTTCCAAAGATTTTTACCATTACCTTCAATTTCTTTTTATCTTCACTCACCTCTTCAATAACCCCACTGAATCCAGTGAATGGGCCATCTATCACTTTCACATTTTCACCAACAATGTATGGTTCAACCATTGCTTCCCCATCAGTGCTAATATCATCTACATTTCCTAAAATACGGCTCACTTCAGATTGTCTCAAAGGTGTTGGCGTAATTTTTCCTCCCAAGAAACCAACTACACCATTGATAGAGGTGATAACGTGTCCAACCTCTCCAGCTAAATCTGCATGAATCATTATATATCCTGGCAAATAAGGCTTCTCCTTCACAATCTTTTTACCATTTTTAACGGTATAAATCTTCTCGGTTGGAATCAAAATTTGAGGAACCTGCGCCGTTAAGCCAGCTCTTTCGAGTTCAACTTCCAGCTGCGCTTTTACCTTCTTTTCCTGTCCGGTAACAGCACGCACTACATACCATTTAAATTGTTCAGTTCCTTGTTCTGTCATGATTCAATCCTTAGCTTTGGAATAACTGGTAAAATAAGCCCAAAGAGGTACTGCTTGCTAAGTCAATTACACCAATTACCAAAGCTATAATCAACGAAGCGATCATAACAATGATGGTACTTTCTTGCAAGTCTTCCCAGCTAGGCCAAGAAACCTTATTCATCAACTCATCATAAGACAATTTGATATATTCTGTAAACTTGTTCATATTCTTTTTCTTTGCACGGGAACAAGGACTCGAACCCTGATCAGCGGTTTTGGAGACCGACATTCTACCATTGAACTATTCCCGTATAGACAATAAATGTTGGCTAGTTTCCTAGCCAACATTTAAAGCTATGTATTATTAATTACTCGATAATTTCAGTTACCTGACCAGCACCTACTGTTCTACCACCTTCACGGATAGCGAAACGTAAGTTTTTCTCCATAGCGATAGGAGCGATCAAGTTAACAGTGATAGTTACGTTATCACCAGGCATTACCATTTCAACACCTTCAGCTAATTGGCACTCGCCAGTTACGTCTGTGGTACGGAAATAGAACTGTGGACGATATTTGTTAAAGAATGGCGTATGACGTCCACCTTCTTCTTTGCTCAATACGTAAATTTCAGCTTTGAATTTAGTGTGTGGCAATACTGAACCTGGTTTGCAAATAACCATACCACGACGGATTTGGTTTTTATCAACACCACGTAACAATAAACCTACGTTATCACCAGCTTCACCTCTATCAAGGATCTTACGGAACATTTCAACACCAGTTACTACTGAAGTTAATTTTTCTGCACCTAATCCAATGATATCAACACTTTCTGATGAGTTAACGATTCCACGCTCGATACGGCCAGTTGCTACTGTACCACGACCAGTGATTGAGAATACGTCTTCAATTGGCATTAAGAAAGGAAGTTCAGTTGCACGAGGAGGTACTGGAATGTACTCATCTACAGCTGCCATCAAATCCATAATTTTACCAACCCATTTAGCATCACCATTCAAACCACCCAAAGCAGAACCTTGGATAACTGGAATTTCATCACCAGGGAATTCGTATTTGTTTAACAAATCACGGATTTCCATTTCAACGATTTCTAATAATTCAGCATCATCTACCATGTCCACTTTGTTCATGAACACAACGATTCTAGGCACACCTACCTGACGAGCCAACAAGATATGCTCGCGAGTTTGTGGCATAGGACCATCTGTAGAAGCTACCACTAAGATAGCACCGTCCATTTGAGCAGCACCAGTAACCATGTTCTTTACGTAATCCGCGTGACCTGGACAGTCTACGTGAGCGTAGTGACGGTTAGCTGTTGAATACTCAACGTGAGCAGTATTAATAGTAATACCGCGTTCTTTTTCTTCAGGAGCTGAGTCAATTGATTCAAATGAACGCGCTTCTGATAAACCTGCATCTGATAATACTTTAGTAATAGCAGCTGTCAAGGTTGTTTTTCCATGGTCAACGTGACCAATTGTACCGATGTTAACGTGTGGTTTACTGCGGTCAAATTTTTCTTTAGCCATTTTGTTATATATTTTAAGTTTAGTTTTTGTTTGAGCCGTTGAGCAGAATCGAACTGCCGACCTCTTCCTTACCAAGGAAGTGCTCTACCACTGAGCTACAAAGGCTTTAGCAAGGCATTTTTCAATGTCTTGCATGCTTTTTTTTGTGACCAATAAACAGTTGCTTTTCTGTTACATGCTCACCTACATGAGCGGGAGACGAGGCTCGAACCCGCGACCTACAGCTTGGAAGGCTGTCGCTCTACCAACTGAGCTACTCCCGCGATTTATCGAAGCCAAGAAAGGTAGAATGTAAACACCCTACCTTTAATAACAACAATCAATCTATTTATGTCATAAACGTCTTATGTGCCTGCAGCCAAAGCTTAACAACACTCGTGGGGAGAGAAGGATTCGAACCTTCGAAACCGAAGTAACGGATTTACAGTCCGTCCCATTTGACCGCTCTGGAATCTCCCCATCATTCAATCTTCAAACCCTTGCGAGCTGAAAATCGAATTTGGAGCCACTTGCCGGAATCGAACCAGCGACCTACTGATTACAAATCAGTTGCTCTACCAGCTGAGCTAAAGTGGCATTTATTTGGGTGTGACCCAAAAAATTCCATCGACGTTTATGTCCAATAAAAATTTCAGTTTTAGCTAAGAAGCTAATAATCTGAAAGTTAACCTGCAAAGAACGTTTCTACATTTCGCCTTTCTTTTTCAAAAGGACTGCAAATGTAGTGTTTTGCAGGATGTTTACAAGTAGGAAGCAAAAAAAAATTAAAGAGAACTTTGAAGCGTAACAGTGGGGCAAATGTATAAACTTACCCTAAAATGGCAAGAATTTTTAAACCCTAATTCTAATTTTTCCTAAATAATGCCTGCTTTTCAAGGATTTAATTCTTAAAAAAAATCAAAATAACTTGCCCTCAACCCTATTTATCCCGCAAATGTTAAACCCTCTTTTAGTGAAAAATATTTTTTTTCGAGAAAATTCTCCCAAATTGCCAAAGCTATTAATAGCCAATTATGATAAAAAGATGTCTGCTATCTCTCCTATTACTTGGAAATTTTAGTAATTTTCTAAGGGCACAACTGCCAAAACTCAAATTCCAGCAAAATATTTCCCTAACATTTGAGCAAACCATTACCGCCTATCAAAAGGCAGATGTGGCTAGTCCTTATATGTCGTTAGAAATTGCCGGTTATAGCGATGCGGGTAACCCCATCCACCTTTTAATCATAGACAAACAGCAACAATTCAAACCCAATCCCTCCGCAAAAAAGGCTGTTTGGTTCATTTTAAATGGCATACACCCTGGCGAAAGTGAAGGCATTGACGCTTCAGTTGCTTTTGTTAGCGCCCTCGCTCAAAACCCAAATCTAATTCCGGATAGCGTTACCATAATAATTGTACCAAGCTATAACGTAGATGGCATGCGCAACCGTAAACACTTTACCCGAGCCAACCAAAACGGACCAGATGAAAAAGGGTTTCGGGCCAGTGCCAATAACCTAGATCTAAACCGCGATTTCATTAAGGCCGACTCGAAAAACACCCAAGTGTTTTACCAAATCTTTCAAGATTGGCAACCACATGTGTTTTTAGATACCCATACTTCTAACGGGGCCGACTATCAATACACCATTACACTCATAAGCACACAGGAACAAAAATTAGGCGGACCAGCAGCAGATTTCCTGTACAAAAAAATGAATCCTTTTCTGTTTCAAAACATGAAAAAGAAAGGTTTAGAAATGAGTCCTTATGTAAATGTATTCAGCCAATCGCCCGATGCGCAAGGGTTTGAAGTATTTGTGGAGGGACCAAAATTTTCTACTGGCTATACCAGCCTATTTGCCTGCTTAGGATTTGTGGCTGAAACGCATATGCTAAAACCTTTTCCTGATAGGGTAAATGCCACATATGAACTTTTAAGCAGCTTACTCAACTTTATCAAACAAAATAAGCAAGAATTGGTTCGAACCAAACAAGCACAATTACTATGGATGAGGGAACAAAAAACCTATAACAGTAATTTTAAAGTAGATAGAAATAGCCATAAAAACATAGATTTTAAAGGCTTTGAAATGGAATTAAAGCCAAGCAAAATTGGCAACTACGAAAGAGATTTTTACAACCGAAATAAGCCATACACCAAAACCATTCCGTATTACGATTCTTGCAAAGCCAATTGGCAAGGATCTATTCCCTCCTATTTTGTAGTTCCTGCCTCTTGGCAAAAGGCAATTGCATTACTAAAAGCCAATCAAATTGAAATGATGGCGCTCAAAACAGATACGCTAATGTTGGTTCGAACCAATTATATTGACAAAATACAATACGCCAACAGGCCATATGAAGGCCATTTTGTGCACAGTGGCATTGAAACCAAAGAACAATTGATGGCAGTTAAATTTTATAAAGGTGACCTAATTATTCCGAGCCAACAAAACGGAATTTGGTACTTAATGGAAACGCTAAGTGCACAAACGTCGGACGGCTTTATGGCATGGAATTTCTTTGACCCAATTTTAAATGAAAAGGAAGGCTTTTCTGATTATGCTTTTGAAGAAGATGCCATTGAATTTCTAGCAAATGATAGCCTACTCCAACAAAAATTTGAAAATTGGAAAACACAATATCCAGAAAAGACAAAAAGTAAATTTGAAGTACTAGGTTTTATTTACAAAAACTCACCTTACTTCGAAAAAGAATACCTGAGGTTCCCCGTTTACACCATTGAATAATTGATGGGCCATGCTCCATAGTTAATGGTCCATGATCCATGTTTGATTTACTATGGACTATCGCCTATTGACTATTTAGCGTGCAGCTTTTCTTTTTGTTTACGAATTTGAGCAACTAATTTATCCAATACAATATCTGTAGCGGCCTCAAAGGTGCTATCGTGTTCCTTTGCAAAAATGGGATTTCCAGCCACATTCATTTTTATTTCCACTACTTTATTTTCGCCCTCTTTGTCTTTTTCTAACCTTAAATATACCTCTGCAAGTTGCACACCATCAAAGAAAGTTTGTGTTTTCTCTACCTTATTTTTAATAAAATCGAGAAGTTTTTGATCTGCTTTAAAATGGATCGATTGAATTTCAATTTTCATATTGCAATATTTAAAATTGGGTTTGCTTATTACCTGCCTTATAAGCTAAACCCTTTGTAAATAATAGAACAGACAGGTTTTAAGATCTTGGATGTTTGTCTTTATAAACTTCCTTCAAACGCTCAATACTGTTATGCGTATACACTTGTGTTGCCGATAAATTGGCATGTCCAAGCAATTCTTTAATAGCGTTTAAATCGGCGCCATTATTAAGTAAATGCGTAGCGTAGGTATGACGTAATACATGTGGACTTCTTTTTTGAATGGTGGTAACTTCAGAAAGTTGGGCATTTACAATGCGGTAAACCAAACGCGGATACATGGGCTTTCCGTTTTCTGTGGTAAATAATACAGGTGCATCAATATTGTTTTCTTTTCTGCATTCTAAAAACGCTTGCACCAATTGATTTAGTTCACGCGTGATGGGTATTATTCTTTCCTTGCTTCTTTTTCCTAAAACTTTCACCTGCGATTTGTATAAATCTACATCTAGCATTTTTAGGCCAATTAATTCAGACTGACGCATGCCGGTTCCATAATACATCTGCAAAATTAATTCGTCTCTTCTGCCTTCAAAACTTGCATCAAATCTGTCTTTTTCTAAAAGCTGCACCATTGATTTCTCTTCTACAAAAACAGGCAGTTTATGGGCCATTTTAGGCAACTGTATTTTTTGCATGGGGTTGGTTCGAACCAACTCTTGCTTCATTAAAAATTTATAGAAAGTTTTGAGGGTAGATATTTTACGAGAGATGCTTCTGGCAATAATACCTTCTTTCATTAAATGGGCCACCCAAGAGCGAATTTGCAAATGGTTGAAGGCTTCCAAATCTTTGACGCCATAACTTACTTGGAGAAAATCTGAAAATTGTTGAAGGTCGGAATGGTAGGCAAGGGAAGAATGCTTGGATTGTTTTTTCTCAAACTGCACAAAATTCAAAAATTGTTCGATGGCGGCTTGCAGTAGCATTCTGTATAATTGGTTAAAGCAAGATACGCTTTTTTTAGCTGAAATTTCAATAAAAACGAACAAAAAAAAAGCAGCCTGATAATCAGGCTGCTTTTATATAAAACACTTAGGTCTTATGCTTGTTCTTGTTGTTGCATTTTCAATTTGTAAGCTGCACGAATTTTCTCATGACGCTTGTTGATACAATGCTTAGTGAAACATTGACGGGCACGAAGTTCCTTAACTACGCCAGTTTTTTCAAACTTTTTCTTAAACTTCTTTAACGCTCTATCTAAAGATTCGTTTTCTTTTACGCTGATATGGATCATATGTTGTGCACCTCCTTTCCTTTAGTTTCTCCCTTTACAGGGGATGCAAAAGTAAGTTTATTTTGATCAAATGCAAGACAATAGCTAAATAATTGAATTAAACAGGGTTTGTAATCCAATTTATATAATTCTCAGGGTTAATAATTTCAAATTTAGCATTGGGATAAGCTGTATGCCAAGCACTTGGAACTTTAATTGTCTTTTTAGGATTCCATTTTATTTCATAGGCAAATAAGTTACCCTCCCTTTCTTCAATCCAATCTATTTCCTGTTGCTGGTAGGTTCTCCAAAAATAATTATTGACGGGCATTTGCAAGATGGATTGAAATTTAACACGTTCATACAAGCAATAATTTTCCCATAAAACGCCAACATCCTGCCTTAAGCTCAAGGGAGAAAAATTGGCCAATAAGGTATTTCTAATGCCATTGTCGTAAAAATACCATTTGCTACTTTTTACAATTTCTCCACGAAGGTTTCTACTAAAACCTTGCAATTTAAAAATAACAAATACTTTGTTTAACAAATCAAGGTATTTTTCAACTGTATTTTTGCTCATTCCAAGTTGTTTTCCAAGTTCATCATGTGAAACCTCACTGCCAACTTGAAATGCAATTAACCTTAACAAATCTAGCATTTTTGATGCATTTCGAATACCTTCAATTGCCAAAATATCTTTTAACAAATAGGATTGAACCAACTCATTTAGGTAATTTACTTTATCCTGTTTTGCGGGGTAGTCAAGCAATTCTGGATAACTACCAAAAATCAACCTGTCTTCTAAGTTGGCTTTTGTTTGAATTAAATTTTCTTGCATTTGGTATTCCGTTTGAGCCAATGGAAACAACTGAAAAGTAATTTTTCTGCCTGTTAGGGGCTCACCAACTTTATTAGACAAATCAAACTGAGAAGAACCCGAAATAATTATTTTTATCCCAGGAATTTCATCAACCATTAATTTTAAGATTGCACCAATTTCTTGAATTTTTTGGGCTTCATCAATAATTAATAAGGTAATACCTGCAAGTAAGCGCTTGTAATTTTCAATGGTTCGTTGACCCAAAAAATCAGCCACAGCAGTGTCTTCTCCATTCAAATGAAGGACTTTTTCTTGGCTCAAATTTTCCAATAACTTTTTGATGAGACTGGTTTTTCCAACCCGCCTTGGCCCAAGTAAAACAAGTACCTTATTGGGCCTTAAATTTCCTAAAATATGTTGGCTAATACCACGATCTAAATATTTCATCACTCAAAATTTCAACAAATATATGAAATTTAGTCATTAAAATGACTGAATTAGGCTAAATTCAGTCATTATGATGACTGAATTATACTAAATTCAGTCAATAGAAATACAAAAATGCAAGCTTTTTAGCACACTATGTATTGAATATCAATAAATTAAATAGAAAATAGTGCTTCTGTCAAATAGCTCCAGGTAAATTTTTGCTTTTCATCGGCCACGCCAGCAGCAAAAGTGCTCTCTTTTTCTTGGGTATAAAATTCTGTCAAGGATGCTGCAATTGCATTGGCGTCAAGGGGGCAAACATAGCCCACCTTTTGGTTCGGCACTAATTCTGCCAAGCCACCAACATTGGTAACCAACATTGGTTTATTGTAATAGTAGGCAATTTGGGTAACCCCACTTTGGGTTGCACTTAAGTAGGTTTGCACCACCATATCTGCCGCGGAGAAATAAAGCGCAACTTCTCCATTTGGAATAAAGTCGGTTTTCATAATTACCTCCTCCTCTATTCCTAATTCATTTATTTGAGCAAGGTAAGGAGCAGCATCCTCATAAAACTCTCCAGCTACAATTAGCTTTACTTTTAATTCTTTGTACTTCAATTTTGCAAAGCTTTCTAAAAGTAAATTCAAACCCTTGTATTTTCTAATGAAGCCAAAAAACAATAAATAATGGTATTGCGGATCCAGGCCCAATTTACTTATTGCATCTACTTTATCAATTGCTGAACCAAACATATCGTACATGGGATGCGGCACGTAAGCAACTGTTTTGTTGGGTTGTAGAGCTTGCGCTTGTTGTTGTACCTCCTTCGACATGCTTAGGAAACCGTCGCAAGCACTTAGAAAATAATTGGTAAAGACAGTATCAAAAAAACGTTTTTCGTGGGGCACAATATTGTCTGTTATACTAATGATTCTTGCCCCCGATTTTTTCAATTCACGCGCAATAGTGCCAAAAGCTGGCGCCATAAAGCTCATCCAATATCGGATAATAACCAGATCATATTTTTTCTTCGCAAACTTTTTCCCTGTAGTAATCCAATTTAGGGGATTTATAGAATTTATTTCCGAATGTATTACAATATCGCTAGGAATTGGGTCGCTAGAAAATTGCGTTTTACCAGGAAATAAAAGTGAAGGATATTGTAGTGAAAAACTTAGAATTTCGCAGGTATGTCCTAATGAAATAAACTCACGGCACAAGCGTTCATCATAGGTTGCCAAGCCACCACGTAAAGGGAAAGCAGGACCAATAATTAAGATTTTTTTCTTATCCTTCAAGGCCCAAACGTTTGGTTATACCGTATACATTTCTTTCGGTAGCATTACGTGAAATCATTTCACCAATAAAACCTGCAAGAAATAATTGAGAGCCAATGATTAATGACACCAAGCAAAGAAAGAATAAAGGTTGGTCGGTGATATTTCTTGGAACAATATCGCCGCGGTATACTAAATAAATTTTTTCAAATCCAATATAAAGTGCTCCCATAAACCCAAGCATAAACATTACTGTTCCCCAAACACCAAAAAAGTGCATTGGACGTTTGCCAAATTTAGAAACAAAGAAGATGGTTAACAAATCTAAAAAGCCATTGATAAAACGAGAAATACCGCCAAATTTGGTTGAACCATATTTACGTGCACGGTGTTGAACTACTTTCTCGGCAATGTTTTTGAAGCCTGCCCATTTAGCTATTACAGGAATATACCGGTGCATTTCGTTGTATACTTCAATTGACTTAACAACTTCGTTTCTATAGGCCTTTAGGCCACAATTAAAATCGTGTAATTGAATACCAGAAATGGCACGGGTTGCAGCATTGAAAAATTTAGTAGGAATGGTTTTTGTTATTGGATCGTAGCGTTTCTTTTTCCAACCACTCACTAAATCGTAACCCTCTTCGGTAATCATCTTAAAGAGTTCTGGAATTTCATCTGGACTATCTTGCATGTCTGCATCCATGGTAATTACAACCTTTCCTACTACAGCATGAAAACCCACATTAAGTGCTGCAGATTTTCCGTAATTCCTTCTGAATTTAATTGCTTTTACACGCGGATTACGGCTACTGTTTTCTTCCACAATTTTCCATGAACGATCGCTACTGCCATCATCAATTAATAAGATTTCGTAAGAAAAATTATTTTCAAGCATCACCTTTTCAATCCATGCTAAAAGCTCTGGAATAGATTCCTCTTCATTAAGAAAAGGAATTACTACTGAAATATCTATGTTAGAATCGTTCATTTATTAATTATTCAATGAATTGTAATGTGAATTAGGGTCTTCCTTGCGGGTGAAAATTGCCAATAATAAAATGCCTATGGCGCTTGAAAACAAATTGCCAAGACCAGCAAATAAGGAAAAATAAAATGGCGTAGTAAATTTCTTCACCCAACCCATGCCTGTGGCTATAACCTCTTCTGAATCTCCTCGTTCAATCATCATTTTTTTTGATTGAATGAGAATATTGTTTAAGAAATCTGGATCGATAAAGACTACGAAAATATAGGTATAAAAACTTAAGACAAAACAAGCCAAGAGATTAATGAAAAAGCCAAGTCCCACACCTTGCCCATATGTTAGAAAACCATTGAAATATTCTTTTCGACAAGCAATAATACCCAGATAACTAGTACTAATAACAATAATGATTATTAATATACTATTTAGAAATCCTATGCTTGTTTGTGAATTTGTAATATATACAATTAGGTTTAATGCAATTAATAAAAGCGCATTTATAAAGCCAAACTTTGCAATGATTTGCCACTTGGTATTTGCTGTTGTTAAATCCATTTAAATAAGAGACTGTAATTTTTAGTTTTGGTGAAATGCCAACATGCCTTGTAGTATTGCTAATTCAAATGCATCTAAACCTACTGTTAACTCTTCCTGTGTTCCAACACCTTCTGCAGCTTGAAAGAATAGCACCAATGAAACGAAATAATCTTGGAGACCCGTATCCGGCTTAACTGTTTTTTGAATGTTTTTAATAGCTTCTAAATTAGCTTCAATTAAATCTTCATTTACAATAAGACTTTCATAAATTCTGTATTCATCTTGGAATTCGTCTTCTCCCACCAATAAAAACTCATTTAGAAAATCTTCTAAGCTCACTTCTACTTCTGTCTCACGTGCCTCACTGAGGTATAAAAACAAATTTAACATCTCCGAACCTCGGTCGAGGGTTTTGTTTTCAATTTCGTTCCATTCTGGAGAATCAAAATATTCTTCATCGTGCATTTCTGCTGAAAGAAACTGAACCATAAGTAAGTCAAATAACACATCACCTAAAACCTCACAGGCAGGATTATTGGTCAACCAATTGTCTAATTGCTTATTTCGTTCTAAAAAATCAAGGTGATCATTTTGAATAATAACGGCAATTTCTTCAACTAATTTGGCTGCATTTTCTTTGCCAATAAAACTGTGTACAAGGGCAGCTAAACTAGCGCTTACCGATATTTGTGCTGGATTTAATTCTTTCATTTAATTGGGTGTATGTATTTTATTTTTACAAGAAATAAGGGTGATGGCACCTTGTATTTTTTGCTGAAGTAGGGGTGAATTTTCTGATTTAGAAATGTTGTTTTTGTAGACCCAATTTTTTGTAGGGTGATATAAAACAAAGGAGTTTGAATGAACCTCAATTGCCACTGGGCTAACTTTTAAAACACTGCGAGGTCCTATACTTAATGCTGCTATGATTTTTTCTAAATCTATGTGAGTTGGTTTGTTTTGAATTAGAATAGGTAACATTGTTTGCAAGCCGATCATTCCTGGCAATGCATATTCAAATTCAACTTCTTTGTTTTCCTTATTTTGAGGTTGGTGGTTACTTACTATTGCATCAATGGTGCCATCTTGAATACCTTCCCATAAAGCTTTTTGGTCTTGTTTGCTTCTGAGTGGTGGCACTAATTTAAAGTTTGCGTCGTAATCCATCAATTGCGTATCTGTATAACAAAGGTTGGCAAAAGCTACATCTGCCGTAATTCTTAAACCTTGTTTTTTCGCTTTTCTAATTAATTCAACCGAAGTCTTGCTGGTAATTGCAGAAAAATGCAATTTGCCTCCTGTATATTTAACCAATTCAATATCTCGGTGAACCATCAGTTCTTCCGCTAGAGATGGAATACCTTTTAAACCCAATAAGGTGCTGGTATTTCCTTCATGCATAATTCCCCCTTCGCTGATATAAGGATCATTGGGAAGAACAACACAAAGGCCATCAAAAATTTTATTGTAAAGCAGGGCACGGAGCAACAAACCAGCGTTTGCCAGAGGCCTGTTACCATCTGTAAAACCAACAGCACCAGCAGACTTCATGTCAAAATATTCTGCCAATTCTTTGCCTTCTCTGTGCTGGCTCAAAGCACCGTAAGCATGCAAATTAATGGGTAAATCTTTGCTTTGGTTTACCACATAATCGATGCCAATTTTGGTGTCTCTGCAAGGATCTGTTGATGGTAAAAGGGCCACATCAGTAAAGCCTCCGTTGATTGCAGTTGCGGCACCGCTCGCTAAATCCTCTTTGTATTCAAAGCCTGGATCACAAAAATCTGCTCGCAAATCAAATAGGCCAGGGAAAATCAATTGCCCTTTGCCTTCAAAGTGTTTGATAGATTTTGGTAACGGTAAAAAATGCTTCTTTGAAGAAGGAAAAATCTGCTCAATGCTTCCGCCATTGACCAAAATATCGCAG
The DNA here is from genome assembly GCA_947446605.1 of Bacteroidota bacterium. Taxonomy (GTDB): domain Bacteria; phylum Bacteroidota; class Bacteroidia; order UKL13-3; family UKL13-3; genus B1. The sequence continues at coordinate 7,136 of CANFHJ010000003.1, read as the reverse complement.
GTTTTGCCGTGGAAGGGCGATTGAAGATCACAAACCTGTACGTTGCTGATTAATAACTTCATCCGAGAAAAATTTGCTGTAAAATGGCTTTGAGCAAATATAAGAATTTTATTGAATAGATTGTCTTTTCCGTGAATCTATTTAAAAGAAAGGCAAAATTTAGACTAAATTTTATTTCATCCAACGGATAATTGCCATTTCTAAAAACAAGAAAAGCAGGGCTAATGTAAGGGCCCAGCGCCAATAATGTATGCCCTGTGTTTCTTTTTCGATTTTTGCTTTTAGTACTTTCATATCCTTATCAATTACTTGCGCCCCCCATTCATTTTCCAAATTATCTGTAGCTAAAAACCCTTGATAAGATTCTGAACGAGCATAGTTAAAGGCCAGCTTAGATTGTAGTTGATTTGACTCCAACAAATTATAAACACCAGCAGTTTGCAATTGGCCATTTAGTTGCGCATATCCAATATTTCCATTGATTTTGGCCTCAAATAAATGATTTAGTTTCCCCATTTGCAGGCTAAAAATCTTCTGTGAATTATTGGCTTCAAATTGAAAGGGACTTTGCTGCCCAAGTGTAAAACTTGCAAAATTCTTAGTGCCACTTTGCAAAGGCATATTGAGCATAATAGGCACAAAAAGGGCCTGTTTACAGAGGGTATTCACATTGCCATTAAAAGAACTGCTGCTAATATAACATTGACCAGCACCTTTGTTTATTTTAGCTAAAAATGGCTGGTCGTTATTGAACTGAATTAGCGTTCTGAGGCCTGGGCTTTCTATTTGCCACCATTCACTACAAGTTGGTAAATTTGCCAATTCTGGAACTTTTGAAAACACTTTTGCAAACAAAGGATCTTTGCTTTCAATTTTTGAAATTTGAACATTTTGCTTTGTAAATTGGTTCAAATTAAATCCCAATTCAGTAGTAAATTGTCTAATGCTTGAAAGGTCTGTGGGAATTGAGCTTGGCACAAATAATAATTGGCCACCCGCTTTTACATATTTTAATAATTCTGCACTAAGGCCCGAACCAATTTGCTTGGGTTCATTTAATATGATAAGTGATTGCTGTGCAAATTCTTCAAAATTTATTTGTCCAATGGAAGTAATTTTCAAGTGATAAAACGGATCAACGGCATACACGTTTTTAAATGCGTTGATTTCTGTCTCGTCTGTAAGCAGGAGCACATTTGCAAAAGCTTTGGCTCGAACCGAAAGGAAATAAGAATCATCGAAAACGATGGGATAATCTGTTATGGACAATTCTATTCCATGCCAATTAAAATCGCTCAATGTAAGATTTATCAATACTTCTGTGCTTTGACCAGGCAAGCAAGAAACCGTTTGAATGGCCTTTTGAACACCATCTACTTTTAAGGCCAAGGCTTGGTTTTCAAAATTAATTTCACTTTGATTTTGAATGCGTACTTTGATTTTATTTTGGTTTCCAATTTTCACAATTGGATCAACAAACCAGGCAGAATCTATCCAAACATTTTGCTGAAAATTGCCATTCACAGGAAGCAAAAACAATTGATTGAGAGAATCTCTTTTCCAATTGGAAGTTTGCATGTTTTTCTGAAAATCAGAAATCCAATAAAGCTGCCCATTGATACTCCCCTGCTGCAATCCTAATGAAATTTGTCTGTTGTGTATTTCTTCAAAATTGCGATGAACAGAACTTTCCTTCACCTGTTCGAGGGCCTGTAAAAAATCTTTTTTATTTAAAAACCGCTGATGTTTCCCTTCAAAATCGTTGGTGAGTAATTGAAACTGGTCATTTTCCTTATAGGCTTCAACAATTTCTTTTGCTTTATTTTTTGCCAATTCTAACAAAGTACCATCCTTGCTATTGGCGGTCATAGAAAAGCTATTGTCTAAATAAACACTTACCCAATAATTGCTATTATTTTTTTGTGATTCTTGGTTCGGAACGTAAGGTTGGGCAAAGGCAAAAACCAAAAATGCTATGGCCAATATTCTGCAAAGCAAAAGCAACCATTGCTTGATGCTTTGCTGCTTTTTATTTTGCTCTACCAAACTTTTTAAGAACCGGATATCGCTGAAAACAATTTTCTTATAACGACGAAAATTAAATAAATGAATGATAATGGGGATGGTTACCAAAAACAATGCAAACAGAAAACTTGGGTACAAAAAGTGCATGGCGCAATTTAATACGTTTATCGAATAAGTTATATGGAATAAACATTTAGAAAATTGCCTATTTTTGTTCAATGATTATTGATTTAAAAGGCAAAAACGCCTTAGTATGCGGAAGCACAAAGGGAATTGGCTATGCCATTGCCAAACAATTGGCCCTTTTGGGCGCTAATGTTACCATGATGGCCAGAAATGGTGCTTTATTAGAAAGAGTAGTAAGAGATTTACATGCCGAGGAAGGCCAGAAACATGATTTTTTGGTGGCAGATTTCAGCAAACCAGAACAAGTTAAAGCTGCCATTGAAGAAAAAGTGCAAGCACATTATTCTTATCAAATATTAATAAACAATAGTGGTGGCCCAGGCCCAGGACCAGTATTAGGTGCAAAAGAAGAAGAATTTGTAAATGCATTTAACGCCCATTTGTTGAGCAGTCATTATTTGGTTCAAGGCGTTGTAAATGGCATGAAACAAAGTGGCTACGGCCGTATCATTAATATTATTTCTACCAGTGTTAAAATTCCATTGCGCGGCTTAGGTGTATCAAATACCATTAGGGGAGCAGTTGCTAGTTGGAGTAAAACGCTGGCAACAGAATTAGCGCCAATGGGAATTACTGTTAATAATATTTTACCTGGTGCAACTGGAACAGATCGGTTAAAACAAATTATTGAAGGTAAAGCCCAAAAACAAAATGAAAGCATTGAAGATGTAAACCATGAAATGTTGGCTGAAATTCCAATGGGCCGCTTTGCCGAACCAGTTGAAATTGCTTACGCAGCATGTTTTCTGGCTAGCCCTTATGCGGCCTATATCACTGGAATTAATGTTCCTGTAGATGGTGGTCGTACTGGTTCTTTATAGCTGAAGCCCATAGTCGATGGACCATAGACTATAGCTTATTTATTCCTGAGCTGAAGCCCATAGTCGATGGACCATAGACTATAGCTTATTTATTATTGAGCGTTTAATGATTTTTTTCTAAAAAAAATAAAAATAAAAAAGCCTGCATCTGCAGGCTTTTTTATTTAATAACTATTAAAATATGGTCTATCAACTTTGGACTATGGACTAATTAAAATAAGCCATTCACTTCCCCTTCGATGCGCGATATAATATTTCCTAGGTGTTCTGAATTTTCGGCAAAGTTCATATCATCTACTTCAATAATGATATGACGAGGCTTGTAACTGGTAATCCATGCTTCGTAGCGTTCGTTTAACCTGCGCAAATAATCCAAACGGATACTGTCTTCATATTCGCGACCACGTTTTTGGATATTGTTTACCAAATGAGGAATAGAAGCACGAAGATAGACCATCAAATCTGGCGGTTTAACGGTTTGGCTAATTGAATCAAATAATTTTTGGTAAGTTTCAAAATCACGTGAACTCATCAGACCCATACTATGTAGGTTCGGCGCAAAAATATGGGCATCCTCATAAATGGTGCGATCTTGAATGATATTCTTTTTTGATTTTTGTAATTGTAACAATGAACTGTAGCGTTCATTTAAGAAGAAAATTTGAAGATTGAAGCTCCAACGCTGCATGTCTTCATAAAAATCAGATATATAAGGATTGTTCTCCACGTTTTCGTAGTGTGGCTCAAACTTATAATGTTTAGAAAGCAATGTGGTTAACGTGGTTTTTCCCGAACCAATATTTCCTGCGATAGCTAAATGCATAATTCCTTAATCTGATTATTTAATGTTGCAAAAAACAACTTTATGATGTAATCAACAAATGTATGTGACTTTCGTGGATATTTTATTTCATTTTTTTGTTTATTCACTGATTTCCGAAAATTAAAGGAGATATTGCTCTATGGATATACAATTTTTTGGTGCAGCCCAAATGGTTACAGGGAGTAAGCACTTAATTACCACGCTAAATGGCACTAAAATTCTTTTAGATTGCGGTTTGGTTCAAGGCCATATTCAACAAAGAGATGATTTAAACAGGCATTTTGGGTTCGACCCGAAAGACATAGATTATTTAATATTATCTCATGGACATATTGACCACAGTGGATTAATTCCACGACTTGTTAAGGAAGGTTTTAATGGCCTTATTTTTTGCACGCCAGCCACTAAAAGTTTATGTGAAATAATGTTGGCAGATTCTGCTCATATTCAAACAGCTGATTTAAAATACGTAAACAAACGAAGATTAAAAAAAGACCTAGTTGCCATTGAGCCTCTTTATGAAATGGAAGATGTGGAGAAGGCCCTTTCCCTTATGGAGGTATTGGATTATGAGGAGGAATTAAAAATAGACAGTGAAATAAAATTGACCTTTACAGATGCAGGACATTTACTGGGCAGTGCTTGTGTAAATTTGGACATTAAATCTGCCAACAACAAACGAATAAAAATTGCATTTTCTGGCGATATTGGGCGTTACAACGATTCCATTTTAAGAGACCCTCAAGCATTTCCGCAATGTGATTATTTAATTTGTGAAAGCACTTATGGCGATAGGTTACATGCTATAATTGGAGATGCAGAAAAAGAACTGTTTTCTATAATCACAGAAACATGCGTTAACAACAAAGGCAAGTTAATAATACCTGCATTTAGTGTTGACCGTACCCAAGAAATTATTTACCTATTAGACAAAGCAGTTAATGAAGGTAGAATGCCTAATATTAAGGTATTTGTTGACAGTCCGCTTTCTGTTAAAGCAACGGATGTAATGCGCAAACACCAGGAATGTTACAGGGAAGAATTTATGGAATATGTGCACAAAGACCCCGACCCTTTTGGATTTAAAAATTTAACTTATGTGAGCGATTTAGAAATGTCTAAAGCCCTCAACTCATTGGAAGAACCTTGCATAATTATTTCGGCAAGCGGCATGGCAGAGGCAGGAAGAATAAAGCACCATATTAGTAACAATATTGAGAACCCAAACAATACCATTTTGTTTGTTGGGTATTGCACCCCAGAAAGTTTGGGCGGCAAATTAAAAAATGGCGAAAAATTAGTGCGCATTTTTGGAGAAGAATACGCTGTAAAGGCACAAATAAAAAAGTTGGATTATTATAGTGCCCATGCAGATTATGAGGAAATTTTAAAATGGCTTGCTTGTCAAAATCCTAAAAAAATAAGAGAAATATTTTTAGTACATGGCGAGGTAAAAACACAGGATATTTTTAAGAAAAAACTCATGGAAAAGGGTTATCAAAATATACATATTCCTTACCTCCACGAAAAATTTGAATTACAATAACAAAGGCCCATCAGCCATTTGCCTATGGCTATTCAGTTTATTCGTTTAACTTTGCAGCATAAAATAGTAGAGAATTTGAACGCAACTTTCGCCATGGTGGCCAAAACCCAATTTGGGTTAGAACAAATATTAGTAGAAGAATTAAATAATTTAGGTGCCCAAAATGTATTGGCACATAACCGCGCCGTTAGCTTTGAGGGCGATTTAGCCTTAATGTACAGGGCAAATTTATGCTTAAGAACAGCGCTTAAAGTTTTGATTCCAATCAATAAATTTAGGGCAAATGATGAAACCCAATTGTATGACGGCATCAAAAAAATAAATTGGGGAGAGTATCTTGAAAAGGATGGCCGATTGGTAATTCATACCAGCTTAAGAAGTGATTTCTTTACACATTCGCAATATGTTTCGCTAAAATCAAAGGATGCCATTGTTGACCAATTTAGAGAGAAATTTGGCGAACGCCCAAGCATTGATTTAACGCACCCAGATTTAAGTATAGACATTCACATTAACAATGATGAGGTTACTGTTTCTTTAGACAGCTCTGCGGAATCTTTGCATAGAAGAGGTTATAGAACAGATAGCACTTTAGCCCCCATTAATGAGGTTACAGCGGCTGGAATGATTATGCTTACAGGTTGGAATGGGGAAGGAAATTATTACGACCCAATGTGTGGTAGTGGTACTTTGCTCATTGAAGCAGCCATGATTGCTAAAAACATGCCGCCAAATTTAAAGCGCGCACAATTTGGTTTTGAGCGCTGGAAAAATTTCGACCCTATGATTTTCTCTCAGGTAAGAGAAGATGCCATTGCAGCAATAAAAGAATCTAAAGCAAACATAATTGGTTCGGACAAAACCTTTAAGGCCATTGATATTAGCCGCGAGAACATAACGCGTGCAGGTTTGGATGAAGACATTAAAGTAAGTAATAAACGTTTTGAAGAAGTTAAAGGTCCTGCCGGTGGCGGACTCATGGTTATAAACCCACCTTATGGCGAACGTTTACCAATTGATGAAATTGGTGCCTTTTATAAAATGATGGGAGACCAAATGAAAAATGAATTTGACGGCTATGATGTATGGGTAATTTCATCAAATATAGCGGCCTTAAAAATGACTGGCTTGGCACCTTCTAAAAAGATTCAGTTGTATAATGGTGCTTTAGAATGCCGTTACCACAAATTTGAGATTTACAAAGGTACCAGAGATAAAAAGAAATTGGCCTTAGAAAATTTAAACAATCCTGAAAACGATTTAAGCGCATAGCACAGCAGACATTTTGATATAAAAAAAGCCCCGCCAAATGGCGGGGCTTTTTTTATTTATTGAGAAATACCAATTGATTGCTTTTGTCTAAAATCAATTCTATTTCGGAATCTTTTTTGATGGTTCCAGAAAGAATTTCTTTAGACAATTCATTCAGAATTTTCCTTTGCAATACACGTTTCAAAGGTCTTGCTCCGTATTGTGGATCATAACCCAATTGTGCCAACCAATCTAAGGCTTCTTCCTTAGCAGTAAAAACAATTCCCTGTTCCATCAATTTCTCTTTGATATCTTTTAATTGAATATCTACAATGCTTCTTACATCCTCTCGGCTCAATGGCGTGAACATAATTACATCGTCTATCCTATTTAAAAACTCAGGGCGAATGCTGCGTTTAAGCAATTCCATTACATTCACTTTTGCTTCTGCCATTAACTCTTCTTTGTTGGTATCATTATAGGT
>CANFHJ010000002.1 GCA_947446605.1 Bacteroidota bacterium | reverse complement strand
TTAACTAGGTCTTTACTGTAGTAATAGACATTGTTAAGGATGCTTGCGCTGCTACCAGCAGCTGCATCCTTATCTTTATTAAAAACTAGGGCAAATCCATTTTCATCTAAATCAAAATATTGATTGCAATAACCACCTACAGAATGTTTGTCTAAAATTACTTTCGATTGGGCAAAAGCATTTGAAAAAATTGACAAAAATGCCAATAGTAAAAGAGCTTGGGGTAGAAATTTGTTTTTCATTAGATTTTTTTTGCGTTTAATTTTTACGTTTCAACTGCCAATTACTACCAGCGTTTTCAATAGGCTTGGCTGTATTGGCTTCTTGTTGAAAGAAGATTCCTCCTGCGCTATAAGCAGCTGCTGCATTTATTTCAGGCAAATGTTTTTTAAGAAGTTCAGGACTAAAATAGTTTTCAATGAACTTGGTATCAAATTTACCTTTTACAAAAGCTTCATGGTGCATGGCAAAATTTCCAAAGTTTAATGTTGTTTCAATGCCACTAATTTGATAGTCTGAAATAGCTCTAATCATACGCTGAATAGCTTCTTCACGTGTTGCACCAAATACAATCAACTTTGCAATCATAGGGTCGTACTGAATTGGAATTTCCATTCCTGCTTCAAAACTATCATCAACCCGCACACCATAACCTTGCGGTGTTTTATAGCTCAATAATTTACCAATATCTGGTAAAAAATTATTCATTGGATCCTCTGCACATACGCGCAATTCAATAGCATGGCCTTTTATACTTAAATCTTCTTGCGCATATCCCAATGTTTCACCACGCGCAATGCGAATTTGCTCTTTCACCAAGTCTAAACCAACAATTTGCTCTGTAACTGGATGTTCCACTTGCAAACGGGTATTCATTTCTAGGAAATAAAAGTTTAAGCTTTCATCCACTAAAAACTCAACCGTACCAGCACCATAATAATTGGATGCTTTGGCAACATTAACGGCTGCTTCACCCATTTGCTTTCTAACTTCAGGCGTTAAGCAACTAGAAGGGGCCTCCTCAATTAATTTTTGATGCCTACGTTGAATGCTACATTCACGCTCAAATAGGTAAACAATATTTCCATGTTGATCGCCCAAAATTTGTATTTCAATATGTTTTGGCGAACCAACATACTTTTCAATGAAAACGCTATCATCACCAAAAGAAGTGAGTGCCTCAGACTGAGCCAAACGAATGGCTTCTTCAAATTCTGATTCATTATTTACAACACGCATTCCTTTTCCACCGCCGCCTGCAGAAGCTTTCACCAAAACAGGATAACCAATACCATTGGCAATTTTCTTTGCTTCGGCAACATCTCTTAAAGCCTCCTGCGTACCAGGAACCAATGGCACATTGAATTTTGAGACCGCTTGTTTGGCCCCAATTTTACTGCCCATCACCTCCATGCTTTCGGCAGAAGGACCAACAAATATTAAACCAGCCTCCTTCACTTTTCTTGCGAAATTGGCATTTTCACTCAAGAAACCATAACCCGGATGAATGGCATCTGCACCTGTTTCTAAGGCAACAGAAATAATTTTATTACCCAATAAATAACTTTGAGCGCTAGGAGGTGGGCCTATACAAACAGCTTCATCGGCATAGCGCACATGCAAAGCTTTACGATCGGCTTCACTAAAAACAGCTACGGTTTTAATACCCATTTCTTTGGCAGTGCGCATCACACGCAACGCAATTTCGCCTCTATTTGCTATTAATATTTTCTTCATTTTAGCTCAATATATTTAAAACAAAATTAACATATTTTAGGAAGAGCATCCTAATTCCCCTTCAACTATAAATTAACATTCACATTCTAATTTGTAAAGAAAACAGAACGAGGACGCTTATTCATTATTTGTTAATATAAATAAACTACCTTCCGATTGACTTTTAAATAAACTAAAGTAAGTTTTTTTTAAAAGTAATACTAACAATGAAGCTAATAAAATTCCACAGCGAGGAAATTCATCAAAAAGATTTTGCCAAAGAGCTTCGCGCCAATGTAAATGCATATTTTAAAGATAATAACCTGTCACCAAAAGGTAATTATGTGATGGTAATAAAAACTATTTCAGTTTATGCTTTATATGTTTTGCCTATTTTAGCTATTTACTACTTTCAGTTATCTTTTCTTTGGACCTTATTAATGTTTATACTAGCTGGGATAGGAACTGCAGGGGTGGGCATGAGTGTTATGCATGATTCCTTGCACAATTCTTATTCAAAGCACAAATGGGTTAATACCGTTATGGGTTGGAGCATGTATATCATCGGAAGTAATGTGTTCAATTGGAAAATTCAGCACAATATTTTTCACCATGCCTATACCAATATTGATGGCTTAGATGAAGATATCCAAACCCGTTGGATCATGCGTTTTTCTGAACAAACACCATTAAAACCAATTCATAAATACCAATATTTATATTCTTTACCTTTGTATACCATGATGACTTTCTCCATGTTGCTCGGCGATTTACCGCAACTTATAGGATATTATGAAACTGGTTTAATGGAAAAACATTTGGGTAAGCCAAAATTTGAATTTTCTCTAATGATTGGAGTTAAACTTGTTTACCTTTTTGTATTGATAGGGCTTCCAATTATTTTCACTCCGCTTTTGTGGTGGCAAGTTTTGCTTGCATTTACAGCCATGCATATGGTAGCTGGGTTTATTTTTTCACTCATCTTTCAAATGGCGCATATTGTTGAAGGAGTAGTGCAACCTACCGCAGATGAAAACAATGTAACAGATAACGAATGGATGGTTCATCAGTTGATGACCACTGCAAATTTTGCACCGCGTAATCACTTGTTAAATTGGTATGTTGGCGGCTTAAACTTCCAAGTTGAGCACCACTTGTTCCCCAATGTTTGTCATTTACATTATCCTAAAATTGCCAAAATTGTGGAAGCAACCGCAAATAAATATGGTGTGCCTTATCTTCAAAACGACACCCTATGGAAAGCAATTGTTTCCCATTTGAAGCGTTTAAAGGAATTGGGTCGTCCAATGGTAAATGCCTAAATAAATATGGATGAAAATAAAATATTTGGAGAAATAGCAGACTATGTTTACCATGAAAATGGTATTTTATATTCTTATTCAAAAAGTGTTTTACGTAACGTAGAAAACATTGGTAACAATGTTAAATTGGTAAAGAAAATTACAGGAAATAAAAAAGTCCCACTCCTTATTTTCCTAACAAATTCGCCTGTTCCAAGCAAAGAGACCAGAGAATTCTCTGCGCAAAAACTTCCTGAGATATACACTGCTATGGCCATGGTTTCTAAACCTGGATTGGCGCAATTTATCATGAAATTATTGTTTGCGCTCAAACCTTCACCCATTCCTATGAAGTCTTTTTCAAATCAAAAAGATGCCGAAAACTGGCTCAAACAATTCTGTTAATGTAAAACCAATTTCCTTTTGTACTTTTGAGAAATCATAAATCAAATGACACCGATTGTACAACTCATAAAAAAAGAATTTTTACTGGAATGGCGCCAACGCTATGCCTTAAACGGAATCCTTTTGCAGGTATTGTCGTCTGTTTTTGTTGTATATTTAGCGGTAAAGCAATTGGGTAACCATACTTGGAATGGTGTTTTTTGGATTGTAATGCTGTTTATTTCTATCAATGCCATTGCTAAAAGCTTTATTGGTGAAGGAAAAGGTAGAAACCTTTATTACCACATGTTGGTTCATCCACAACAATTATTATTGGCAAAATTCATTTACAACGCAATTTTGAATTTGGTTTTGGCATGTTTGTGTTTGGCAACTTTTATACTATTAATGGGCGATCCAATTGAATCACTTTTCCTTTATTTTGGTGTAACCCTATTGGGTTGCCTTGGCTTTGCAAGCACCTTTACCATGCTTTCTGCCATTGCTTCAAAAGCAGGTAATAGCAATTTATTGATGCCGGTTTTAAGTTTACCAATCATTATTCCATTATTATTAATAGTTATCAAAGCAGCAATGCGCGCTATGGATGGGCTAGACGCAACGCTAATCTATAAGGACCTTGGTATTTTATTGGCCTTTAATATATTAGTCATTTCTTTGGCATACATACTTTTTCCATCTGTTTGGAAGGAATAATTTAGCACCTCAAATTTTTCTGTATCTTTGTTTCATTCAATCACCTGGGCTTTTTACCCTAAATTGTTTTGAACCATGAGTAAAAAAGGAAGAATATTAGTCGCCATGAGTGGCGGCATTGACAGCACCGTTGCGGCTGTTATGTTAGCCGAAGAAGGCTATGAAGTTGTAGGAATCACCATGAAAACTTGGGATTACCAAAACAGTGGAGGTAGCAAAAAAGAAACGGGCTGCTGCAGTTTAGATTCAATAAACGACGCCAGAGCTATTGCAGTTCAATATGGCATACACCATTTAATTTTAGATATCAGGGATGAATTTGGCGATTTTGTAATCGATAATTTTATTGAAGAATACCTGGCTGGAAGAACGCCAAACCCTTGTGTATTATGTAATACGCATATCAAATGGGAAGCTTTACTTAAACGTGCCAACCAGTTAGATTGTGAGTTCATAGCCACTGGCCATTATGCCCAAATACGTCAAGAAAATAATCGTTATGTAATTAGTCGTGGACTCGATCACCACAAAGACCAAAGTTATGTTTTATGGGGTTTAAGTCAAGAAAGTTTGGCTCGAACCAGATTTCCTTTGGGTGGTTTTCATAAAACAGACATAAAGCAAATGGCTATTGATAGAGGCTTTACCGAACTGGCAGCTAAGAGTGAAAGCTATGAAATTTGCTTTGTGCCTGATAATGATTACCGTGGATTCTTAAAACGTAAAGTTGAAGGATTAGAAGAAAAAGTGAATGGCGGTAACTTTGTAAATAAGGAAGGAAAAGTTTTAGGAACACACCGTGGCTATCCATTTTACACAGTAGGGCAGCGCAAAGGTTTAGAAATAGCCTTGGGTGAACCTATGTTTGTTTTAGAAATTAAGCCCGAAACAAATACTGTTGTTTTAGGGCGCGAAGAAGACTTACAAAGAAACGGAATGTGGGTGAGAAACCTTAATTTGCAGAAGTATAGCAAAATAATTTCACCCATGGAATCACTTACAAAAGTTCGCTACAAAGATGCCGGCACAAATGCCAGTATTGTGGAAGATGATGGACGAATGAGGGTAGATTTTCACTCCTTGGTAAAAGGCATTGCACCAGGTCAAAGTGCCGTATTCTATGAGGGAGACGATGTTATTGGCGGCGGTTGGATTCAATCAAGTTTTGATATTTAATATAGCAGTTTTGAATACAATTCATCCTCATACGCAATTCAAACTAAACAAATTAGTGGTATTTGTTTTACTGCTAGGTGCTATTACAGCTTGCAAAAAATCAGCACCTACAAACAACTCCATCAATTTAGGTTATTCCTTTTTTCCTATTGATTCTGGAATAGTAAAATATTATGCTGTTGATTCTATAGCCTACAGTGATATTACCCATAGCAGCGACACCTTTCATTTTATACTTAAAGAAGAATTTGCAGGACTCATTTCTGGTCAAACCTTTCAGTATCATAGGGAAATACTAAGGTCGGTTCGAACCGATACATCACAAAATTGGCATGCTAGGACTAGCGTTTTTGTAATAGTAAATAGCAATAACCTAGAGTGGCTTGAAGACAATATCAGACAGGTAAAATTAGCTTTTCCTATTGGCAATGTGCTTTCTTGGAATGGTAACCAAAGCAATAATTTAGGCAGAAAAACTTTCTTGCTTCAAAACATTCACCAAGCATTTAACAATGGCGATACGGTGTTTAATGATTGCGTTGCCGTTCAAGAATCCCTTGCAAACAATGCTATTGAAGAGATTTTGATAAAATCTGTTTACAGTAATGGAATAGGGTTAATAGACTTCACCAATAATAATTTGAACACACAGGTTACAGGCGTGTCTGGCTATAAAATCCACCAAAAATTAATTCACTACTACTTGCCATGAGGTTTATTTTCTTTTTAGTTTTATTAATTGGTTCGAACCTAAATGCGCAGCAGCGTTTTTATTTTGTAAGCTTTAAAGATAAACCCAATTTTAAAACACAATTATACCAACCCGCAAGCTATATATCTGCCAAGGCAATAGAGCGCAGAACTAGAAACAGAGTTCCTTTAAACGAAAACGATATTCCGCCAGACAGCTCGTATGTTAGGCAATTAGCGGCATTACCTTTAACCATGTATGGCAATAGCAGGTGGTTTAATGGTACCATAATATTAAGTGCTCAAAAAAACATTATTGATTCTTTAAAATTACTGCCATTTGTTGCTGCAGTTACTTATTTGGGACCTGCCTATTTTTATGATGAAATGGACGATGCAAGTGAAAATAGCTTGGAGAACCAATTAAATATTTTAGAACAGAGTTTTCAGAATAAATCGGAAAAGAATGATACCATTTTGGCTGGAAAAAGTTATGCGCAAATAAAACAACTAAACGACGAAAGCCTTATAAAAGCTGGTATTGGTGGTAAAAACGTGCTAATAGCAGTTATTGATGCTGGTTTTAAAAATGCTGATCAATTGTTGCCTTTTAAAAACTTGATAAAAGAAAAACAAATACTTTCTTCTTATGATTTTGTAGAAAAAGAGGAAGAAGTATTTGATGACGATCCGCATGGGACGGCAGTTTTGAGTTGTATGGCAGCCTATCAACCGGGCTTAATTTTAGGTACTGCCACCAAAGCACAATACATTTTATTAAGAAGTGAAAATGCCGCCAATGAATACCTGGTGGAAGAATATTTTTGGGCCTTGGCTGCAGAATATGCCGATAGTGCCGGCGCCGATATTATTAATTCATCTTTAGGCTATACCAAACACGATGAAAAAAGCATGGGCCATAAGTTTTCTGAATTAGATGGCAAAACAACACTCATTACAAGAGCCGCTGAAATTGCTACAAGCAAAGGTATTTTAGTGCTTGTAAGCGCCGGAAATGAGGGAGATGACCCATGGCGCCAAATTAGCGCACCTGCAGACGCAGCGCACGTTTTAACCATTGGTGCTGTAGATAAATTTAATACCTATGCCGGTTTTAGTTCTGTTGGTCCTACTGCAGATAAAAGAATGAAACCCGATATTAGCGCTTTAGGAAAAGGCGTAGCATTATTGGCTGCAGATGGGAAAGTTTTTGAAGGAAATGGCACCTCTTATTCTTGCCCTCTTATAGCTGGAGCTGCTGCGCAATTACTTGAATTGGCGCCAAAGAGCAGCGCAGAAAAAATTAAAGAGGCACTCATTTTAAGTGGCTCTCAATATTATAAAGTGGATAAATACATGGGGGCAGGAATTCCAGATATGGAATTGGCAGCTAAAATATTGTGCGTGCAGCAAGACAGTATCATAGATGTGCGTGAACTGCAAGATCAAAACTTACACTTGTGCCTCAACGCACGTGCACCCCAAAAAGTTGTTTTAATTATTGAGGAGCCCATAAAAGGGGAGATTGACAGAATAACTTTAACACTAAAAAAAGGTTCGAACCGATTTTTGATTAAAGGTTATAAAAAACGCCCAAGCGGCTTATACCACTTGAGCGTTGAATTTCTATCGCGAAAAACTTACTTCGATTTTATGAAGCCTTAATTTTCTCTGCTCTTAGTTCTGGGATATTAACTTGCATTAAGTAAAATGCACCAAATAATATTCCATTATAAACTAAATCTGAAGCAAATGTATTTTGAAAGAATGGCCATCCTGCGATGTAACTATTCATTACGCCAGCCAAATCATGTGTGTACAAAGGTCCCATGCTAGCTGGGTAGAAGAAAACAAAATTGGTTATTAAGAAAAAGGCAAAGGATGAAACCATTGAACCAAATGCCACATTATACCAAGTTAAATTGTTTTTCAATTGGGTACCAATAAATATTGAAACCAAAAATCCAGCATAAGTAATTAATACCTCTATGCCGTAAAAAGGTAAAAATAAATCACTTACAATCATTGCCGCAATTGGAATGATATAAGCTAAGTATTTTCTATTTAAATAAGCTCCTCCAAATAAGGCAACCGCGCCAATTGGGCTAAAATTTGGTGCATGTGGAATTAAGCGCAATAAAGCAGCTGTAAAAATCAATGATACAATGGTAAGAAATCTTTTATTCATGGTATTTAGTTCTTGAGGCGAAAATAAGAAGCTTTTAAGAGAATGCAAGTAATATTATAAAATGTGAATTCATATTTTTACACATTTTATTAAAATAGTCTATTTATAAACATAACTAAAATCAAAATCGTCTATAAAAAGACAAAAACTTTCAATAAAAAATTTGTCGCACTCACCTGAAAGTCCTTAAATTGCGAGCATAAACAAATTTAACAGTGCAAATTGTATTCTTTTGTTTTTTTATAATATTCCAAAGAATTAAACATTAATCAAAATATCAACATAATGAAAAAAGGTTTATTTTTAGCTGGAGCTTTTGCAATGCTTTTAGGCATTCAAAGAAGCAGTGCCCAAACACCTGCGCCAGTTGCCCCAAACCAAACTGTTCTATTAGAAGAAGTAACTTCAACTCCGGGTGAGATGAAAATTTCTTACAAAAAATACCGTTTGCCAAACGGTTTAACCGTTATTGTTCATGAAGATCATTCAGATCCAATTGTGCATGTTGAAGTAACCTACCACGTAGGTTCGGCAAGAGAAACACCAGGAAAATCTGGATTTGCGCATTTCTTTGAACACATGATGTTTCAAGGTTCTATTCACGTTAGAGATGAAGAACATTTTAAAATTGTTCAAGGTGCCGGTGGTCAAATGAATGGTACCACCAACCGCGACCGTACAAACTATTTTGAAACATTGCCTTCTAATTACCTTGAAACTGCACTTTGGCTAGAAGCAGATCGTATGGGTTTCCTATTAGACTCTGTAACGCAAAAGAAATTTGAAGTACAACGCGCTACAGTGAAAAATGAAAAAGGACAACGGATAGACAATGTTCCTTACGGTAAAAGAGAAGAAATTAAAGATGCTGCGTTATATCCAACAGGACATCCATACAGCTGGCCAACAATTGGCTACTTGGAAGATTTGGATCGCGTAAACGTAGATGACTTAAAAAACTTCTTTATGCGTTGGTACGGTCCAAACAATGCTTGCGTGGTTATTTCCGGTGATGTAAATGCAGCGGATGCTATTAAATTAACCGAGAAGTATTTTGGACCAATTCCAAAAGGACCAGAAGTGCGTGCACAAAGAATTGAGCCAGTTAGATTGCCAGACAATAAATATGTAAATTATGGCGACAATGTATTTGCGCCTATGTATGCATTTACTTATCCAACAGTTAAAAATTATCACCCAGATGAAGCGGCATTAGATGTTTTAGGTTATGTTTTAGGTAGTGGAAACAACTCCATCCTATACAAAAACTTTGTAAAACCTGAAAAAGCTTTTCAAGCTGTATCGTTTAACAGCGGTTATGAATTGTCGGGTGAATTTGGGGTAATATTTGTTGCCATGCCAAATTTTGAAGGTGATAATGATATTGAAAAAGGTTTTATGGCTGCCATAGATGAGTTTGATGCTAAGGGTATAAGTGATGACGATTTGAACCGTGCCAAAGGACAATTTGAAACAGGTATAATTCAAAGTATGCAAAGTATTGCTAGCAGAGCCAGCGTATTGAGCCAAACTTGGTATTTAAGCCACGGTAACCCTCGCTTAGACAAGAATTTTAATTTATCTGATGAATTGGCACGTTATAACAAAGTAACTAAAGAAGATGTAATGCGCGTTTTCCGTCTATACATTAAAGGTAAAAATTATACTTTGGTAAATGTATTCCCTAAAAAGGCAAATGCAGCAGCAAACAAAGAAGAAGCCAAAGAGACCCAAAGCTCTGGAACTGCTGTTAAAACTGAATTGGAATACAAAGGACTTAGTTATACTGCTCCTAAAGACAACTTTGATAGAAGCAAACGACCTGTTGCAGGAGCAGCTAAATTGACCGAAATCCCTAGTTTTTATACTACCAATTGGGACAATGGTATTAAGGTAATTGGTTCTGAAACAAAAGAATCTCCAATGGTTACCATTTTATTAAACATGAAAGGTGGAAATATTGCCGTTGGTGATCCAGCTAAAAGTGGATTGGCAAATTTAACAGCTGATATGATGGGGGAGGCTTCCCAAAATTATACCAGTGAGCAAATGGAAAACGAATTAGACAAATTGGGTAGTTCTATCAATTTTGGCGCGGGTTCCGACAATCATTTCATGCAAGTAATTTGTATGAAAAAGAACCTAGATGCTACCTTGAAATTAGTTGAAGAAAAATTAATGCACCCTAAATTCAATGTTGATGAATTTAAGTTGAACCAATCACAAAACTACCAAAACATTAACTCGCAAAAATATGATGCCGGCTCTACGGCAGATTTAGCTTTTGCAAAATTGATTTATGGTAAAACTATTGCTGCCGAGCCGGTAAGTGGTACTTTAAAATCAATAAAAGTGATGACCATTAAAGACATTCAAAACTTCTATGACAAATTCTATGCGCCAGATTTTGCAACTATTACCATTGTTGGAGATGTAACAGAAGCTGAAATTATGGGCAAGTTGGATTTCTTGAAAAATTGGAAGAAAAAAGGTGTTGTTATTCCTTCGGTAGTAGCATCTGCAGCAGCAGTTGCAACAGGTAACCAAGTAATGTTGGTAGATAAATACAAGGCAGCACAATCAGAAATTCGTATTGGAAATTTAGGTCAAACCTACGATTGGAATGGTAAATACTTTAAAACAAATGCAATGAACTATCCTTTAGGTGGTAGTTTTAATAGCCGTCTTAACTTGAATTTGCGTGAAGACAAAGGATTCACTTATGGAATTACCTCAAGTAATTCTGGTTATAGAGACCGTCCAGGTATGTATCGCATTGCAACCGGTGTTCGCACATCTGCAACAGATAGCGCTTTAAGAGAAATTATGTATGAGGTTAATAATTATAAAGCAAATGGAATTAACGATGAAGAATTAGAATTCTTAAAGAACTCAATTACTCAAAGTGATGCCTTACGTTATGAAACCAATTTCCAAAAAGCCAGTTTCTTTAATAGATTAATTGAATACAATTTGCCAAAAGATTATATCCGTCAGCAAAATGCAACCATTAATTCATTGACCAAGGAAGAAATAAATGCCTTAGCAAAAGAAATTTTGCAACCAGAAAAGATGACTATCTTAATTGTTGGCGACAAAGAAAAAATTAAAGCACCAATTGAGAAATTAGGTTATAAAATAGTAGATTACAAAGAAGTAGAAGTAGCTACCTCTGAAAGAAACTAATAAAAATACTTTATTCAATAGCGCAAAAGCCTCAGATTTATCTGGGGCTTTTGCGTTTTACATCAAATTAGTATTATTCTTATAGCATTCTTGGTATAAAACTTGAACCCGAAATAGTTTTGCCTTATGTTTGTAAATACAAAAGGCAAATTGAACCTTTTCTTAAAAATGCTGACTAATAAAATAAGTACTTGGTGTTTTAGAAAAAATATTCAAAACCTTTAATAATTGAAACGATGAAAAAATTATTGTTAATTGGCTTGGCCATCATGAGCTTACAAGCCTTCGCACAGAAAAGCAATGTAGAAAGTGCTGCTATCTATTTAAGAAATGGAGAATTAGAGGATGCTAAAAAAACCATTGAAGTAGCAATTCTTGACCCAGAAACCAAGGATGATCCTAAAGCTTGGTTTTATTATGTGGCTATTTTGGATACAGTATACAGAAACCCCGCTTTTGAAAAATTAGTAGATACCGATTTAACTGAAAAGTTTTTTAATGGTTGTAAGAAGTGTATTGAAAGCGATGTTAAGAAGCGCTTCACATACTATTGTAAAGACAATGCCATTCTAAATAGTGCTTTTATGTGCTGGAATAAGGGTATTTCTGCTTACGAGAAAAAAGATTACGCCGGAGCACTTAATTACTATCAAATGGTTTTGGATGTAATTGCCTATGACGATAACAGCGTATTAAAAACCAATAATCTTTCTGAAAAGAATATCTATTTGAATATGGCTTATGCTTCAATTCAAGGAAATGATAATCCTCACGCCAAGAAATACATACAAAAATTAATGGACCTAGATTACAACGACCATTTAATTTATATGCAAATGGTAAATATCTATTTAGAGGAAAAAGATACAGTAGGGGCCTTAAAATATCTGGATTTGGGTAGAACCAAATACCCAAGCGAAAAGGATTTAATTAACCAGGAATTGAATATTTACTTGGCAATGGGTCGTCAGGATGTATTATTAGACAAATTAAATGCAGCACTTGAAATGAACCCTGATGACATGCAATTGTTGTATGTAAGGGGAAATGTTTACGAAAGTTTTTCAAACGACCAATTAAAGAAAGCACGTTTTAGCCGCGATACTGTTTCAACATTAAAGAAGAAAGCTTTAATAGAAAAGGTTCCAGTAAAGAAAGCGGCCTATACAACTGCTGCTGCTAAATATCAAAAAGCATACGATGATCAAGTTGCTATGAGCAAAGAATTTGCTGCCAAAGCTGAAGAAAACTATAAAAAAGTGGTGGAGTTAAACCCCGATTATATTGATGCTTATTACAATTTAGGAGCCTTAACCAATAATAAAACAACTGAATTTGCTGAGAAAATCAATGCTATTCCTGGTAATATCTCTCAAACTGAATACGATAAAAGATACAATCCTTTGAAAAAGCAAAAGGATGAAATTTTAACTGTGGCATTGAATTACTTTAACCAAGCTTTGGCAATTGCAGAGCAAAAGGGAGAAGAAACTGCAGATAAGAAGAAAGAAAAATATGCATACATGAGAGATATTTTATTTAGTATCCAACAGGTTTATGCTAATCTTGGAAACGAAAAAGCTACCATAGAAACCAAAAAGAAGAGAGCAGCTTTCGAATAATAGAATTATAAGCAATTATAAAATCCTCGGCTTTGGTCGGGGATTTTTTTTTTGCCCAGTACCGAACCAAACAATGGGGGGATTATTATTGATAACTGCGTAAAGTCTATGTGAAAGTTGGTGCTGGTTTATCTGTATTTCTATTTAACATAATATTAATTATAGGACAAAATAGTAAGCTAATGATTTGTCTTACAATATGTTATAAACAATATGATTTATTACTTTTAGCTGATAATTGCCTATTAATTCAATGAATGAACCACAAACTTCTGAACATAAATTGCTCCTGCTGATACAATATGAATAAAATAAATTCCGGCTTTATGAGGTGCAATAATTTTATAATTTGTTTCAGCTGAAATAAAATCAGTACGACAAATTTCATTTCCCAGCACATCATAAATTTGGTAATAGCTTACTGGCAAATTTCCCTGTACCCTCATTTCTGCATTCTCATTTATTGGATTTGGAAATACTGTAAATTGAGTGGAATTAAATTGCGTTGTATTCGTTTTAAGCACGTAGTTAATTATGCCAACAGCATCTAAATCAAATCCACCAGATGCAAATGGCGTTGGCCATGGATCATTGATCTTTCGTCCATTGGCATCCTTTGAAGCAAAATCTTGCTGAAGGCTTCCTACCACATCAATGATTTTTATTTTTTGAATATGCCCAAGATTTAGATTTGGGATGTTCTTTAAATCCTCCAAATCAAACGGCGTACCGTAATTTCCTATGTATTTGCCAGCAAGGTTATTTATTTTACTGGCATTAACGCTTCCAAATGCGCCTACTTGAAAATTGGTGTCTGTTAAGCTATTTGCAGGAAATCTCACGAAATTTCCGCTTGTATCTGCCACTTCAACAAATGCCAATTCCAAAAAGGTAGAATCGCCACCAAATGAAAAACCATTTTCAAAAACCACAAAATCTGGTCCTGGCCCATTATAAATTTCATGATCAAATGTCAATTCAATAGATCCTGCATCACCCAAACTAAATGTCGTGTGGTCTGTTTTTCCAATGGCAAAATCTGGTGTGCCAACTAAAGCCAAGCCCAAACTTGTGTCTGAAATATCTTTATAACCCAATTTGTATTTTACCACATCTGTTGCCCATAAACCAATGATGCTGCTATCTGCATGAATTGCTGTAGTGCCAATAATACCAACCTGTGGCGCATACTGCGACAAGCCACTTTTAGATAAAAGTTGCAGTAAAATCAACAAGATACAAAGTGTAAAACGCGACAATTTTTGGGATTAATTATTGGGAAAATTAATAAATTAAATTCATTCGTTTTGAACCAATTTAGGTTCGGCAAAAAAGGAAAAAAAAGCTCCGAAGAAAATCTCCGGAGCTTTTTGATTATTCTGTTGGAGGTGTTTGTTCCTCATCCTCTTCTTCAATATCCTCCTCCTCGTCTTCTTCCTCTTCAGGCATTTCTACGCCAAGTTCCTCTATGTCTTTATCGGTTCCGGCAATTACCTCAAACCCTTCAACAATTTCTCCTTCTTCTGGTTCGCCCTCTCCTTCTCCTTCTTCTTCACCTGGGATATAGTTAATTTTAGCTACGCTGGCAATTTCATCTTTACCACCAATATTAATTAACCTTACCCCTTGTGTTACCCTGCCTAATACGCGCAATGAACTAACGCTTAAGCGAATAGTAATTCCACTCTTATTAATAATCATGATATCATTGGTATCATCCACATCCTTTATAGATACCAGTTTACCTGTTTTATCAGTAACATTCATGGCCATTACACCCTTGCCACCACGTTTGGTGATACGGTATGCTTCCACTTCGGTACGTTTACCCATACCATTTTCACTTACCACCAAAACATTCGAAACTTTTGGATCGGCAATTGAAACCATTCCAATTACTTCGTCGCCATCTGCCAAACGAATAGCACGCACACCTGTTGCATTTCTACCCATTGGTCGAACACCACTTTCATTGAAACGAATGGCTTTACCTTCTCTACTGGCAATAATAATTTCACTTGTACCATTGGTTAATTTTGCTTCAACCAAAGTATCTCCTTCACGCACATTCATTGAGTTGATACCATTTGCTCTAGGGCGGCTATAAGCTTCCAAAGTTGTTTTCTTAATGGTTCCTTTTTGGGTTACCATAATCACATTGTAGGTGCTTAAATATTCTGGATCGCTTAATGTTTTTACGCATAAGAAGGCTTTCACCTTATCATCCACAGGAATATTTATTAAGTTTTGAATTGCTCTTCCTTTACTGGTTTTTTCTCCTTCAGGAATTTCAAAAACGCGCAACCAGAAACATCTTCCCTGTTCTGTAAACAACAAGAGGTAATTGTGATTGGTAGCCATAAAGATGTGCTCTACAAAGTCTTCTTGACGTTTGGCAACACCTCTACTTCCTCTACCGCCGCGGGCCTGAGTTCTGTATTCGTTTAATGAGGTACGTTTTACATAACCCAAATGTGAAATGGTAATAACCACTTCTTCATCTGGAATTAAGTCTTCCATACTCATTTCATTACCCACCATTTCAATTACACTTCTGCGCTGATCACCATACTTTTCTTTCATTTCAGCCAATTCATCCTTAATGATCTGCATGCGCAATGGCTCATTTGAAAGTATTTCTTGCAACCTGCCTATTAATTCCATGATTTGGGCAAATTCTTCTTTGATTTTATCGCGTTCAAGACCTGTAAGTCTTTGTAAACGCATATCAAGAATGGCTTTTGCTTGGATATCAGACAATTTAAAATTCTCCATTAAACCACTTTTTGCCTCATCTGGCGTACGCGATTTGCGGATCAAAGCAATTACTTGGTCTAAATGATCCAAAGCAATTAATAAACCTTCTAATATATGTGCACGTTTTTGCGCTTCTTCCAAATCAAATTGGGTTCTGCGAACAATAACTACATGACGGTGCTCAACAAAATGAACTATTAAGTCTTTTAGGTTCAACATTTCTGGGCGACCTTTTACCAAAGCCACATTGTTTACACTAAAAGATGTTTGAAGTTGAGAGAATTTATATAGCTTATTCAATACTACATTAGGAACAGCATCGCGTTTCAAATCAAATACCATGCGCATTCCATCTCTATCACTCTCATCCCTTACATCACTAATACCTTCAATTACCTTTTCATTTACTAAATCGGCAATTTGTTTAATAAGAGTTGCTTTATTTACTTGGTAAGGAATTTCATTTACTACAATTTGATCTTTACCAGTTTTGCTAGTTTCAAAACCAGCTTTCGCACGCATTACAATTCTACCTCTACCTGTTTCAAAAGCATTTTTTACACCTTCATAACCATAAATTGTACCGCCTGTTGGAAAATCTGGCGCCTTAATGTATTTCATTAATTCAGGAATAGTTATATCCCTATTGTCAATGTAGGCTTGAATACCATCCACACACTCAGTTAAATTATGAGGTGCCATATTGGTTGCCATACCTACAGCAATACCCGCTGCACCATTCATCAATAGGTTCGGAACCTTTGAAGGTAAAACAGTAGGTTCTGTTAAGCTATCATCAAAGTTTGGTCGAAAATCAACTGTGTTTTTGTCAATATCAGTCAATAACTCTTCGGCCATTTTGCGCAAACGTGCTTCTGTATAACGCATTGCTGCTGGTGGATCACCATCTACAGAACCAAAGTTTCCTTGTCCGTCTACCAACATGTAACGCATGTTCCATTCTTGGGCCATACGCACCATGGTATCATAAACAGAGGAGTCGCCATGTGGGTGATACTTACCCAAAACTTCCCCAACAATACGAGCGGATTTTTTATGCGCTCTGTTTGAAGCCAAACCTAACTCCGTCATACCGTATAAAACACGGCGGTGTACAGGCTTTAAACCATCTCGCACATCAGGCAATGCCCTACTTACAATTACCGACATCGAATAATCGATGTAGGCGGTTTTCATTTCATCTTCAATGTTAATTTGTATAATTCTATCTTCTGCCATATTCTTTGGTGATTTTTCTGCTATTTTTCTCTTTTATAATGCCAATCAAATCATTTAGATTCTTTAGCATGTACAAGAGATATAATAACCA
This sequence comes from Bacteroidota bacterium, assembly GCA_947446605.1. Classification (GTDB taxonomy): domain Bacteria; phylum Bacteroidota; class Bacteroidia; order UKL13-3; family UKL13-3; genus B1. The sequence continues at coordinate 53,318 of CANFHJ010000002.1, read as the reverse complement.
TTGCAAAATATAGCATTCTGGGCGATTTTTGGGCATAAAATTCCCACAAAAAAATGGCAATTTGTGGATAAGAAATTGCTCATTTTTTTCTCTTACCTTTGGAACTATATGCAAAAGTATTTATCCCCCATCTTAGGTGCCATTTTATTATTGCTCAACCCATTTCAAATTAATGCCGAACGCATTGATTCTGTGGATGTTTTACACTATAAAATTGAATGCTCAATTAGAAATATTGCTTCAAAACAAATTTCCGGAACAAGCACTATTAATTGTCGTGCCAAATTTGCCAATACCAAGTCAATTAGCATCGACCTTTTAAAACTTCCTGTGAGTGAAATTTTATGCAATAATTTGCCTGCAAATTTTTCGCAAACAGATTCAACGGTACAAATAAATTTTTCTCAAACTTTTCAAACTGGCGATAGCCTCCAACTAAAAATAACCTATGCCGGCTCCCCAAGTATTGACGCCCGTTGGGGAGGATTCTATTTTACTGGAAATTACGCCTATAACATGGGCGTTGGCATGGCTTCTAATCCACCAAATTTTGGTAGGTGTTGGTTTCCTTGTATAGATAATTTTACAGATAAAGCCACTTATGAGTTTCATATAAGCACCGATTCTGGTTTCATGGCAGTTTGTAATGGCATTCAATCACCGGCCACGCCAGCGGCTAACAATGGCATTACCTGGCATTGGAATTTAAGTCAGGAAATACCTACTTACATAGCAAATGTAGCCGTAAGTAATTATGTTTTGGTAAACCAAATTTTCCATGGAATAAAAAGAGATATTCCAATAACTTTAGCTGTACAAGCAAAGGATACTCCTGCAGTGATTGCCTCTTTTGCCAAGTTAAACAATGCCTTACAATGTTTTGAGGCACATTTTGGACCTTATGAATTTGATAGAGTTGGCTACGTTGGCGTTCCTTTCACCTCAGGTGCAATGGAACATGCAGGTAATATTTCCTATCCGCTTTATGCTGTTGATGGTAGTACAACTTATGAAACATTATTTGCACACGAACTATCTCATCATTGGTGGGGAAATCTTGTAACAACGCAAACTGCTGAGGATATGTGGCTTAACGAAGGTTGGGCAAGCTACTGCGAAGCCTTGTTTTTGGAATGTGTTTATGGCAGAAAAGCTTATGATGAAAAAATAAGTAGTGAACTTTTTGAAGCTTTGCGTTGGGCTAAACCAAGAGATGGCGCCTATTTACCTGTGTCGGGCGTTCCCTTAGCACAAACCTATGGCACACATGTTTATACAAAAGGATCCTTAATGGTTCATAGCTTGCGCATATTAATAAACAACGACACTGCGTTTTTTAATACCTGTAAATCCTATATAGCCAAATACAGTTTTAAAACAGCCAGCTCAGCAGATTTACAAGCGCATTTTGCACAAAGGTTTGGTTCGCGTATAAACGATTTTTTTAATTGCTATATATACGACAAAGGTAATATCGATCTCCAAATGGAGTCAGTAGAAACTTCTGGTCCTTCCATTAAAATATGGGCACGTGCCATGTCGCGTTATAAAACATTCTTGCCTATAGACCTGCCTATTACAACCATAAAAAGTGCCTTTATTGGTAATACCCCTAGTCCTGTGCAATTGGTGTTTCATAGAAATTCAGATGGAAGGTATTATGCTATAATTGCCGAAGGCATAAATTTCTCTAGTTTAAGTACCATTGGCGATAACGTGCTTGGAATGATGACAGCCACAACGCATGATCAAAAATGGATTTACGGAACTGGATTGCAAACTTTTTCAAACGCACTCGTAAGCATTACAGTTCAAAATAATATTGATTCTAATTGGGTGGCTATTCAGCACCATTTTGCTGGACCTTATGTTGATCCTAAGCTTCAGCCCAAAGGAATTAGAGTTTCTAATGAGCGTTTTTGGCATGTAGATGGTTCTTGGGTTGCGTTTAAATCAAGCGCATTTTTTAATTATGATGGCACAATTACTAGTAAAACTGCTGGTCACCTCGACAATGAATTAATTACTGGATCTGAAGACAGTTTGGTTTTATTATACCGCCCAAACCCTTTAACAGCCTTTGAAGTTGAAACAGATTTAACCAAACAAATGGGCCCAAGTAAAACCGACAAAACAGGTCGGTTTTGGATTAATAATTTAAGACGCGGTGATTACGCATTTGGATATTATGATTTCTCTGCAGGAATAAAAGGATATTCAGAAAATTCAGGTAGTTTAAAAATATTTCCAAATCCAACTGAAGACCTTGTAACAATTGAATTACCGGAGTTTCACAGTCATGCTAGTATTACTATATATAATATGAACGGTGTGTTAATTGAGCAATTTCAAATTGGAAAAACGGCAAATGCTTTTCAATTTCAAACGGCAAATTGGACAAAAGGCAACTATATTTTGGTTTACCAAGACCAAATAAGAAGTATCAACCAATCTTTTATTGTTAAGTAAAATGAATAAACCTGCTGTTGCTGCAACGCGCCTCATTCGTTTTGAAAATGGCTTGCCTACCTATAAGGAAGATTTGTTGGCAGTTGAAGAACCTTTAGAAATCCGTTTGGGTTTTGGTTCCATAGATAAGCGCGAACAAAAGAAAATTGCGGTAACCATGCGTACGCCTGGAAATGATTTTGAATTGGCTTTAGGCTTTTTATTCACCGAAGGAATTATCAAAGACAAAGATGCCATTAGTAGTATTCAGTATTGTACAGAACTTCAAACAAAAGAAAATAATTACAATGTTGTTAGGGTTGAACTCAATGATCAAATTGATTTTGATTTAAGTAAATTACAAAGAAATTTCTACACCACATCAAGTTGCGGCGTATGCGGAAAAGCTAGTATTGATGCAGTTTACCAGCAATGTGACAAAAGCAAAAAGGCCGACTTTCCCATTTCTCCTTCTCTCCTATTGAAGCTCCCAGAAGCACTTAAAAACCTGCAACAAGTTTTTGCCTATACAGGTGGATTGCATGCCTGCGCATTATTTGATAAAAAGGGTGAATTGTTATTAAGCAGAGAAGATGTTGGTAGGCACAATGCCTTAGACAAACTCATTGGCGCTAACATCGGTTCGAACCAAAACAGTTTTAAAGAAAGCATATTATTACTAAGTGGACGCGCCAGTTTTGAATTAATTCAAAAAGCAGCAATGGCAGGTATTCCAATTGTTGCATCAGTTGGCGCTCCTAGCAGTTTAGCATTAGACCTTGCAAAAGAAAACGATATCACATTGATTGGTTTTTTAAGAGAACAACGCTTCAATGTGTATTGCGGCGAACAAAGAATTATTGCTGAGCAGAATTAAACCAATTCTTCCAATTCTTCTTCTTCTATAACGGTATCTTTTTCTATTCTTAAATTATCAATAATAAATGCCTGACGATCCATGGTGTTTTTACCCATATAGTATTCCAACATCTTCTGAATAGGCATATCTGGGGTTAACACAACCGGTTGCAAACGCATATCTTCTCCAATAAACAACCCAAATTCATTTGGCGATATCTCACCAAGTCCTTTAAATCGGGTGATCTCAGGCCTTACACCTAGTTGTCTAATGGCATCATGCTTCTCTTGTTCTGTATAACAATAAATAGTTTTTTGCTTGTTACGAACCCTAAACAAAGGTGTTTCTAATATATAAAGATGCCCATTCTTAGCTAAATCTGGAAAGAATTGCAGGAAAAAGGTGAGTAATAATAAACGAATATGCATACCGTCTACGTCGGCATCCGTTGCCACAACAATTCTATTATAACGCAAGTCTTCAATACTTTCTTCAATATTTAACGCATGTTGCAAAAGATTAAACTCCTCGTTTTCGTATACAATTTTCTTGGTTAGTCCATATGAATTTAAAGGCTTACCACGCAAACTAAATACAGCTTGCAATTCTACATTTCTACTTTTAGTAATTGATCCAGAAGCAGAATCCCCCTCTGTAATAAAAAGAGTTGTATCGAACCTACGCTCATCTTTGGCTTCATTGTAATGGTACCTACAATCGCGTAATTTCTTGTTGTGTAAATTTGCTTTTTTTGCACGGTCGTTGGCCAACTTCTTAATACCAGCCATTTCTTTACGCTCCCGCTCACTTTGGTTGATCCTACGTAAAATAGCATCAGCCGTTTCTGGGTGTTTGTGCAAGAAATCATCCAAACTCTTCTTGAAGAAATCCATTACAAACTGACGCACCGTTGGCGATTCAGTTGGGGCCATATTCACTGAACCCAATTTTGTTTTGGTCTGACTTTCGAAAACTGGTTCCTGCACCCTTAAACTAACGGCTGCTATAATACTTGCACGAATATCTGCTAGATCAAAATCTTTGTTATAAAAGTCTCTTATGGTTTTTGCAAAGGCTTCACGGAAGGCATTTAAGTGTGTTCCACCTTGCGTTGTATGCTGCCCATTTACGAAACTATAATACTCTTCACCATATTGATTTTCGTGGGTTATGGCCACTTCTATATCATCTCCACGCAAGTGAATAATTGGGTAACGCAATGCTTCCTCGTTGGTTTTGCGTTTCAATAAATCCAATAAACCATCTTTTGAAAAAAACTTCTTATCGTTGAACCAAATTGTTAAACCAGAATTAAGGTAAACATAGTTCCAAAGCATGTTATCAATATATTCATTGATATATTTGAAATGCTTGAAAATGGTATCATCTGCAATGAAGGTAATGGCCGTGCCATTGGGTTCAATGGTATCTTGTAATTTCTGTTCGCTGACTAAAAACCCTTTTTCAAATTCTGCTATTTTGGTTTTACCATCACGGAAAGATTGTGCTTTAAAATTGGCCGACAATGCATTTACAGCTTTAGTTCCCACCCCATTTAAACCAACAGATTTTTTAAAGGCAGAAGAATCATACTTACCACCCGTATTAATTTGAGAAACGCATTCAATTACTTTTCCTAATGGAATACCTCTACCATAATCGCGGATAAAAGCTTTGTTATCGGTAATTTTAATATCAATTTGGCGACCATTACCCATCACAAATTCATCGATGGAATTGTCAATAATTTCTTTGAGCAAGATATAGATACCATCATCCATGGCACTACCATCGCCAAGTTTACCAATGTACATACCTGGACGCAAACGGATGTGTTCTCGCCAATCTAGCGACCGAATGCTACTCTCGTCATAGTTTACAACTTCTTCTGCCATACTCTTTATTGAAGATGCTAAGATACGGACTCCTATTTGATTCTTAGCTTCGTGTTTTACACAATATTGTGGAAAACACCCCTGTTTTGCACCAGCAAAGCCAAGACAATTATACACAATAAAAAACCCCGAAGCTTTTGGCCCCGGGGTTTTCAAATATTCTAAAATCTATTAGCGAATTGCAGCTTCAAACAATGGATTTTTGAAGAATTTTACAAATTCGATATCGTCTTTTGCCATAGTTCTTGCATCTGCATTTTTAGCAACGGCCTGTGCTAAGTTAGTGGTACAAACATCTTGGTTGTTCATTCTTGCACCACAAATAGCTCTTAAGTAGTAATGAGCCCAATTTAATTCGTCTACATTTAAATTATCAATAGTAGTTTTTGCGCCATTGGCATCACCATTCATCAATTGCGCTAAGGCTGTATTGAAATCTGATTTACCGCTTTTGCCAAAATTACTAACAGCTGAAGCGTAGTTGCCCGCTTTAACATCAAATACACCTAAATTATAATACGTGTTTGCACCATTATCTGCAGCTTTTTGGTAATATGAACGAGCAGTAACATTATCTCCTTTGGCACGAGCCAAAGCACCTAAGTTAGCTAAAACTACACCATTGTTTGCACTTAGTTCATTTGCTTTATTCAAATTATTACCTGCATCATTAATGTTATTAGACTTCATATTCACTACAGCTAAATCATTAAAACCTCTCCAATCGTCGGCAACTCTAGTTGTATAAGCAATTAAAACAGCTTCTTTTTGTTTCAAATCTGTAGTAATAACTGACAAATGATACAATTCATTATTTGTTAATTGCTCATATTTTCCATAATAATTCAATAATTCTGCTTCAGTTTTAAATGGCTTGTTACCAATTACTACCAATTCAGATTTACGTAATTTAGGCAAAATAGTTGTTGCTGATTTTTCCCAAGATTTTTTGTAATCCTTGCGCAATTGAGCCTCACGCTCATCATCGCTAATGTTTGTATTGTTTACTATGGCAATCATAGCATCCTTATCAGCAAAATTAGAAAGTGCCAATTCAGCAGCATAACCTTTCCAATCTTCAGCCAACATATACCCCATACTAAAATTACTATCGTTAACTTCTGCAAATCCCAATTTCTTTAATTCTTTTCTGAAATAGGCAAAGGTAGATGAAGAACGACCTTTTGAGAGGTTACTGTTTCTTTCTAACTCACCATCAGGAGAAGCATAGGCATTTATTGAAATACCTCTGATAATCCAATATGGATCAGCTTTCAATAGGTTTTTCAATGCTGCAATTTGAGTTTTGTTATTTAAGCTTTTACCAACTTTAAAGTTAGGGTTAAATTTATCCACATCCATCGGAAAATAGATACTAACCGACTTATTACTAATTTCTGGTTGGTATACATCTGTTCCTACTTTGTATTCATTAGTATACATTAACATGCTTGCAGTTGTTTGTGTACCAATAACCATTACGCTATCTGGAACCTTAACAACTTTGGTTTTGTAGGTATAACGTGGATACATTTTCACGTTTTTCAAATCAGCTGTATAAGGAATTTTATCCGAATAACTAACTGTACCTCCAAGCTTTGAATTAATTGTAAAATCTGCTGCTCCTTTGGCTTTCTCACCTTTTACAGTAAAGCTTTTCAAAGAAATTTCTTTACCGTCTTTAGTTTTTAAATACGGCTGAAAAGTAACCAAAGCACCTGCAGGAAATGTTTTAGGAGCAACACTGCCACTAATAGCAACACTTACCGAATCCCCTCTCATCTCAAGTGGATTTGGTGTTACACTGTATTTACTTTTTGTAAAATTTGGTCCACTACAAGCGGCTAGAAAAACCGACGCGGCTAAACCGATTGGTAGAACTTTTTGGAAAAAATCCTTCATTGTTATTTATTTTTGTTGCGCAATTATAAGTTATTGCAAGAAAGAATAAAAAAATAATTCTCATATTTTGTATATTATTAAAATAAAAGGCAAAGCCAAAATTCCAGATTACCTACAAGTGAGGGATGAGCAATTCACGCTAATAGCCTATACACGCACAGACAGGCCAGAAAAAGCATTAGAAAAATGTGGGCTGGGCTCTCAAATTGAAAAAATTAAAGAATTAATGCATGCCATTCCCTTTGGCCAAATGACTAAATTAGAATTAAATGACAAGTAAAAAGCCCATTATAACATTAGATAATGTTAGCATTTTCCAACAAGACAACCTTATTCTGTCTGAAGTTTGTTTAGAGATTTGTGCGGCCGAATTCCACTATTTAATTGGTTCAACAGGAAGTGGTAAAAGCTCGCTTCTTAAAGTTTTATATGGTGAATTGCCCATTATAAAAGGTGCTGGTAATATCGCTGGAATTGAATTAACCAAACTTAAACGTTCCAATATTCCGCATTTACGAAGAAAACTTGGTGTTGTTTTCCAAGATTTCCAATTACTTTTTGATAGAAATATCCATGATAACCTCAACTTTGTTTTGAGTGCTACTGGTTGGAAAAAACAAGATGAAATGGACCTCCGTATAAAAGAAGTATTAGATATGGTTGGACTAAATACAAAATCGCATAAAATGCCCTTTGAATTGAGTGGTGGCGAACAGCAGCGCGTTGCAATTGCCAGAGCATTGCTCAATAAGCCTGAGGTTATTTTAGCAGATGAGCCTACTGGAAATTTAGACCCTAAAACAAGTGATGATATCTTGCTCCTATTACATAAAATATGTGAAAGTGGTACTGCAGTTTTAATGGCAACACATGATTACCGAATTTTAGAAAAATTCCCAGCAAATATTATTCGTTGTGAAGCCGGTAAGGTTCAAAACAATAAATTATTAAAGGAGATTAACGGAACAAGCCTATAATCTGCCTCGCATTTGTTCCAACATCAAATTGGGATCCAAGAACTTTATTTCGTTTTATAATATCTTCCTCTGTAAAAGTTTGCTCCATGCAAGCTTCTATTTCCTTGGCCATATCTGCTGGTAAATCTTTGATACGACAAGCATCTTCAAGTCCGCTTTCAATTACCATTGGCGTATTTACTACTATAAATCTGCCATTGTATAAAACGTTTACTAATTTTAATTTAATGCCAGTAGCTTGAAAAGTAGTTAATACATTTACCTGTGCATTTTTAATATGGTTTTCTATTTCTACTGGACTCAAATTCTTCAAAAGACTAACATTTTCCTGTTTCTGAATTGCATTTTCCAAGGAAGCTGAATAGCCATCTCCAGCGATAAAAAGTTTGGTTTTCGTTTTAGAAAACACCTCCTTAACCAAAAACATCGCGGCTTGGTGGTTTTCGGCCACACTTAATTTACCATGATAAAAACAATAATCACCTTTACCTGCCTTACAAGAAACTTTGTCATTGCCATGAAATGCTGGCATTAACAACACTTTTTCTCCAAATCTCTTGGCCATTTGTTTTCGGTCCTTTTCAGATATTGCTAAAATAATATTGGCTCGATCCAATACATTTTCATAGCGCTCTAAAAGCCAGGCCTCAAATTTATAATAGAATCTTTTAAATAAATTCTTCTCCGATAAGGCCAATAAAGCATAATAATCATGCTCAATATTGTGCATGCGAACTATTTTTTGTCTACCTAATAGCGCAGGATGGTTCAATAAATAACAGCTATGCAATGCCTCAAATAAAATTGGAGAATCGTCTAAAATTAAATTATTTAACAACTCTTTACTCGACCTGCTACTTACAATATAGGGAAGCCAAAATTGATAAACGAATTTCTTTCTTGGGTAGTAATATACCTTACTGCAATACTTTTCTAATTCAGCTTGCCTAGATCTATCGCCATATTCAAAGCAATGTAAGGTAATATCTAAACCCTGTTCGCTCAATGCCTTCAAGCGATAAAACACATCAATTACCCCGCCGTAATTTGCTGGAAATGGAATATCGAATGAAATAATATGGGCCTTTTTTTTCAATTACAATGCTTGGTAAAGTTGAACCAATTTGCATGATTCAAGTTGCAAATTATATTCCTGCGCTGCTTTTAAACAATTATTTTGAAGTCTTAAATATAATTCCTTATCCGTAAGCAACTTATTTAAATTTTGAGCAATTGAATTTTCATCCCACAATGACAATAGCGCAACCTCATTAACTTCATTTAAAGTTTCATATTCTATAAATGGCGAACACAATTGAGGTATGGAAGCATGTATATAATCAAAATATTTATTGGCCAATGAAAACTGATAACTCAAACCATTTGGTGCTAAAACATTAAACCCTAAATAGGCCATCTCTGTTAGCTTTGGCAATTCTGAAGGTAAAATAAAACCTAGAAATACAACTTTGTTTTGCAAATTATTTTGATTCACCAATGTTCTTAATTCATTGCTTAAATCGCCCTCGCCAGCAATCCATAAAATGGCTTCAATTGATTTCATGGCATTTATTAATTGTACCAAACACCTGCCTTCATTCAATGCGCCTTGGTATAGAATAATTTTCTCCTCAGGCTTTTTTTTGTTTTCGGTTCGAACCAAAGCCGGCACATTCATTATTGAATAAAAAGGAAGGTGATAAATGCGCTCAAGCTCCTTTGCCAATGAAGGTCCTACGGTATAACGTAAATCTGTAAATGGAATAGCAAGCTTTGCCAACTTATGCCAAACGGCTCTGGTAAAAGGTCTGTTGGCCACTTCTGGCACTTCGGTGAAATATTCATGCGCATCAAAAACCAATTTCTTTTGCTTCAAGATTGACACCAATAAATGAGGAAACAAGGTATCTAAATCTACTGCAGCATAAATACTAGCCTTACAAAACAACAAGAAAAAAAAGAGTCGTAAATTGTATTCTAGGTAAAAAAACTTTCCCTTTTCAAAAAAGCACTTAATCCTTTTTTGAAGGAAAACATCCTCTAATATTGGTTTAGAAAACTTGCGCACCCTACCAACTAATAATACTTCAAAGCCTGCATCCACCAATGTTCTCGCATGGCGTTGCATCCTTTGATCGTAACTTAGATCGTTGGTTACCGTAAAAACTATGAATGGCTTTTTATCCAACTTATACATTGTTGTTCATTCAGGTGCAATATACCTTTATCCAATAAAATACGAAATGCGCGAACCAATTCCTCTTCCTTAAATTGAGGCAAAGCGCGGCACAAGTCCTTAATTTGCCAATCTATATTTCTTTGCAGTTGATTTAAGTTACCAATTAACTGCTTCATTTTTTCCTCAGGCCAAATGCTGTTGTTTTTTTCTTTGCAAATATCACATGCACCGCAATCCATCACATGGTGTTCGTCAAAATAATCCAATAATACCCTGCTCCTACACTGAACATCGTTTTCGGCATAATGAATCATTGCCTCCAACTTATCCTGTTCCATTGCTTTTCGTGCTTTAATAAGATTTGGGTTCAATTTCAAATAATTTGCATCCACCCTATGGCCATGAATAAATACCTGCGGATTATCCTTTTGAGGCATATAATCAATCACACCTATGCTAGTTAATTTAACCAATTGCTCCCTTACTAGTATCTCTGAACAATTAATTTTCATAGCCAAATCCTTTTCACTTATTGAAACATAATTATCGAAAATGCCACCATAATTCCTAAGTACAATTTTTACCAAATCTTGGTAGGGCGTATGAATGTTTTGAAAGGCAAAAAGTTCATTGCTATTCATCAACATTTTTAATCGCGATGATTGATGAAACGCATCATTGACATGGAGTATATCCAATTGCGACAATAATTTTATTGCATTCATAACCACCAATGGATTCATTTTTATTTGGCTAGAAAACACGCCAATATCAAAATCAAAACCATCTTCATTTAAGGCGTCAATTGGCAATTGAAAATGACTACATAATTCACTGTAAACTCTTTTTAAAATAGCCTCTTCTGGAAAACTTTGCTCCAAACGATTTCTCATTTTTTCGGCATCCGAAGAATGATACACCAATAAACAAAAGGCAGCTTTTCCATTTCTACCTGCTCTACCAGCTTCTTGGTAATAGGCCTCTAAACAATCTGGCATTTCGTAATGAACCACCACACTGCAATCAGGCTTATCAATCCCCATCCCAAAAGCGTTGGTACAAACCATTATCCTGGTTCTATTTTGAATCCAATCTTCTTGTCGTTTTTGCCTAAGCTCCGGCTGCAAACCAGCATGGTAAAAGGAAGCACTAATATTATTGGCAATTAAAAAACTGGCAATTTCTTCGCATAATTTACGGTTACGAACATAAACCAAGCCACTTCCCCTGGCTTTTTGTATGCTGCTTAAAACTTTCTCTAATTTGTTTTCTTGCTTCCTTACAACGTAATGAAGGTTTAACCTTTCAAAACTCTTACGAAAAACATTTGCCTGTTTAAAGCCTAATTGCGTTTGAATATCCTCAACAACTTTAGCAGTTGCAGTTGCTGTTAAGGCTATAACAGGCACTTTGGGTAAGTATTCCCTTGTTTCAATAATTTTTCTGTATTCTGGTCTAAAATCAAAACCCCACTGACTAATACAATGTGCTTCATCTATGGCAAGCAATGAAATATTAATTTGATGCAAATGGTCCCTAATTAGGCTCGAACCAAGGCGTTCTGGCGATATGTATAAAAATTTAACAGCCCCGTGAACACAATTGCTTAAAATAGTTTGAATTTCTTGTCTATGCAATCCCGCATAAATGGCATGTGCCTTAATGCCTCGCTCCTCAAGGTTCTCCACCTGATCCTTCATTAATGCAATCAAGGGCGAAATAACCAAACACAAACCCTCCATTGCCATTGCTGGCACTTGAAAACAAATTGATTTGCCACCACCAGTAGGCAATAATGCTAATGTATCCTTTCCAGAAAGAATTGACTTAACAATATCTTCTTGTAAGGGTCTAAATGCATCAAAACCCCAGTATTCCTTAAGTATTTTGTGGATAGTCACTATAAAATTATACCATCTTTAATGGTTAATTGTCGGTCGCTTTGAGCAGCCAATGACAAATTATGCGTAACAATTACAAAGGTTTGATTCATTTCCTTTCGCAACTGAAAAAACAATTGGTGTAAATCCTCTGCCGATTTAGAATCCAAATTACCACTTGGCTCATCGGCTAAAATAACGGAAGGTTGATTGATAAGCGCCCTAGCCACCGCTACCCTTTGCTGCTCACCACCACTCATTGCACTTGGCTTATGATCCATCCTATCCGTTAATCCCAAAAAATCTAATAACTCCTTTGCTCTTTTTTGAACAGCCGAATCATTTGTATGTGCAATCCAGGCAGGAATACATACATTTTCCAATGCGGTAAACTCAGGAAGCAATTGGTGGAATTGAAAAACAAAACCAATATGCTTATTTCTAAAACGAGCCAATTTATTCCCTTTTAGCAGGCTCACATCTTGGTTATTTATAATAAGCTTGCCGCTATCTGCTTGATCCAAGGTGCCCATAATTTGCAATAAAGTTGTTTTACCAGCACCTGAAGCGCCAACAATTGAAACTATTTCGGAAGCAGCAATGCTTAAATTAACCCCTTTGAGAATACTTAATCCGCCATAGGTTTTATGTAAATTTTCAACCTTTATCATTATAGCTCAAAATTAACAATTTGCCTGTAAAAAACCCGTATTCAATTTAAATATACGCATTTGTGGCTTTTTCGTGCAAAAGTTTCGCAAATCCTCCTTTATTTTTTCAATACTTTCGGAGCATATTTTTAAATCTATGAAACGAATTATTCCTGCAATTTTATTAAGTACGAGTTTAATCTTGTCTTTAGCGCTCATTAATAAACAAACGCCAAAGGGTGTTGATATGAGCGCCATAGATAAAAACTTTAATGCTGGCGATGATTTCTACCGTTTTGCAAATGGCAATTGGCTAAAAAACAACCCCGTACCTGCAAGTGAGAGTCGTTGGAGCAGCTTTAATTTGGTAGCCGAGCGCAATAATTTAATCTTACGTCAACTTTTAGAAGAAGCTGCAGCAGATCAATCTGCAAAAGCAGAATCCATCAAAGGAAAAGTAGGAACTTTTTACCGCTTGTTTTTAGATACCTTAAAGAGAGATGCGCAAGGAATTAAACCAATTTTAAGTGATTTAAATGCCATCAATTCAATTCAAGGAAAGCAACAATTAATAGAGGTTGTAAGCAAATTTCACAAAAAAGGCATTCGCTGTTTCTTTGGTTTTTATATTGGCCAAGATTTAAAAAACAGCAGCTCCTATATAAGCTACATCTCACAAGGAGGCTTAGGTTTACCCGATCGCGACTATTACACAAAAACAGATGCCAAATCAATCCAAATTAGAGAAGAATATAGCAAACATATACAAGCAGTGTCGGAATTATGTGGTTTCAGCGGACCTCAAATTGCAACAGATGTATTGGCTTTTGAAACCGCATTGGCAAAAGTTTCTATGAACAGAACTGAGCGCAGAAATCAAGAAAAACAATACAATAAAAGAGGCTTCCAACAAACAATAGATAATTACGCAAACATTAGTTTGGGAGCTTATTTTCAACTAATTGGTCTTAAGCAAATTGACAGTTTAATTGTTTCTCAACCTGCATTTTTTGACGAATTGAACCAATTAATGGCCAATACGCCAATTGCTACCCTGCAATCTTATCTCCGTTGGTGTTTAATGAACAATGCGGCTGGTTATTTGGATAGCAAATTGGAAAAACAAAATTTCTATTTTTATGGTACTGTTTTAACAGGAGCTAAGGAGCAAAAACCAATGTGGAAGCGCGGTATTGCTGCAGCAAACAATGTGGTTGGTGAATTATTAGGGCAGCTTTTTGTTGCAAAAACATTCTCGCCAGCATCTAAAGAGCGCGTAAATGCTATGGTAAATGATATTGTAGAAGCATTTAGAGTTAGGTTAAACCAATTAACCTGGATGAGCAAAGAAACCCGTGAAAAAGCCTTGGTTAAATTGGCTTCCTTCAATAGGAAATTTGGTTACCCAGATAAATGGACAGATTATTCTGCCCTTGATATAAAAAGTGATTCATATATCGAAAACAACTACCGTGTAAACGAATTTGAATTCAAAGACATGCTCGACAAAATCGGAAAACCCATAGATAGAGGTGATTGGGGAATGTTGCCACAAACCGTAAATGCCTATTACAGTCCAACTTTGAATGAAATTGTATTTCCCGCAGCTATCATGCAACCTCCTTTTTTTGATGGCGCTGCAGACGACGCAGTAAATTATGGGAGCATTGGCGCTGTAATTGGCCATGAATTAACCCATGGATTTGACGATCAAGGTGCAAAATATGGCGCAGATGGAAACTTAAAGAGCTGGTGGACAGAGGAAGACAAAAAAATGTTTGAAGCCAAAACCAAAGTATTGGTAGAACAATTTAATGGCTATTTTGTAAGCGATAGCTTACATGTAAATGGCGAATTAACCTTGGGCGAAAACATTGCAGATTTAGGCGGTTTAACCATTGCCTATGAGGCATACCAAATGCGTTTGCAGAAATTTCCAGGTAAAATAATTAATGGATTTACACCAGAGCAAAGGTTCTTTTTAGGATTTGCCCAAATTTGGAAAAATAATGCCCGACCAGAAGCCATGCGCCAACTAATTCTTACAGATCCGCATTCTCCAGGCGAATTCAGGGTATTTGGACCATTAAGCAATATGCCACAGTTTTATGCAGCATTTGGCGTAAAAGAAGGTAATAAAATGTTCCGTACACCAGAAACCAGAGCAAATATTTGGTAATGAAAAAATGGCCATTCCTCCTACTTATTGCGTTAATTATTAGCGCTTGCGGTAATACGTGGATACCTATTTCAATTGACCAAACATTAGGCGAGCAGGCCAAAGACGGAATTATTCAAGACCCGGCGAATTATAAAATTTTAGAGGAACAAGATTGCCCCAATACTTATAAAATGCTGGAGGAATTGCGTGATAAAATCCTGAAAAATGGAAATTTAACGCATAAAAACGACTTCACATGGGAAATAAAAATCATTCAAGATGATTCTGTTTTAAATGCATTTTGTGTTCCTGGTGGTTATATTTTTATTTATACCGGCTTAATTAAGTATTTAAACTCAAAAGCAGCAATAGCTGGGGTTTTAGGGCATGAAATGGCACACGCCGACCAACGCCATTCAACCAAGCAAATGGCCAAGCAATTAGGCCTCTCTGTGCTTTTACAATATGTTCTAGGCATTGATCATTCTAGTTTACTTAATTTAGGAATAAACTTGTTAACGCTCTCCTTTAGCAGAGCTGATGAAAGTGAAGCTGATTATAAATCGGTGGAATACCTCAATGGTACCGACATAGATTCACGCGGTGCAGCCTTCTTTTTTGAGCAGTTAATAGATGAAACAAACAAAGATGTGGCTCCAGAATTTATCAGCACCCACCCAAATCCGGAAAATAGGATAGAAAATATTTATGCGAAATGGAAAGAATTAGGTGCTAAAAAAGGAAATCGATACGAATTGGAATACCAAAGTACCATCCAAGATTTGCCCTAGAAAAATTGAATTGACTTTTTACTCCCAGATTTTTTTTGATTTTCTAACAAAAAACGAAATTATCTGAAAAAAATTAGTGCCAAAATAGCAGCGGTAAGATTCCCGATTTCATAAATATATGAATATTAGTTTATTAATAATCAATATATTAAATAATAAAAACTAATTCTTTAATTTAGATTCAATAGCACTTTCTATTTGAGCAATTTCCTCTTGAAAGTAAGTAGAATTACTTTGAATAGACCTTAAATATGGTGCTAATTCATTGAGATAGAGTATTTCCTTTAATAATATGGCATGGTAATTAGCTATTTGACTTGCACTACTGGCCATTTGAGGTATTTTTTTATTAAGATCTTGTAAAGCAGTTAATTCCATGCTTAAATCAATAGATTTTTGCTGCTCTCGGTACATATTGCCTTTCCCTAAAACCAACCAATCGGGACTAATGCTAGGGAAATTAGATAAAACCTTTTGAATTAGCTCTAAACCGGGCTTATTTCTACCAGAACTGATGTGGGTAAGAACTGGTAGGGAAATATCTAAGGCCAATGCAAAAGAACTCTTACTAAGCTTCATTGCTTCCATCACACTTAACACACGTTTATTTAATTCATCCATATAAAGTATTGATATTTAAGGTTATTTAACTATTGTTAACTATACCAAGTACAAATGTAAACAATAAAGAACAATTGTAAAGCACTTACTTAACATTTGTATGAAATAGCAGTAAAATCAATGCTTTACATATGTTATACTATTTCATTGAATAACAATACATTAGTAAAATATGAATAGTCGCTTAAATACAAATGTTTACTTGGTAAAAATGTGCTTAACAACGGTAATTATGTCAGTAAACAAAACAATTCACCCTCCTATTGCTTTATACTATCATGAAAGCTAAAACACTCGTTTACCAAACAGAAATTCTTCGACCATTAGCGGAGGTATTTGATTTCTTCAGTAAAGCAGAAAATTTAAACGAGCTCACTCCTCCTAACATCCAATTTAAAATAATTAGTCCATTACCCATTCCCATGTTTCCTGGTCAAATTATTAAATACCGAATAAAGCTATTTGGGATACCTTTTAAATGGAAAACTGAGATTGAAGCATGGGATGCACCCAACCAATTTGTTGATAAGCAATTGAGCGGGCCTTATACAACCTGGCACCATACACATACTTTTAGGGAGGAAAATGGCAAAACCTTCATGACAGATACCATTCATTATCAGTCTAAAGGATGGATATTTGCATCTTTTCTTCATTGGGCCTTTGTAGATCGGAATGTGAAAGAGATATTTGCTTACCGAGAAAAAAGATTAAATGAACTCTTCCCAAACAAATAGCTCCATCAAAAAATGTGAGCATTGCCTAAAATGGACCGATGGCGAAAAAGCATTTTGCGAACATTGTGGTGAAATATTAGACAAAAAATACAGAGAAGAGCGCGCAGAGCTTGAAAAAGAACAAAGTGAAGGAACGCCGTTTATGAAACGGGTTCAATTGAAACAAGCCAAAAACAGCTTCTTTTGGAAATTGGTGGAGAAATCATTGCAAAGCGGACAAATGCTTTTAATTGCATTTTTTATCATTATTACCATTATTCTGGCTTTAATGCCTGGTTAAATGAAATCTTGGGGATTTTTATTACTCCTGTTTCTATTATTAATTGAAAAATGCTGGCAATGGTTTGCCTTTCCTGCCGGAATTATTGCTTCTTATGCCGATGATTTCCTACTAATTCCTTTGGTGATGGGCGCTGCGCTTTGGGTTCAACAGAAATACATTTCGCCAAAATTTGTTTATTCAATTCTGCAAATTTTTATAATTTGGTTTGCTTGCTGCCTTATTTTTGAAGGCTTATTCCCAATCTTATGGCCCGCATATACCAGAGATCTATGGGATTTTGGCGCATATGCTTTAGGTGCATTCTATTTTTATTTACTACTAAATTATCCAGCAGTAAAAATTAAATCGTAGTGGAAACTTATTTCAGCATTGGGTGTCAAAGCCATTATGCCTTCTTTATCACTAATATCTCCTGTAAAACCAACAGAATCGGCAATTCCGAGCCAAGGTTCTAGGCAAATAAATTCTTCCTGTCCAGGTTTTGTCCAAATGCCCATGAAAGGAAACCCTTCAAAATTCATTTGAATACTGTAATTACTGTCGGTTCGAACCAACTTAAGCCATTTACTTTTTAAATTTTTGAAAACAATGGCATCTTTTTCAAACAAGGAATTGCTAAGGGGTAATAAATTCCCATTTGCTTGCATACTTTCCGTTTTGCCAGTAAATAAACCATCCTGTAACAAATGCCTTTCAAAAACTTCTGCTTGCTCAAATTCAATTTTGTATTGGCCCATTTCTGCTTTTGGAAGTGAAAAGCCAGGGTGCGCACCCAATGAAAAATACATTTCCTCTGCTCCCACATTGATCACTTTGTGTTCAATGCGAAGCGTATTATCATTTAAATAATAAGTGGTGAAGAACCTGAATTCATAAGGGTATTTCTCGAGTGAGACATCTGATGAACTTAGCATCAAACGAATTAAATCTGTATACATTTCAATGGGTTCAAAAACCTGGTCTCTGGCAAATCCATGCTGACTCATCTCAAAATTTTTACCTGATATTTTTATTCGGTTATTATTGAGTTTACCTACAATTGGAAATAATACGGGCGCATGGCGGTTCCATATTTTTGGATCGGCCTGCCACATAAATTCAAAATTAGAAACGGCGTCTTTCACCGAAATTAATTCTGCACCATTTTCAGAAATTTCAACAAGTAGCTTTTCAGACCTTAATATATGGGTGGTGGTATTCATGGAATTTTAATGCGTATAAATGAGTTTACTAAATTAGAAAATATCTATTGAATTGGGGAAAATGTTTCTAAACTAGGCAAGTCTATACTAGAAAAAGGGTTAAATTTGATTTTCAATAGGCCGATTAAATGAATCAATTAATTAGATTATTTTTTATTGCACTGGTAACCTTTCTGATTGTGCTGTTTGTAACAGACTTTCAATCGGTAGTTAATGGATTTGAGAACACTGTTGCAGCAATATCGGCACTTTTATCTCCAATAAAGGATCTATTTAAATAGTTTTCTGCTTGGCAAATTCAGGTTTTTAAGGCATCTTTGGAGCCACAAGCCGTGGTGGTGAAATTGGTAGACACGCCATCTTGAGGGGGTGGTGCTCGCAAGGGTATGGGAGTTCGAATCTCCTCCACGGCACTAAAAAGGTGATATTCAAATGAATGTCGCCTTTTTTTGTATATAAGGCATAAAAAAAGCCTTGATGTTTACACCAAGGCTTTAAATTCTTTCAGACAGGATTAGTCTATTATTACAGTACGTTCTGCATTAGGCGATTTAATTTTAACCAATTGGGTATTAACCTTGATGCCTACTTTACGCAATACAGATGACACTTTATTTCTTCTGCCTTTTCTTTTCAAACGGGTGGTTGCCATAATTTTAATTTTGTGCAAATATAGAATAAATCTCCTTTTCGCAAACTAATAACCCAAAATATTTAACATGCTTTCTGCATTTTGAGCTTCAGCAAATACTTCATAGGTAATATTTCCCTCCTCATCTTGGTCTATGAGTACATGTTTTGGCGCAGGAATCAAGCAATGCTGGATACCACCATAGCCACCCAAACTCTCTTGGTAGGCGCCAGTATGAAAGAAGCCCATATGCAATACTTCACCTGGATTTATTTTTGGCATAAACACCTGATTGGTATTGGTATCTGAATTATAAAAATCTTGGCTATCGCAGGTTAGTCCGCCCAAATTTATTCTTTGAAATTCTTTGTCCCAGTTATTGATGGCCAGCATAATAAACTTTTGCCCAATGCCCCAAGTATCTGGCAAAGTGGTAATAAAAGAGCTATTTATGATATACCACAATTCTTTGTCGTTTTGCTCTTTCTGACCAATAATAGAGTATATCATACCGCCGCTTTCGCCAACTGTGAATGAACCAAATTCTGTAAATAGATTTGGAACTGGCACCCCTCTGTTATCACAGATTGCTTTTATATAATAAACTATTTGATCAATCATATAGCCATAATCATACTCTACACCAAGGGAAGTATAAATTGGCATACCACCACCAATATCAAGGGTTTCAAGATCTGGGCAAACCTCTTTTACATCGCAATATACATTCACCAATCTGGTTAATTCACTCCAGAAATAAGTGGTATCACGAATTCCTGAATTTACAAAGAAATGCAAGATTTTAAGTTTAAAATTTGGATTGCCTTCTATTTTCTCTTTGTATAATTCAATAATTTTCTTGTGACTCATTCCCAAACGAGAGGTGTAAACCAAGAAATTTGGTTCCTCCTCTGTGGCAATGCGAATGCCCAACTGGGTTGGTTTGGTGGTATATTTATTAATTAATTCAAACTCATCCGGATTGTCTAATACACAAACCAAGTTTTCAAAACCTTGTGTAACCAAATGACCCATATTTTGGGCGTATTGCTCTGTTTTATAGCCGTTACAAATGATGTATTGGCTTTTATCAAATTTTCCTTTTTGTTGTAAACGCTCAATAATTGATAAGTCGAAGGCAGAGCTGGTTTCTAAATCAACGCCACTTTTAAGCACTTGGTTCAGAACGAAATTAAAATGAGAGCTTTTGGTACAATAACAATAATTGTAATTTCCAGCATATTCGTATTTTTCAAAAGCTTTGGCAAACAAATCACGGGCTTTTTCAATTTGCGAATTGATCTTTGGCAAATAAGAAAATTTCAATGGAGATCCATGTTTTTCAATGAGTTCCATCAGATTTATCCCATGAAAACTCAATTGGTTATTTGCCACCTCAAAACCATGTCGTGGAAAGAAAAAGGTTTGGTGAATTAAATCGGTATACCGGTTTTTAATATGTAGTGTGCTCAATTTTGAAAATTTGTACAATTTTAAGAAAAGGGAAAGGTTATTTTATATAAATAAATCATGAAATAAAATTAATTATAAACAGCCTGTTATTAAGCTTTTTGGTTTAGCACGAACCAATACCTATATATTTGCCTTTCACCATCCTTTGGAGGTTTTGTGAAAAATGTTAAAATAATTACAATTGAATCAGATTTTGGAGCAGGCAAAAAAGGCGCAAAGCTAGGGCCACAGGCGCTGCTCAAAGAACTTCCCAACTCATTTACTGAAAATATTCCTATAGAAAGAATTGAACCTATTGAGCTTGAAGAAAGTGAAACAGGGGAATTTGCAATTCATATTGAGTCGATATTAAATATTGAAAAACGTGCAATACAAGCCGTTGAAGCCGCAATTGATGCTTCTCAAACACCTTGGATAATTAGTGGTGATCATAGTAATGGCCTTGTTGGTATTAGTGCCTATAAAAATAAATTTCCAGAAAACAGATTAGGTGTTATTTGGATAGATGCCCATGCCGATTTGCACTCTCCTTTTACCTCCCCAAGTGGAAATATGCACGGAATGCCTTTGGCCGCTGCATTGGGATTGCAATCAAATACCAACAGTAAAAATAAAGTTGATAGGTCTACCCAATCACTTTGGAAAGAAATGTTGCATTTGGGCTCGAATAAAATTTGTCCAAAATTACTCCCGAGCGATTTGGTTTTTATTGATATCCGGGATTTAGAAGTTGAAGAAATTGCCATTTTAGAAAACCAATCCATCAAGCATTTTACGCCGCAAAACAGAAAAGAAATTGGCATTCAAAAAATAATTGAAGACACCTTGCAACACTTGTCGCATTGCCACCACATCCTTGTTTCTTTTGATGTTGACAGCCTTGACCCAAGTATTTCTTGCGGCACAGGAACACCCGTACACGGAGGTTTATCAAAAGAGGAAGCCATTGAATTATTGAAAAACTTTTTGGCTGTTCCTAACTTATTTGCCTTTGAAATAACAGAAATTAATCCACTCCTCGACCGCATTCATCCAATGGAAAAAGAAGCGGCGGAAATAGTGTTTGGTAGCTGGTAGCAGACAGGTTGACGAAGTCAACATTAAATATTTTCTTTGCCAGAAGCAAGAAACCAAATTACTAAAAGCTTAATAAAAATGCCATGGTATCAATTCCGTCGGCGTAATCTGTGAGGGCGGGTTGTTGAGATTTACCAAAAGGGACTGCGTTCATATTGGGTAGGTTTCCTACAACACATTGGATATTGTCTTTGTGCAAATCTAAGAAAGCTTGAATATCTTGTTCATTTTCATAAAACTGGAACATTAATACACTTAAGGGTGATGACAAGGAATTATCTTGTTTAACAATTAAGAAGCCATTGTCTAAATGCGGATCTTGGTTCATTAAGAACAATGCCTTGTGATAAGTGTAGTTATTTGCAAACTTATTATGGTTAATGATGTCTTTATACTTTTCAAAAGCTAAAAACATGGGTTCTAGGTTATAGCCTTTGGGCAATAGTAGTTTAGAGACATTTCTGCAACCCATTCCAAAATACAAAAACACATCGTCGGCAAGTAAATCAAGTTCTTCGGGTGATTCATTTCCAGAAAGAACTGCAAGGCTATTGCGGGTTTTGCGCAATAAATGTGGTTTATCTTTAAAATAGTATTCAAAATAGCGGTTACTATTATTACTGCCTGTTGCAATTACGGCATCAAAATTTTTCAACTGATAATCTTCTGCAATTTTAATTCTCGCTTCAAGGCTTGGGTCTATTTCAATCAATGTGGAAATTACCCACAACATTAATTGTTTATCATCGGAGCTCATTTTTACCAAAGCATTATTTCCGGAGAGTAAAACACATAATAAATCATGAAATCCTACCAAAGGAATATTGCCAGCCATAATAATTGCCACCGTTTTTGGCTCGGTTCGAACCGAAATTTGGTAATTCTTAAGCCATTCCTCCAGATTTTCTTTGCGAAGGAGGTCGGCCCAAGCATAAATCGACTTTAATTGCATGTCGATGGTGAACCAATTGTTATAAAGGTAAGCCTGCTGTAAAAGAGGCGTTTCTGAATTTATTTCGCGAAACCTGTCTCCTAATTTTGATAATACCAGTAACATTTGTGAATAATTCATATAATTTAGACTAATTCTATTTTTTTGAAAGCGCCAACAAAACTAAACTTGCAGTAGTTATCATCCTATAAAAATTTTAGAAATATGGCAATCATAATTACTGACGAGTGTATCAATTGCGGTGCGTGCGAACCAGAATGTCCGAATAACGCAATTTACGAAGCCGGTGCCGAATGGGCATGGGCTGACGGAAACAACCTTAGCGGAACTATTACTATTGATGGCGAGTCCATTGACGTAAGCAAACGTTTTACGCCAAAATCTGAAGACACTTACTACATTGAAAGCGGAAAATGTACAGAATGTGTGGGCTTCCACGAAGAACCACAGTGTGCTGCCGTATGTCCTGTAGACTGCTGTGTGCCTGATCCAGACATGGTGGAGACAAAAGAAGTGCTTTTGGAAAAGAAAAACAGAATGCACGTTTAGTTATTAAAAAGCTCCGTTGGAAACAACGGAGCTTTTTTTATGAAAACAAATCACGTTTTTCATAAGAATAAGGTTTGAGCACCTCAGGGCTGTTCTTAAATTTAGAGCGTGATGAAATGATGGGTGAAATGGTATAGGCTTCCATTTGCTCGCTGGGGAATGGTTTTAAGAAAGCCTCAATTTCTATTTGGCCTAAATTTTTATCGAGCCAAAGTCCTTCTTGCTCTTTCGCAAGAATTAAGGGCATACGTTTTTTTACATTATGAATTTCTTCCATTAAGCTGTTTGCAGCGGTAGTTATGATTGAAAACGTTTGATATTCCTTGCCTTCTGCCTCACTCCACCATTTAGAACAAATACCTGCCATTGAAAATATTGGCTGGTTTTTAACTTGAATGAGATAGGGTATTTTACTTTTATCCGTTTCCTCTTTCCATTCAAAGAAGCTCGTCATGGGAATTAAGCACCTGGCATTTATAATTGGATTTCTAAAGGAAGCCTTTTCAAAAATAGTTTCGCTGCGGGCATTGAGTGTTTGTGCTCGTAATTGTTTTGCCGCATCAAAATCTTTTACCCAAGAGGGAATTAATCCCCAATTGAAAAGTTGTAGCTTATCACTCAAATCACTTGTAATAACAGGCATTTTGGGGAAATCAAAACCATTGAGGTGGTAAGCAATTACATCAGATTTGTTGCTAAACAATGGAAGGCTTCCTTCTACAAAAGTTTTGGCATAGCTCGCTTCAACTTGCTGATAAGTGGCACTTACGGAAGCGTGGTAACACATTTTAACTGGTTTAATTTATTGAACCAAAGAAAGTGAAAATGAATTTGAAAATAAATTATTTTAATAATTGAACCTTGATAAAATAAATATTCTCTTTTCTACTTATTATTGTGCTACATGAAAATAGTAGTAAATACACGCTCCCTTATCCCAAATAAATTGGATGGAATAGCTTGGTTTACTTTTCAAACATTAAAAAGAATTACACAGGCACATCCTGAAATTGAATTTACTTTTTTGTTTGACCGCCCCTATTCAGAAGAATTTGTTTTTAGCTCAAACGTAAAGCCAGTTGTGCTATTTCCGCCGGCGCGACATCCATTTCTATACCTATTGTATTATCAAATTGCGGTAAAAAATATCCTACAAAAAATTAAGCCCGATTTATTTTTAGCACCAGATGGCTTGTTGGTTATTGGTGCCAGGTGCAAACAATTGGCCGTAATACACGACATCAATTTTGAGCACTATCCAAAAGATTTAAAATTCTTTTACAGCAAATACTACAGCATTTTTGTTCCTGTATTCGCAAGAATTGCAACAAGAATTGCAAGCGTATCGGAGTTTAGTAAAAAAGATATAGCAACACAGTATCGGATCGAACCGAATAAAATTGATGTGGTTTATAATGGCATAAACGAGGGTTACACACCCTTAAATTTCGATGACAAAGAAGCTGTAAGAACCAAATATACCAAGGGTCTACCCTATTTTTTGTTTGTAGGTTCACAGAGTCCGCGTAAAAATTTAGCACGTTTAATTAAAGCATTTGATTTGTTTAAAAAGCAAAGCGGAGCTAATCACCAATTGGTTTTGGTAGGCAGTAGTTTTTGGGGAAAAGGAGAAATAGATTCCTGTATTCAAAACAGTCCATACAAAGCAGATATAATAATTACTGGCCGTTTGGCGCAAGAAGAATTAGAGAAAATAACAGCTTCAGCATTTGCGCTCACCTTTGTTTCTTATTTTGAAGGTTTTGGAATTCCATTGGTGGAAGCCATGCAATGTGAAGTTCCAATTATTAGCAGCAATGTGAGCTGTATGCCAGAAATTGCTGGAGATGCCGCGCTTTATGTTGATCCATTTGACAGCAAAGATATTGCAGCTAAAATGCTTGAATTATTCCTTAATCCAAGTCTAGCAGCAGCTTTGGTTAGAAAAGGAATGGAAAGAAAACAACAATTCTCTTGGGATTTAAGTGCAGAAAAATTGTGGCAAAGCATAGAGAAAACAATTGATGCAAAAACATCCAATTAATACTATTGAGCTTAAAGGCGAATAAAATAGCCACTAAAATTTTAATGTTTATTTTTTTGCTTGCTTAAGTTTATCCTTAAACAAAAAAAATCCTTAATTTGTAGGCGATATGAGTAAAGAAATAATTGTAAGTGGCATTAGACCTACCGGAAACCTTCACCTTGGTAATTACTTAGGCGCGGTAAATAATTTTATTAAAATGCAATATGAACACAATTGTTATTTTTTTATTGCAGATTACCATAGCCTAACTACCCATCCCAATCCAGCAGATTTACACCAAAACGTACGACAAGTTTTGGTGGAATATTTGGCTTGCGGATTAGATCCTGAAGCCTGTACTTTATATATACAAAGTGATTTGCCACAGGTAGCAGAACTGTATATGATGTTGAACATGCATGCCTATATGGGAGAATTGGAACGCGTTGCTTCTTTTAAAGAAAAGGCAAGAACCCAACCCAATAATGTAAATGCAGGTTTGCTTACCTATCCAGTATTAATGGCAGCAGATATTATTATTCATAAAGCAACTAAAGTTCCAGTAGGTAAAGACCAAGAGCAACATTTAGAAATGGCTAGAACTTTTGGAAACAGGTTCAATAGAATTTATGAAAAAGAAATTTTCCCTGAACCCTTTGCATTTAATTATGGTAAGGAATTGGTGAAAATTCCCGGACTACAAGGTGGTGGAAAAATGAGTAAAAGTGATGGTGATGGAAATGTAATTAACCTCAATGATTCACCGGAAGTAATCAGAAAAAAAATCAGTCGTGCCGTTACCGATTTAGGTCCTACCGAACCCAATACCCCCCCTACCACTCCAGTGCAAAATTTGCTTGATTTGATGGCAATAGTTTCAGGCAATGAGAAGGTGTCGCATTACGCCAATCTTTATGCCAATTGCAGCATTCGCTATGGCGATATGAAAAAAGATTTAGCAGAAGATTTGGTTAATTACCTTACACCCATAAGAGAGAAAATTGCTGCCATTGATGGTGATGAAAACTTATTGAAACGCGTTGTTCAAATTGGAAAAGAGAAAGCAAATATTAGTGCGCAGGCAACTTTAATTGAGTGCAGAGAAGCAATTGGAATTAGGGGATTTTAGTTGGTTGGTTGATCGATTTTAAATTGAATTTGTTTTTTGTAAATAGTATTTTTGCTTGGCACAATTATTTAAAAATTTCCTATGAAAACTTCACCCGTTACTACTAACAAAAACTTAATCGAAAATCCGAAGGAATATTCTGATAAAATAAAATCTGGTAACTTTTCTGATAGAATTGAATTAGGTGAAAGGCTTAAAATTGAATCTAAATTAGTAATGAATGATTCATTAGAAATATTATTTGAATTTGAAAAACTAGAAGATATTCAATAGGTAAGGTTATATTTATAAAACTATGAAACAAGAAAAAACTTACCTCTTAATTATTCTGACAATAACCAGTTTCATAGCATGCCAGAATGAAGCTGCCAAAAAAACGCCAGTATATACAGACAGTTTGATGGTTTTGGAAACAGAGAGTATTTTGCAAACTGACACTATTGTCAATCCTGGGGATTATACTTTTGAAGCTGAAGATGCTACTATTAGTGGTACCTTAAAAACAGAAATGTTTTATGGTGCGCCCAATTATGGAGAATCACCTGAGACGGATGAGAAAGAATATCCCTTTATTTTGGTTTTAGATAAGCCAATTAATGTGGTTCAAACCAATTGCAAAGAAGGAAGAGATATTACCAGAAGAGGCGTAAATAAAATTCAATTAGCTGCAGAAGATGCCCAACAATTAAAGGGTTTGAAAGGTAAAAAGATTCAAGTAAGTGGTGAATTCTTTAGTGCATTTACTGGCCATCACCATACGGATGTGCTGATGCATGTAAATAAGGTAAAATTGGACTAATTCATTTGAAGGATTCGACAAACTCAATGTGATAGAAAATTCAAATCCCGTTTCTAATTACGTTTTCTGCTTTTTCTTTTGTGCAGATGGAAACAAAATATTGTTGAGGATTAGTCGGTACCCCGGAGAATTAGGATGTAAGCTTAAATCTGTGGGCGGCTCTCCTACTTGGTGTTGGTAGTCTTCCGGATCGTGGCCGGCATAAAATGTCCAAGTTCCTTTGCCAGCAGTTCCATGAATATAACGCGCTTCATTGAGCGATTTGTTATCTCCTAAAATGATTACTTCACTTTTTATAAAAGGCTTTCTAAAGGCTGTTGTTTGTCCCCAAAAACCTTTTACGGTGCTGGTATGATTCTGGTTTAGCATAGCAGGAACCATATCCCATTTGGCACTGAATTCAAACAATGAAAACACATCATTGTCTTCTGTAACTGGCCTAGTGCCTTGCATTGCGTCTATAAAGCTGTGCTCATAAACCATTGGATCGAGGTAGAGTTTATAATCTTTAAATGCAAAGCCTTTGCTAAAATCTAATTTTTTATCGGCATTGTAATCGGCTGCATCTCCATCAAAAACTTCTGCACAAATATCTATGCCATCTGCCGCCAAGGCAATGTCCCAGGTATCGGTTGCAGAGCACATGGCAAACATAAAACCACCGCCTAAAACATAGTCCCTTATTTTTTTTGCAACAGCTAATTTCAATTCTGAAACCTTAGAAAAACCATGCTTGGCAGCCATTGCCTCACTTTCTTTTACCTCTGCTTGGTACCAAGCTGCTTGGGCAAAATTAGAATAAAACTTTCCGTACTGACCAGTAAAATCTTCATGGTGCACATGCAACCAATCATATAAACTTAGTTTACCATCTAAAACTTCATCATCGTAAATAACATCATAAGGAATTTCTGCATAGGTTAAAACCAAGGTAACGGCATCATCCCAAGGTTGCTTTGTTTTGGGCGAATACACAGCAATTTTGGGCACTTTGAGCAGGCGTACCATTTCCATATTCACATCCGGACGCGCAATTTCTGTTAGAATTTCTGTTACTTGTCCTTCACTGATAATATCATAACTCACTCCTCTAATCTTACATTCTTTTTCAATTGGTTCGGCATAATTAATCATAAAGCTACCACCACGGTAATTCAATAACCAATTCACTTCTAAGTCTTTTTTAAGCACCCAAAAAGAAATACCATAGGCTTTCAAATGGTTTTTTTGTTCCTCATCCATAGGAATGAGTAACCTGGTACCACAGGCATCTGAGACCTTTAGCAAAAGAAAAAAAACGAAAATTATTTTTTGAAAATTCTTAAGTAATTTCATTTATGGTGAATAATACTTTGGGTTAATATTTTATAAATTGCCAATACCTCTGGATCTTGTTTTAATAACTTTTGATGTTCCTCAATTGTTTTTAAATCCTTGCGGGCAGCTGGTCCGGTCTGAACCAAGGCTGGTTCGAACGCTTTTATTTTGGTAACAGTTTCTTGGATAAGTGGCAAAAGTAAATTGAAATCTAAATTATTTTTATGGAGAAAATCTTTTGCCACTGCATACAAATGATTGGTGAAGTTATTTACCAAAACAGCCGCCAAATGTAACTTCTGACGCTGTTCACCATTTAATAATTGCGGCGTACAATTGATCAACAAAGCCAATTGAATTAACAATTCTTCATCTGTCTTTAAAGCTGCCTCTATTCCAATTGGAACATGATGTAAGCTATTGTAAGAATTTGCGCTCAGCGTTTGGATCGGCCAAAATACTGCTTTTCTTTGGTTGATAATTTGGCTCATTGGCATAAATCCAGAACTATGTACAACTAGTCCATCAGTAATCAATTGAGAAGAAATCTTTTCAATTTCACTATCGGGCACGGCTAAAAAATAAATAGAACAATTAAGGGGTATACTTTGGAGATTTTCAAAACAGGGAACGCCAAATTTTTCTGAAAAAGACTTGGCATTAGAAATGGTCTTAGAATAAACGCCACAAAGCTTCACCGAGCTGCCAGCTATGGCATTTGCCAAGTTTTGAGCAAGACGTCCGCTGCCAATAAAAAACACATCCAATTGCTTATTCATCTTCCTCAAACATAAATAAAATATGGCTTATGCCTACCTAAACTTTTAATTGTTTGTAAATTTTGCCATAAAAATAAGGTGTGAAACTATTTTTTTTATATTTTAGCGCTAAGGAAATAAATCAATTATGAGAAAATTATTACTAGGTGTTTTTACATTATGTATCCTTTGCTTTTCGGCAAATGCGCAAACAGCAGATCATAAATTGGCCATTGGCTTAAAAGCTGGGATATCTGAATACAGTGGTGATTTGGGTAATGGATTCTTAAAATTTGATATGCTTTCGCATAGAATTTACAGTGAAAATGGTATTACAACTGCCGATTCTCACCAAGGATTTATTGGTTTAAACTTTGCTTACTATTTAAGCAATCAATTTGACCTAAGTGCCTCAATTAATAAGGGACAGGAAATCTATTTTAGAGATATCAACAACTATTATAATGCCAAGTTTAACTATTCTGATATTACGGTTCGTTGGAAATTATTAGGTAATGACAATGCGCGCTTTTCTCCCTATATTCTTACAGGTATTGGATCAAAATATACATCGTATGCTAGCAACAACGATTACCAAAAATCTGGTGTGAAAGATTTAGTTGTGCCATTAGGAATTGGATTAAATATCAAATGCGAAAAACGTTTTTATGTAAATATTCAATCCAACTACGGTTGGACCAATGGCGATAAAGTAGAAGGCAAATTTGCTTATACGCGCTTTTCATTCGACCAGTTTTGGCACCATTCCATTGGTTTCAATATCTTGTTAGATACCTATTAATTCGCTGAAGTTTCCTTTTTTAACGGACATTTAAGGGTTATTTACCTTTATACTATTCCTAATTATGCAAAGTAAAGCTGTTACTGTTGAAGAATATTTAAAAGAAATTCCTGCGGAGCGACAAGCGGCTATGCAAAAGTTAACGGGCATTTGCAAAAAGGAATTAAAAGGATTTCAAGAAGTTATTTCCTATGGAATGATTGGTTATGTAGTGCCAAAATCTGTTTATCCTGCAGGTTATCATTGTACTCCAGAATTACCATTACCCTTTGTAAACATTGCTTCTCAGAAAAATTTTATTGCCTTGTACCATATGGGTGTTTACGGTAGCTCAAAGCTCTTAGATTGGTTTGTAGCAGAATACCCTAAACATGCAAAAGGTAAATTAGATATGGGTAAATCTTGTATTCGTTTCAAGAAAATGGATTATATTCCATTTGCATTAATTCAAGAACTACTAAGTAAAATGAGTATGCAAGATTGGATCAATCAATACGAGACACTTTATATCAAAAAATAACTTGAAAGTCATTACATCCGGCCTAAATTACAAGAAATTAATTTCCATCATTTTCTTATTAATGCTTTGCTACACAAGCAATGCACAAATTTGGAGAAGGTTATTTAGGCCCTCTAAGCCAGGAAATATAGAAATTCCAGCAATTCCACAAATTGAGGACATGATTGAGGAGGATGGACAAAGTACAACGCATATTGTAATTTTTAGTGATTCGTTGTTAATTTCTTCTATGAAATTAGAGATAATAGAAACCCAATTTGAATCAAAAAGCGCTGTAAAAGATTCGAACCTAAGTCTTGTTCAAAGGTATTTAAAAGGTGATACCAATACCCTAAGCTTAATTGTTAAACAAATACGTGGGCAAGACAGTGCGCAAAGAATTGCTATTTACGATGAGCTCTATTTAAATGGTGCAGAGCTAAAGTTATTGCAAACACCAGCGCTTGCCAATGCCTTGTTTCAAAACATGCGTGAGGGATTGGAAGCGGCAACTGCAGTGCAGTTGGCGGGTTATAATAAAATCCCAGGGTACCAAACACAATTTGATTTTTTTTTACTAGAGGGAGGCAATGTGGAGAATGGCCGACTCTTTTATTGGCTTGGCGAAGATGGAAAAAATAGCAAGGCTTTAAGTTGGATGTGCGCACAAATTTCAGCTGGCAAAATTGATCTCAAAAAAGACTTTTGGATCATGGCTGGAATGGAGTCTTATGCAGAAAACAATTTCGGTTCGAACCGACAAATGTGTTTAGAAATAAGCCGTAAAATATGGCATGATCATTTGCTGCCACAAAAAGATTTTGAAACTTTAAAATCAAATAACGCAACTTCAAATCCTGCTAATTCTGTAGCCAAAATAATATTAAAATATGGCGATAATACAGATGTCGCGTTTGCCGAAAAGCAATACAAGAAAGGCGTTCTGGATGATTTACCATTATTACTACTGCTTGACATTGATACAGATAAATACAGTAAAAAAATATACAAGGAGATAGAAAGTGAAAAGCCAAAAAATATTTCTTTGGATGTTTTAACCAAACTTTATAGGCTTCAACATGATGCGCGAATTCCTATTTATTTAATAGAAAGATTTGAGGAGGAAAATAATTATGTGGGGCAAAACACCATAGATGCTTTGATTGAAATGAAAGCTGATTCATTTTGTAAAAAAGCAGCGTTTTATGTTGATGATAAAAATAAATTAAAAGAATTTAAAGATAGTTACGCCCTCTTAACTGGCAATATTGAGGACATGGTGAATGATCTTACCCTAATGGGAATAATTGCCCCAAAAAACGAACTCAAAGTATTACAAAAGGCCTTAGCAGATTCTAGCGGCTATCAATCGCATAGAATTTATATCAATAAGGTATTGGATGCAGCTGGAATTTACACGTCTATAGATTTGGAATCAGTTGACAATCCTATTGATTATCCGCAATACGTGAAAGATTTAATGTTGCTTAACCCAAACAAATCAGGCGATACCCTTTTAGGCTTTGATGCAAAAATACAAAGCGATTCCAGCTCTTATGATTATCAAATTACTTATTTCGCTAATAAGAAAGCCTATATCATTCATCCTAGCCCTAGCAGCTATTACTTAGATATAACAAGTTTGGTAGATCTTTTAAACATAGCTTTAAGCGATGCAGGTAAAGAAGAAAGGTATGTTATGCTTTATAACGACAGCGAAATTTGCCAAATTGTTTTTGGTAAGCCTGCTGCTATTGAAATGCTAAATGAAAAATACCAAATTAGTTACTAGTGATCTGCTGTTTTGCTTTTGCTAAAGTAGCTTTTGATTTTAACTGCAGGCACCCAAATTTTTGACAATAAATATTTAACTGGGCTTTCCTTTTTAACGTGCCAAACAGTTGTTCTACTAGACTCCATTTGATCTGTATGAATGGTATAGGCGTAGGCTGCAATAGAGGTTCTGAATTTGCCTTCAGGGAATTGAATTGGATCGTAACCATGTAAAGTATAACTTCTACAATGCATAATTGCCAAACGGTTGAAAGGCACATCTACTTCCGTTTTTTCGCCGGTTCTGCCATCTTCTAATTTTAATTCGCCAGCATGTTCTTTTTTCCAATCTTTATTGATATAAAGCAATAGGTTTAGGTTTCTATACCAATTATCGTGCAAGGGATGGTAATTAAAATCGGCATGCATATCTAAAAAGCTTCCCCTTTTACCTTGGTGAATACCACCACCATAAAATGTTGGGTCGATAAAAATAGCTTCATTGGAAATATAGCTCACAAATGCAGCAAAACGAGGGTCTAAGAAATCTTCATGTAATTCTTGAAACAGGCCACCCAACTCATAATATTTGCTTTTTTCGAACTTGTTTTTAGCAAAAACATAATCGGCGCTAGGTGTTTCAATTTCTGGAATTTGACTGTATAAGGCAAGAAGTTTATCCTCTTCACAAATGCCATCAATGCCAATATGTGGAAAGGGTTTGGCATCTAAAAATTGCTGTCTAAATAGGTCTTTATTGGCTTCTAAATAATCGAAACGTATCATAGTTTAGTTTTAATAAGTGTTTATGCGCCTTGGCAAGATGCAGAAAAAGTGAGATTTATGAAAGGAATAAAATTATCAATAGGTATAAAATGAGAAAACACCACGACCACCATTAGGGAAAATTCCTTCTATTGAAACTTGTCCGCGCATGGTCTCTAAATCTCTTATTAGTTCATCAATACGCTCGTATTCCCGCTTATTGAGAGAAGTTATAATAAAACCTTCTTGAATGCCCATATTGGCAATTCTACCCTGACGAATATTAGAAATTCGGTATCCAAAACGAGCGCCTAATTTTTCACGCTCAACTTTAGAAATAGCTTGAAAATCTGCACCTAAAATATCAGAGCTCTTGGTGCCTTTTTTAAGAATGGCCGTATTGCCTTCTTCATTCAACAAATCAAGGGTTCCTTGAATTTCTTTTTGGTCGCGCAAATAGCTTACACGTATTTTGTCTCCTGGTCTCAAATAAGCCAGTTGCTCATCAAAATTGGCTTTGGTATCAATGTCCTTGTCGTTTATTTTAATCAAGATATCCCCTTTTCGCAGACCCGCTTTTTCGGCAGGACCATCTTCAAAAACATTTTCTACAAACACGCCATGGTTATTGGTAATATTTAAGCGTTGCGCAAGGGCGGCATCAATGTCTTTTACTTCTAATCCAGTAAAACCTCTTTGTACTGTTTTATAATCAACCAAATCCTTTACAATTTTGGCAACTATATTTACGGGTATTGCAAATCCATATCCGTTATAAGAGCCTGTATTACTTGCAATGGCGGTATTAATACCAACTAACCTGCCTTCTAAATCAACCAAGGCTCCACCACTGTTTCCTGGATTAATTGCTGCATCTGTTTGGATAAAACTTTCTATAGGAAATTGGTTATTTACAATATTAATATTTCTACCCTTTGCACTTACAATTCCGGCGGTTACGGTTGAAGTTAAATTAAATGGATTACCAACAGCTAAAACCCATTCGCCCACTTGCAATTTATCTGAATTCCCTAAAACAACATGAGGCAAATTATTGGCTTCAATTTTTAGCAACGCCAAATCTGTTGAGGGATCTGTACCAATTACCCTAGCCTGATAAGATTGCTTATTGTTATTGGTAATTACCTCTATTTGATCTGCATTTTTTACCACATGTAAATTTGTAACAATATAGCCATCTGCACTTAAAATTACGCCAGATCCTGAACTCGCAACTGGTCCTCTTTGTCCAAAGAAATCCATGCCATTCCAAAAATCAAAGAAGGGATCTTGTTGTTGGTAGGCTCTTTGTTTTGTGAGTGTTTTTATAAATACAACGCTGTGTATAGATGCCTGACTAGCCCTTACAAAATCTGGCATTCCAGCATTGGGCACTTTGTAATCAACGGAATAAGAAGCCTCCTTTTGAGTGGCAGTTTCCAATACTAAAACTTTACTTTGAAATTGGTTTATGAGCATTGCGCCAGCCATTCCACCGGCAAAGCCCAACAAGATAACATACAACTTCTTCATAGAATCAATTGAATTTTAAATTTAGTTTATTTATAATTATGCTTAGTTCGAAAACTATTCTGTTACGTTTATTTTAAC
This sequence comes from Bacteroidota bacterium, assembly GCA_947446605.1. Taxonomy (GTDB): domain Bacteria; phylum Bacteroidota; class Bacteroidia; order UKL13-3; family UKL13-3; genus B1. The sequence continues at coordinate 18,572 of CANFHJ010000002.1, read as the reverse complement.
AGTTAAAGTTATTTCAGATTGGTTTGGGTCGTTGGTAATTAATTTTAATGTTTTACTATCTGGCCCAGCCATATTTACCAATGAATAAGTTACTTTAAGGGTAGCTGTTTTTCCTTTAGGTATAATGGTTTGATCCAATTCTGGATTTAAGCAGCTGCAACTTCTTACAACCTTGCGGATAATTAAATCATTTTTACCTTTATTGGTTATGGTGAAAATAGCAACTGGAGAATTAAACAAGGGCACATTTCCTAAATCTACCTCAGTAGTGTTTAATTGTAGTTTAGGGGCCTTTTTTAAATCTTTTTTTGTTAATACGCTGAAGTCTTCTACAACATTTGCTGAAATATAAAACTTCTTAATGGGCAATGAATCATCATTGGTAAAAATTCTCATTTCTTGCCTGTTTTGACCATATTCAATTGGCTTTCTAGGATAATAGCGCACTTTAATACGCATATCGGTATTGGGAGGCATATTGTCGTAAGGCTTAATAGCTTCAACGTTTCCTGGAGCTTCAATTTTATAAACGTAAATGCGTTTATTACTCATATTATATAATCCAATTTCGGTAGAATCATACGAAGTATTTTTTACTTTATTAAAGCTCAAACTATTAGTAATTACTGCTAAATTACCATATTGGTATTTATAGGTATCAGTAAAATTATATTTAGAAGCATACACATGCCCTTTAATGGTTAGGGTTACATTTATTGGTGAACCATCTGTTTCAACTAAAACTGTTTTATCAAATTCACCTTGTCTTCCATCTGGATCAAAACTAGCAATAACCACTCCAGAATCTCCTGATTGCACTGGGGTTTTGGTATAGGTGGTATTTGTACAACCACAAGAAGTTTGAATATTCTTTATAAGTAATGGCCCTTGACCTAAATTTATAAATTTAAACGTATGAAAAACTCTTCCACCTTTTTCATTGATATTTCCAAAATTAAATTTCTGGTAATCAAATTGCAAAACGCCCTGTCCTGGCGCAGGAATTGGCTGTACAGGGGTTAATTTGCTTTTATCATTAGCTTTTTTTTGTGCTAAAACAGGCGCACATAAAATTGAACTTAAAAGGAGAAGGCTATAAATTTTCTTTGTCATAATTTTTCTATACAATACTAATTGGACGACTAATATACTAAATACGTTGCAAGGCTAGCAAATTTCAAACTTATCTGTGTCTAAACCAAGGGGGAAACTTTCTCGGTAATTATCTAAAGAAGCCTTAGAAAGAATTAATTCTTTTACCGTTGCCTCATGTTCAAGCTTGTAAATAATATTTCCCATAGGGTCAATAGCAGCTGAGTTTCCTGAGTGATAAATTTGGCTTCCATCATTGCCAATTCTATTAACAGCAACAAGGTAAGATTGGTTTTCAACGGCCCTTGCTGGCAGTAAAACATCCCAATGCTTGATGCGTCTTTCGGGCCAGTTGGCCACAATAATCATTAAATCAAAATCGAAGTTGTTGGTTCGGCGCATCCAAACTGGAAAACGTAAATCATAACAAACAAATGGAGCTATTTTCCATCCTTTATAATTTAGCAGCAATTGCTTTGTTCCTCTTGAATAATGCTGCTCCTCCTCTCCCATCCTAAACAAATGTGCCTTATCATACTTTTCAATTTCACCATTTGGTGCAACCCAAATAAACCTATTGAAAAATTTTTGATCTTCTATAATAATTAAGCTACCGCAAATTACGGCATTGGTTTCCCTAGCCCAATCTTTCATTTTTTGTATGGTTCGACCCGACATATCTTCTGCAAAAACTTCTGCTTGCATGGTAAAACCAGTAGAAAACATTTCTGGCAAAACTATAATGTCTGCAGGACCTGATAGGCTTTTAATACAGTTGTCAAACAAATTGATATTGGCAATTTTATCCTCCCATTTCAGATCTTGTTGCAATAAAACTACCTTAAGTTCTGGTTTAATTTCCATGTTCAATTTTATGTAATACAAATGAAAACTATTTAAGCATTTTTCCTATTGCTAAATGCGTTAAATTTTAGCTAAAAAAGTATACGAACAGGTCATGGTATTTATTATCTACCAATTATTTATATTTACCTAATTTTTGAAACATTGCAGTAAATATAACCAAGGAGTAAGGCTATTCATTTTGAATATGCTTTTACTATGCCTTTTAAATAAGGAGGCAAATGCCTCTTTGCCCTTTAAATCTGCCATTCAATTCACTGAAAACAAAGGCCAGTGGCCAGAAAACGTACTTTTCAAATCGGATATTCCAATTGGAAATTTGTTTGTAGAAAAAAATTGTCTTACTTATTTGTTTGTAGATAAAGAGGCCACGCACCATATGGAACATGGAAAAAAGCAGGCTTCCATTCATTTCCATGCAATAAAGGTTAATTTATTAAATGCCAACCCAAATCCCCAAGTAATTAAAGAAGTGCAAAGTGAGGCTTATCTCAATTATTTTGTGGGCGACCCAAGCAAGTGGGCGAGTTTTGTTTATAGTTATCAAAAAATTACACTTAAAAATATTTATCCTAAAATTGATTTAGAAATTTTAGCCCTAAAAGACGGCATTAAAATCAATTTCAATTTACAAGCGGGTGCCAATCCAAATCTCATAGAATTGGCTTATACGGGTGCAGATAAAATAGCCATAAAAGACAATGAACTGCATGTGCAAACCAGTTTAGGTGAACTTGTAGAGCAAGTACCTGTAAGCTTTCAGTCAATTGGAGAACAACAAAGAAAAATCCCTACTCAATTTATTTTAAATGGAAATAAGATAAGATTCAAACTGAAATCTTATAATCATTACCTGCCAATTAGCATAGACCCAACAGTTGTTTTTGGCACATATGTAGGAAGTGCTGCCGACAATTTTGGTTTTGCTGCCAGTTTCGATAATGCTGGAAATGCTTATGGTGCTGGAACAGTATATGCCGCTAATTTTCCTGTAACAGCAGGCGCTTACGACGTTAGCTTTGCTGGAGGAAATTCTGCAAATAATGAGTATGCGCGTGATGCATTTATTGTAAAATTTAACCCAACAGGTTCGAGCCTACTCTTTGGAACTTTTATTGGGGGTAGCGACAATGAGCAGCCACACAGCGTAACAATTAATGCTGGTGAAATTATTGTTTTTGGAACCACGGCATCAAGTAATTTCCCTGTTACATTTTCTGGTTTTGATAGAACCTATAATGGAAAGTCAGATTTATTTGTTCTTAAATTAAATGGCACAGGAAGTACCCTTTTGGCATCAACCTTTATTGGGGGTAGTGAAGACGATGGAATTAACGGTTCTGAGGTTTACAACTTTTCTTTACAAAGTCATAACCTACCCTATAATTATGCAGATTGGTTTAGAGGTGAAGTAATAGCCGACATCTCCAATAATATCTATATTTCCACTTGTTCTAAATCAACCCAAGCACAAGGTTTACCATTGGTAAATGCCTCCCAGGCTGTCTTTGGCGGAGGAACACAAGATGCCTATATTATTAAATTAAACAATAACCTCAGCACTATTTTATACAGTACCTATATTGGATCAGCAGGAGATGAATCTGCACATTCCATGTGTTTTAACAATCTAAATGAACTTATTATTGGAGGAGGAACAACAAGCTCTACCCTTTTGTATAACAGCGCTGCATTTAGTTATAGTGGTGATGTAGATGGATTTATTGCAAAATTCTCTGGTTCTGGTGTTAAACAAAAATTGATTTATATTGGAACTACTGCCTACGATCAAGTATTTTTTGTGCAAACGGATGCGCAAAATAATATTTACTCATTGGGTCAAACCAATGGATTAATTCCTAAAACAACTGGAACCTATGGGCAAGCCAATACCCGACAATTTCTGCAAAAGTATGATCCAACATTAAGTAATGTTCTAGCCAGTACAACTTTTGGAAAATCTGGAACAGACCCATCCCTATCTCCAACAGCTTTTATGGTAGATGTATGTGGTAGAATTTATTTGAGTGGTTGGGGTGGCGGTACCAATCAAAGTTACCACAATGGCATGGACAATATTTCTGGATTGCCACTAAGCAATGATGCATTTCAAAAAACAACAGATGGTTCTGATTTTTATTTGATGGTATTAGGCCAAAACTTTAGCAAATTATTATATGCCTCTTATTATGGCGGCGCCTTTAGCCAGGAACATGTTGATGGTGGCACCAGTCATTTCGATAAATCAGGAATTGTATACCAGGCTGTATGTGCTGGCTGTGGTGGCTTAAGCGACTTCCCAACTACAACTACTGCTTATTCTAGAACAAATCCTGGCAAGCGTGCTTACAATCCAAATGTTGGCGGATGTAATTTGGCATTATTTAAATTCGACATGCGCACTTATTTAGGTCCGCCTGTTTTCAAGGATACCATTTTAACCATTATGGTTGGTCATAATTTAAATTATGATTTCACTGTAACTTGTAATCCCGACGCCAATCTTTCCATGACAGGAAGTGGAAGTGTAATTGATAGAATTAACAATCCTGCTATTTTAAAGATTCTAAACAATGTACCAGGCTTGTTAAATGGAAACATCAATTGGACACCTTCTTGTTCAGACTACCCAAGCGATACTATTGTAATTGACCTTAAATTTGACGATGATGCTTGTCCTAATTCCAATACTGTTTATGGAAAAATTAAAATAGTAATTGAGCCCGAACCTATTATTGGTCCACCTTTTCCAGAATGTATTAAGGTAATTAATGACAGTACTTTAGAATTAAAATGGCAAAACAGTATTGCTGATGTTAACTTTTTAAAATACAATATTATCCGCAGTATCAATGGCGGATCGTATCAATACAAAGATTCAATAGGAAATCAAATTAGTACAATTTATTCCGACCCAACCTCTCCAGATAATTTGAATATTAATTATTGCTATCAGATGGTATCTCTTAACAAATGCGGCATTCCAGGAGATTCTTCAAGAACTATATGCAGCATTGACAAAAACGATACCAGCACTGTTCCTGTTTTTCAAAATATACAAAAAGAAGTATTTGTATTGCATGCATTTGATACCCTTAATCAAAATTTTAGCATCAATTCAAAAGACCCAAAGGATTCTGTTTTCATAAAATTATCAGGTAGTTTTATTCTAAAAAACAAGGGACTTACCCTTATTCAAAATCAATTAGGCTCTGCCAATTTAAGTGTGAATTGGGTTCCAACTTGTGCAGATATTTTTTCAGATACCCTTGAAATAAAATTATTAGTGCGAGATAACGCTTGTCCAAATTTTAGACAAACGCAGAAGATTATTCAATTTTATGTAATCCCTCCTGAGCCTGCAATACCGCCAACAATAAGCTGTCCAAAGAAAATCAACAAAGATTCTGTTTATTTGGAATGGTCGGCATTTCAGAAAAAACCATTTTCAAAAAATCTTTATTTATATAGAAAAGTAAATGGCCTTAGAACCTTAATTGCCATTATTAGCAATTTAAATGCAACTAATTATACAGACAAATTTACATTAGACCCGAACCAAAGTACCTGCTATGAAATTAGTTCGAATGATATCTGTAATTATTTTGGAGATACAAGTGCGGCAAGCTGCGCGCAAAGCAATATGAGCTTTGCACCAGATTTAAGCATATACACAGCTACGGTTCAAAACAATAAAGATGTTGCGTTGATTTTTGAGCAAGCAGCATCAGATAGTTTTTGGCATTACGAAATATGGAAACGTAAGGGCCGTGTTGGCACCTACAGTCTTGAAAGCACCATAAATACTGTAAGCGACACCCAATTTATTGATGCTAATGTAAAGGTGAGTGATTATAGTTATTGCTACCAATTGGTGAATTTCGATTTGTGCGGAAATAAAAGTAAGAACAACAAGGAGGCTTGTACAATTTTATTAAAAGGTAGTGCAGAGCCCTTTTCAAATCATATGAATTGGCTTCCTTACGATTACTGGTCTGTAGGAATAAATAGGTATGAAGTATTAAAAACCGAACCTGGTTTGTATAATGAAAATTTATTTTTCACAACTGGTACTAAACCACTGCTTACAATTGACAATAAGTTGAATTATGATAATGGATTATATGAGTATACCATTATGGCCTATGAGAGTTTGGTGGGCAATCAACAAACAAGTAAATCAAACACCATTAACCTCATTCAATTGCCGCTATTATACGCGCCAAATGCCTATACAGACAATGGAGATGGCTTAAATGATGTTTTTAAAACTGTTCCTGTATTTGTGAAAGATTATCATTTACAAATTTACAACCGCTGGGGTGAACGCATTTTTGAAACCTATAATAAGAAAGAAGCTTTTAGCGGTGCCTATAAATCAAATGAGGTGCAATCAGACGTGTACTTTTACATTGTAGATTTCACAGGTTGGGATGAGAAATCATATACCCAAAAAGGAAATTTTACAATATTACGTTAGCTTATTCCCAATGAAGGGTTTCTATTAAATGAAGCATATCTGCTTTTAAGAATTTCAATACAGGAGCAATAGAATCTTGATTTGTTTTTACATCAAAATACAAAGAGCCACGTAGAAAATGTTCTGTACTATCTGTTACATAGAATTGCGCATTGGTGGCGGTGCTTCCATCTAACTCATAAAAAATTCCATGAAATTGATCTGTAGAAACATAATTTTCTACAATTTGATCTGCGCGCATCACATGTTTAAATACCATTTCACGCGAATCATTCAATAATTTAAACAAGTCATTTCTGTCTTTCACTTCCCTATAACTCAAATGTAGGGTTGCGCCAAATGGCTTATAATACACGTTATACCAACATTCTTCTGCGCTTGGGTAAGGGTCTAATTTGAGTTCGGCATAAGCGGGCATTTCAAAACTATAATGACAATTTTCTAATGCTACTCGCTTAAAATCCTTTTCTGGAAAATTAATTCTTTCAAAACCTCTTGGACGTGGTATACCTGATTGATCTGAGCCACAGGCAATGGTCAAAAGGATTGTAAAAGCAAGTATAGAATTAATTTTCGGCATAAGCTGAACTTGGAATAACGGTTACTTTAACCCTCTTAATTCTTCGGGCATCAACCGATTCTATTTTAAATGTATAGTTCTTAAATTTAATAACCTGACCCATTTTAGGCAGATGTGCATTAATTTCTAAAAGCATGCCACCAAGTGTTTCTGCATCATTTCTTACATCTTCAAAATCATCAACAGAAAGTTCCATGTATTTGCACATATCATTAATGAGCATTTTCCCTTCAAACACAAAAGTGTATTGGTTTATTTTTGTATATACATGTTCATCTTCATCAAATTCATCTTGAATTTCACCAAAAATTTCCTCCACAATATCTTCCATGCTCACAATGCCGCTGGTGCCACCAAACTCATCAACAACAATGGCAAGGTGCATACGTTTTGTTTGAAATTCCTTTAATAAATCGTCAATTTTTTTACTTTCTGGAACGTAATATACTGGACGAATCAAACTTTGCCAATTAAAGTCGGGCGCTTCATTTAAATGAGGGAGTAAATCTTTGGTGAATAAAATCCCCTTAATAGTATCTAGGTTCACTTCATAAACTGGCACACGACTGTATCCAGAATCAACAATTTGATGCATCAATTGTTGGAAAGGAGTATTCAATTCAACGCCAATAATATCTGGCCTTTGACGCATAATTTGTTTTACATTGGTATTGCCAAAATTTACGACACCTTTTAAAATATTTTTTTCTTGTTTTGGGGCATCTTTTTCTGAGGTTATTTCAATGGCATGTGTAAGTTCATCAACAGAAAGAATATGACCTTTTTTTGTAATGCGTTTATCAATAACAGTAGTGCTTTTTTCAAGTACATAAACCAAAGGTTGAAAAGTTTTGTAGGTATAATACAATGGAACTGCTAGTATCCTAGACATTTTAACATTGTTTTGAAATGAATAAACCTTAGGAATTACCTCACCAAAAAGAACTAATAAGAAGGTTACAAAAACTACTTCAAATAAAAAACCAAACAAAGGATAAACTTTAAAATTAAATAAAGTTTCAAATAGAAAGGTTGTTACAAGCACTACGGCAATATTTACAAAGGTATTTGCAATAAGAATTGTTGCTAATAATCTTTTAGGGTAGCGAAGAAGAAAATTGATGGCTTTAGCTCTAGAACCAGGCTCTTCAATTAGTTCAGCCAATTGCGTTTTGCTCAAAGAAAACAAAGCGTTTTCAGAGCCAGAATAGCATGCAGATAGAAAAACGAGAAATAAAATAAACAAAAGGCTAAGCAAAACACTTAGCGTTTCAGCCGAACTGAATTCAGGATTTATTATTTGAAAAATGATGCTACCGGGAGGAGGCTCGTCCATAATTTTATTAAAGTGATGATAAGGCAAAAGTAAGGAAATTGCAGCACAAATGAAAAAGATGAGCAAATTGGGCTTTGTTAGGCGCTTTTATACTTCTGAAGGCTTATCAATATTGGTTTTTGCTGAACCTAATAATTGAATTTGGTTGGCCTTTATTTTCTTCCTCATGGTTTCCACTCCATTTTTATCCGTATACAATTCGCTTCTAATTTTGCCTTCAACATAAACTTGTGATCCTTTTTTTAGGTAGCCTTTCATTTTCAATTGGTCGATATTTTTAGCCAAAAGGTCCCAGGATTCAATATTATGCCATTCGGTTTCTACTTTTCGTTCGTTGTTTTTATCGGTGTATTGTTCTTGTGTGGCCATTGAAAACTGTGCCACTACCCTATTATTCTCTAGGTATTTTACCACAGGATCTTGCCCAAGATGGCCAATTAGCATTACTTTATTCAAACTCATTTTTAGCTTATTTTTTCAAAGTTAAGTTTCCTAAGTCATTGCTTTTCCACCAATCTAGAAATTTATCAAAAAGTCGCGGTATAGCTTTTAATTTTAATGCTCTCGGTTCAATCCAAAGCTCGTTTATATTTAATTTAGGTAATGTATTGGTTCGAACCAAAAAATAAATGGCCTCTAAACGTTGATGGGTAAGAATATGTTTCATTTGAAGTAGAAATTCAATTTCATCATTTTGCTCAAGCCAATTTAATTCAAGCAATTTGTTTTTAAGTAAAAATTTGTCCAAATGACTTGTATCTTCAAAGGAAGGTAAATCAAATAAATTTTGCCAAATATCGCCCTCAGGTCTTTGATAAATGGCTATTTTGCCCTTATTTTCAAAAATAAAATAATGTAAAAAACGCGTTCTAACTTTGAGCTTCTTCAATTTTACGGGTAATGTTTGAACCAAACCCAAATCAAAGGCAAGACAAGATTTTTGCAATGGACAAATAGAACAATTGGGATTTTTGGGGGTACAAACCAATGCTCCTAATTCCATGATGGCCTGGTTATGGGTAGCTGGATTAGCCTTGTTGAGGAAATTATGGGCTAGTTCCTCAAACACTTTTTTCCCTGTACTAGAATTAATTGGATCATTCTTGGCATATAGGCGCGAAAGCACGCGAAAAACATTACCATCCAAAACAGCAACTGGCTCATTAAAAGCAAAACTTGCGATGGCGGCAGCTGTGTAAGGGCCAATTCCTTTTAGCTTTATTAACTCGGAATAGGATTTAGGAAATTGCCCATTGTAGTTTTCGGAAACCAATCGAGCCGTTTTTAGCATATTTCTTGCCCTACTATAATAACCTAATCCCTGCCAAATTTTGAGAATTTGGTCTTCTTTTGCGGCGGCCATCGAAAAAACATCAGGATATTTTTGAAGAAAATTTTGGAAATAAGGCAGCCCTTGTTGGACACGTGTTTGCTGTAAAATAACCTCCGAAAGCCATATTATATAAGGATCTTGGGTATTTCTCCAAGGAAGTTCACGTTTGTTTAAACCGAACCAATAAAGAAGTTCTTTTTGTAGCATAATTAAGGACTGGCAAGAAAAATGAATTATTTTATAAAAAAAACATCATTTTTCAGTTCTAATACATACATTTGCAACCCCTTACGAATACGTAAAAGACAAAAAATTAAGAAAAAATCAAATCATATAATACAGATTAACAATGACTAAAGCAGAAATTATCCAAGAGATTTCACTTAAAACAGGTGTAGAGAAAAACCAAGTGCAAGAAGTAGTAGAGTCTTTCTTTAAAGTGGTTCGCAACAACATGACCGAAGGAAAAAACGTTTATTTCCGTGGTTTTGGTTCATTTATTATTAAAAGACGTGCTAAGAAAATTGCGCGTAACATCTCAAAAAATACTGCAATGGTTATTGATGAGCATTATATCCCTTCATTTAAACCTGCAAAAACTTTTGTTGAAAAAATCAAGAAAAGCGAAGTAGTAAAAACAACAGCTGCAAAAAGAGAAGCTGAAGCAAAACAAGCCTTAAGAGAAGCTTAATGCAATTTAACAAAGCTCAAATAATAATTTTAGCCGTTCTTCTTAGTTTGGTGGGTATTTTAGTTTATCTAAATTACAAATCCGCTACACCTGAGGAAACCGTTTCTGTTGGAGAAGCTCCAGTGAGCATGCAGAAACAATTCGACTTTAATGACTATTTGAGTAATTTAAAGGATTCAATTAGTCCTGCAGCCAATGAGCTAGTAAAAACGCTAACTGATGCCGCCAATAAACCTGATGCGAGAACTTATGAAATTGCCGGTATTTCTAATACATGGGATTCTTTGGGATACAAATTAGTTGGTGCGCATTATTTTGCTTTATTTGCAGCCAAGCTAAACGACGAAAACTCTTGGTTAAATGCAGGTATGCGTTTTTATGAATTTGCTGGTACTTGTAGTGATACTGCCATGCAAATTTATGCTTCAAAACAGGCCATAGCCGCATTTGAAAAAGTTGTTTCCTTAAACGAAAACAATTTAGAAGCCAAAAATGCTTTAGCTATTTGTTACATACAAAATGATTTGGACATTATGAAAGGTGTTCAGTTATTAAAAGATGTAACCCGCAGAGATTCTAATAATATTGATGCCAATTATACCTTGGGAATTCAATCTATGAGAAGCGGACAAATAGAAAAAGCTGCTGCTAGGTTTGAGACGCTTGTTAGGATTCAGCCAATGAATCCAGAGTTTCATTATTACCTAGGAGAAGTATATAGTCAGATGGGGAAAAAGAACCTAGCAATTAAGTCATTTGAAACCTTTAAGAGCCTTGTGCCTGAAGAGGAAGCAAAGAAAAATATAGAAATCACGATTAATAACCTTAAAAATTCTAATTAACATGCCAAGCGGTAAAAAAAGAAAGCGTCATAAAATCGCAACCCACAAACGCAAAAAACGTCTACGTAAAAACAGACACAAGAAGAAGAAGTAAACTGAATTGAAAAAGAAGTAAGATTTAAGTCCTTACTTCTTTTTCTGTTCTTGTTCCTCTTAAGTTATTTTATTATACCCTCCCTCACATTGCAACAACCAAATAAGGTTGCTTGCCTAATATATTATTATAGTGAATTACGAATTAATTATCAATTCAAACCCATCGGGAGGGGTCGACATTGCCATACTAAAAGACCGCAAACTTATAGAATTGCACCACGAAAAAGTTGACAACAACTTTCAAGTTGGTGATGTCTATTTAGGAAATGTAGGTAAAATAATGCCTGGCTTAAACGCTGGTTTTGTTGATGTTGGCCACGAAAAAGATGCCTTTCTCCATTATTTAGATTTAGGTCCACAATACCAATCTACGCAGAAATTTACGCGCATGCTGCGCAGTAGCCGACCCAAAGAAAACAATATTCTAAAAGAACATTTAGAATCAGATATTGTTAAGGGTGGAAAAATTACCGACATATTAAAAAGGAACCAACAGATTTTGGTTCAAGTAACCAAAGAACCAATTTCTAATAAAGGTCCACGCTTAACCTGCGAGTTGTCTTTAGCTGGAAGATTTTTGGTAATGATGCCTTTTGACCATTCTATTAGTATATCTAAAAAGATTGTAAAACAAGAAGAACGCAGAAGACTTAAAGAGGCTGTTGCAGCTATAAAACCTGAACATTTTGGTGTAATTATTAGAACCAATGCAGAAGGTGAAAGCATTGAAGATCTTCAAAATGATTTAAAGGATTTAATGGGTAAATGGGATGAGTTGTGCAAGCAATTAAAAGAAGCCAATGCCCCTCAAAAAGTATTAGGTGAAAACGACAGAACCCTTACCATGGTTAGGGATTTGGTGAATGAAACCTTTACCAATATTCAAATTAACGATAATTTCTTATACAATAAGATTAAGTCGTACCTAAAAAACAAATCACCAGAACTAGAAAATATTGTTAAGTTTTATAATGGAAAACTACCCATTTTCGAAAATTTTGGGGTAGAAAAGCAAATTAAAACCAGCTTTGGTAAAGAGGTTAATTTCATGAGTGGCTCTTATTTAATTATTGAGCATACGGAAGCCTTACATGTAATTGATGTAAACAGTGGAAACACTTCTGGCAAAGGTGAAAACCAGGAAGAAAATGCCTTGAAAGTGAATATGGACGCGGTTGAAGAAATTGCGCGTCAATTGAGATTAAGAGATTTAGGTGGAATTATTGTAATAGATTTAATTGATTTGAAAACCGCAGGCAACCGCAAGTTGGTTTATGAGAAATTAAAAGAAACAATGAAATCGGATCGTGCCAAGCACAAGATTTTACCGATGAGTCCATTTGGTTTGATTCAAATTACTAGACAACGTGTTCGTCCTGAAATGGCCGTTGTTACCAATGAAAAATGCCCTTCTTGCATGGGAAGTGGCGAAATTCAATCGAGTGTGAGCATAGTTGACGATATTGAAAGTCATATTAAATACTTGATTGAAAACTTACACTTAAAAGGATTTAGTCTTGAGGTTCATCCATTTTTAGCAGCTTATTTGAAAAATGGTTGGTTTAATTCTCCAAGATTTAATTGGTTTAAAACATACAAACAATGGATTAAGGTAAATCCAAACCAAAGTATCCACCTGGTTAATTACAAGTTCATTGATGGCAAAGGTGAAGAAGTAATACTATAGGCAATTACAAATAATTAAAAAAAGTACAATTTTTCTATCTTGCACTTTCATTGAATGCACTAGAAAAATATTCCCAATTGATAAAAGCTGAGGCCTTGCGCCTCGGCTTTTCTTTTTGTGGAATAGCAAAGGCAGGCTTTTTAGAAGATGAAGCACCGCGTTTGGTGCAATGGTTAAAGGAGCGTAGGAATGGTAAAATGGCCTATATGGAAAACCATTTTGATAAGCGGCTCGACCCAACACTATTGGTAGATGGCGCTAAATCGGTAGTGAGTTTGATGTATAATTACCACAATCCAAATGAAATAAAAATTGCTGGAAATTTAAAACTTTCTCAATATGCTTTTGGAGAAGATTACCATGAAGTGGTTAAAGACAAACTACATGAATTATTGCAATTTATTAGAGAAGAAATTGGGGAAGTAAATGGCAGGGCTTTTGTAGATTCTGCGCCAGTTTTAGAAAAAGCTTGGGCGCAAAAAAGTGGCTTAGGTTGGATTGGGAAAAATGGAAATATTATTCATAAAAAAGCAGGTTCTTTTTTCTTCCTAAGTGAATTAATAATTGACCTTCCATTGGCAGTAGACACACCAGTTACCGATCATTGCGGATCTTGCACTGCATGCATAGATGCTTGTCCTACCGGAGCAATTTACGAAGCACAAAAAGTGGATGGTAGTAAATGTATCAGCTATTTTACCATTGAATTAAAAGAGGCCATTCCTGAAGAAATGAAAGGAAAACTCGATAACTGGGTTTTTGGTTGTGATGTTTGCATGAATGTTTGTCCATGGAATAAGTTTGCTTTAAAGCATCAAGAGCCTCGGTTCGAACCGAATGAATTATTACTGAATATGAAAGCAAATGAATGGATTGATTTAACGGAAGATGTTTTTAAAAAAGTGTTTAATAAATCGGCAGTAATGCGCACCAAATACAACGGATTGAAAAGAAATATTGACTTTATTGTAAATTGAGCCCATGAAAAATAGTCTATTTGGCCTGTTCTTGCTTGTATCTTTTAATTCGTGGAGTCAGAAAATTGACGAAGCCAATTATGGAATGATTTTGAATGGGAATTTCACCACTGTTCATATTCCTCATGAAAATTTAATTGGCAGAGGCATGGGTAGTTTTGGCGTTTTTTACCAAAGACCAATTACACCTTATAACACCAATAGGTATTTAAACCGTTTAGATTATACAATTGAACCTGCAGTTTCTTGGTTAAGTTTTAGGGACAATACACAAGATAAAAAATACCAAAGTAATTTTGTAGACCTCAGCGCATACCTCAACTATGTGCCAGATAGAATGTCGGACGACCTGCGCCTGTTTGTTGGATTAAGGCCCTCCTATTTAACCTTTACCAGCAGCAGTATTTTAGAATATGGTGGATACCGCCAATTAAGCAATGATAGCCAGAATACTAATACAATTGGGGCAATAGATTTATGTGGCATTTTAGGTTTAAGTGTGAGCATGGGAAATGTTGCGTCATTAGATTTAAAATATATACACAGTTTCACTAATAAAAGCACAGCAAATACTTTTCATGGCAGACCTAGTTGCATAGAGGTTGGTGTAAGATTAAGCGCTATTAGAATGCGTAATAAAATTGTACTTGATGAAATGCAATTGGTAAACGAATTAAACAAGCGTGCAAAAGGAACATTGCTGGTAATGTTAGAGGCGCCAGATGAAAAATTAATAAATGAATTATTGGTTGAGAAACGCATTGAAGATGCCAACTATGTTAGAAATTTACAGAATCAAACCAACAAAAATATTATGAAAGAATTTAGGCAAAACTTTGATTTTTGTAAAGTCCTATTTTTCATGAACACCAATGCCCATAAGGTAAACAGTGGTAAATTTGCAGGCGTTTTTGTGGATGAGCAATTGCAAACTGTAGAACCTAATTTTGATACCACCAATTATTTTATAGCGTCATTTGTGGAAGATGTGTCCGACTATACCCATAAAGCAGATTATGGCTTATATTTTTATGATACACAATTTATTCAATTGGGCAAACCCTATAATATGGGATCAAATGGATTAGGGATTTTTGTTGGGGGCGATCCTATGAATTACTTTAGAAGAATAAAAACTTCAGGCTATTTTTCTGATGAATTTGCAAAGGTAATTAGAAGAGTGAATGGCAGGTTACAAATAGGGCGGATTCCACTGAACCAATAACAAAAAAAAAGCGCAACAATTTGTTGCGCTTTTTTTTTGTTAAAATCTTTAATTAATAGCTATTCAACATCATTGGCATGATAAGCATTAATACATCCTCATCTGCTTCTTGATTAGCAGGAACAATAACACCAGCGCGGTTTGGCTGAGATAATTCAAGAACAATTGTAGCAGCATCCATATTGTTTAGCATTTCTAAAAGGTATTTAGAATTGAAACCAATTTCCATGTCTTCACCTGCATACGAACAAGCTAATTTTTCTTGTGATTCATTTTCAAAATCAATATCCTCAGCACTAATGGTTAGCTCGCTACCTGCTAATTTCAAACGAATTTGATGGGTGGTTTTGTTTGAAGTAATTGATACACGTTTAACAGCCATTAAAAACTCACCTCTTTCGATGGTTAATTTATTTGGATTTTCTGTAGGAATAACTGCGCGGTAATCAGGATATTTTTCATCAATTAAACGACAAATTAAGCTTACATCTCCAATTTGGAAGAAAGCATTTTGACGGTTAAAATGAACTTTTACTTGGGTATCATCATTAGGTAAGCATGATTTTAAAAGGTTCAATGCTTTTTTAGGAAGTATCAAAGATTCTTCTGTTCCTGGTTGTACATCGTTTCTAGTAAACCTTACCAAACGATTGGCATCGGTAGCAACAAAGGTGATATTGTTTTTGAACAACTGGAGGTAAACGCCAGTTAAGTTTAACCTTAACTCATCGCTACTGGTTGCAAATACACTTTTGTTGATTGCTTTTTGTAGAATTTTAGCACCAATTTCAAAAGTACTCGCACCTTCCACTTCTGGTGTTTTAGGGAATTCATCGCCTTTTTGAGCGGTTAATTTAAAACGACCACTCTCGTATTTGATTTCAACACTACCTTTTTCCTCATTAATAGAAAAGGCAAGAGGTTGATCCGATAATGTTTTAAGTAATTCTAAAGTAGTTTTAGAAGGAATTGCAATTGATACATCTTCCTTAGCATCCACTTTAATACTTGTACTCATTGTGGTTTCCAAATCTGTTGAATGGATGGTAAGCACACCATCTTTAATATCGAATAAAAAATTATTCAATATTGGAATAATAGGTTTGGCAACAACCACACCATCAATGAATGATAGGTGACGCAACAATACACTGCTATTTACAATAAATTTCATTGTTATAGTTTGTTTTTATTTTTTGGATCGTAACTAAAAGTAAAGGTAAAGATAGGATATCTATTCCTTTTCTACTGCTAACAAAAATAAAGGCCCTACCTTGACAAGCAAAAACAAGTTATGCACAAAAAACAGGTTAATTATTGGGGAAATTTCACTAATTTTCTTGTCGACCCAACATAAAATCTGGCAAAATACTTGGGAACTTCTCTTGGTTAATGCTATCTGAAGTCATATGATTTTGGAAATCTAATTCCGGCTGACCCGCATCTACCCAAGCGGTGTACCAAAATGAAGCCACTACTTTAATAGCGGCAATCATTCTTCGTTCTACCATTCCAGAAAGCATTTGGTGATAAGCGGCAGAAAAATCTTCAGAGTAAGTTCGTTGAAGTGCGTTTCCTTTTTTCACATAGGTATATTTTTTATTTCCTTGGAAATTTTCCTGCAATATTTTCTCAAAACCTAAAACAGAATCTAAACAAGCAAAACTTCCTTCAACTGCTTGCCAAGTTTCATCCAATGGATATTGCACATAATGCGCTTTACCCACAAAGAAATTATAATCATAAGAAAACAGCTCAGGTAGGTTCGACTCAAAAAATGCATGTATTCCATTTTGCCCTGTTTTTTGTCCGTTATAATTAGACGTTGCGTGCAAGGGCACATGAGCATCTGCAATATAATGTCCCAATTCCGCCGACAATTTTAATATTCTTGCAATGTCCTTTTCAAAAAAGGCCTCACTTAGTTTTTTGCGTGTCCACTGAATATTCCAAGGAACAATTCCATAGGTATGCAATGTGTCTTTTGAATATTTATTTATTGCCAATTGGTAACTGCGCGGCAGGGTATCAAAAGGTAAAACAGTTTCATAATAATCCATATCAATAAAGTGCTTAACATCTTCACCAGGCACCATATACCTGCGTTTATCTGGATCTACAGCATGTTCCGTAATGTAATCAATATGCTTTTTATAAAAGCCAAACATTTCTGGAGGCAAACAAAATACTGCTAGTCGGTTAATTTTCTGGTGGGCATAAAAACCCCAGGCCTTTAAAGAAGGTTTGGGTGTAACAATTAATAAAAGGCAAACAATAATTTTTAAGGGTATATTTTTCATTGCCTCCAAAGAAATAAAAAGAGGTATACAAGGTCAATATTTCAAGCAACTATTATCTGGAAAACAGGATTGCTAAGGAAACTAAAAAGCAGAATAAACACAGGTGAAAATGCCTAAATAATAGGTACATTTTTTTAGACGTAAAGCACAAAAGGTCACGAGGGTGGGACCCTCGTGACCTTTTGTGTGGATAAGTGTTAAGTTATTGGAATACAGCAATTAAATGGAATTAAAATGTGGATAAACTAGGAGAAATACCGGATTTTAACGAGATTACTTACCAAAACAACCCTTCGAGGGTTTAAACCCTCGAAGGGTTGCACCACTAAAATTTAGGTAAAAAATAGCTATCCTATTTCCTACATTTGATTTTTAAAGACAAGCCTCCATGAAAAAAACCGCTATCCTTTTTTCCCTTCTATTTTTTAGTTTTATCTCATTTGCCCAAAATGCAAGTCCAAGTTTATACAACCCAAGTGCCAATGCTACTGAAGAAATAGCAGCAGCTATTAAACAAGCGAAAGTAGAAAACAAGCATGTTTTACTGCAAATTGGAGGCAATTGGTGTAAATGGTGTATTGAGTTTAACCGGTTTTGCAAGGCCGACGCACAAATTGACTCTTTATTAAATACCAATTTTGTGGTTTATCATTTAAATTACAGTAAGGAGAATAAGAACGAGGAAATCCTAAAAAGCCTTAAGTATCCGCAAAGGTTTGGTTTTCCTGTTTTCGTAGTTTTGGATGCCGATGGTAATATGATACATACCGAAAACTCTTCCTATTTAGAAGAAGGAAAAAGCTACAGCAAAGATAAAATTATTGCTTTTATTAAAAACTGGAACAGGGCAGCTTTGTTGGCGGAAACATACGAAAAGAAGTAAAACAAAAAAGCCTTGCAAGTATATAACTTACAAGGCTTTTGTACCCAGAGCCGGAGTCGAACCGGCACGATTTCTCGCTAGTGTTTGAGACTAGTGCGTCTACCAATTCCGCCATCTGGGCAAGTACTATTGCTACATCGGTAGTAATAGTTCTTGTGGTCTCGACAGGATTCAAACCTGTAACCT
>CANFHJ010000001.1 GCA_947446605.1 Bacteroidota bacterium | reverse complement strand
TATGATGGCCTATTACTCTTTTTAATTCAGGCTATGAGTGATTACCCCATTGAAAAATTCGGAATCCTATTGAGTCTTTTCAATCCTATTGATTTATGTAGGATATTGTTTATTTTCAAAATGGACATCTCCGCATTAATGGGAATAACAGGCGCCATTATGCAAAAAATCATTGGATCGAACCTAGGTACTATTGTTATATTTATAGTATTGAGCTTGTGGGCTTGTTTACCACTTCTTTTGGCTGGCAGAAAATTTATCAAAAAGGATTATTAGCGCATTCACATTCCTATAGAAGCTCCAAAAAATAAAGCATCACCAAGTAAATACATAGTAATAAAGTTGCAAATTAATTTTACGTTTTTTATTTCAATTACTTGGCTATTTAACTATTTTTGAATTGCAATTGCGATTGCAAAATCCTTTTACAACCAATATCATGAGAAAAATATTCTATTTCCTTTGCCTTGGAATTTCATTATTTCAATTGTCTTCTTGTAAAAAAGATCCAATAGAAACACCTCCAATAGCACCTGTAGTCTTTGCCGAACCAAACACCCCAGATGGCATGGTAAAAATTGGCACAAGTTATATCAATGGCGCCAATGCAAAAGCCTATATTTACAGTTATAACAGCCTTTTTGTAGGCTATAACCAATTATTCATAGCCTTGTACGACTCAACAACTGGCAAACGAATTAACAAAGGATCCTTAAATTGCCTTGCACTTAAACATACCGGAAGTATTGAAAAAGCTTGTCCAAAAGAAGTACAAAAAAACACCATCGATTCTAACAGTTTATATCCAATCAATTTTATTTTTGATGAAGCCAGTACAGATTCAACCTCATGGGATTTAAATTTTAATTTTTACCAAACACCTAACAATTCCTATAGTGGTAAACTAGCCATTACTGTAAATAGTACAAATGAGCCAAGAGTACTTCATTTCAAAAGCATAGTAGATTCGCAAGCGTATGTTATTGCATACATTCCACCAGTTAAAGTAAAAGTGGGTTTAAATGATGCAGAATTTATTATCCACCAAGAAAACAGCAATTACAGTTTTACAGCTGCCGAAAACCTAACTACAGTTATTGTATTAAGTATGCCAGCCATGGGACATGGTTCGCCAAATAATGTTAGTCCTGTGCATACACAAAACGGACATTATATGGGTAAAACCAATTTTACCATGAGTGGTCTTTGGAAAATCCAATTGAAAATATACAAAAATGGCATCCTACTTTCAGATCAGGTAATTTTTGATTATACGATTTGACAAAGCATTTTTTTTTATTTCTCTTCCTAGTTCTTATCGCCCTTTTTCCGGAAATACTTTGGGCGCAGAGTGATACCCTGCACTCAAAAATACTTGGTGAAGTTACCATTCAAGGTGCCGAAAACAACAAGCAATTTAATTTCTACCAAAGCTCCAAATTGGCAAGCACGGAAGAAATATTAAGCAAAATGGAAGGCGTAAACCTTATTAGAAGAGGTGCCTATGGAATGGAACCTACGCTAAGAAATTACAGCGCCAACCAAATCAATTTAAGTATAGATGGCATGCGCATTTACGGCGCCTGCGCAGATAAAATGGATCCTGTTTCCATTTATGTTGAACCAATAAATTTACAAGGAATCACCGCCAACCAAGGCGCGCAAGGAAACTTCACCGGAAGCAGCATTGGCGGCAATATCAATTTAAAGTTTAAAGCACCTGCAACCCTTTGTCATAAACAAGAACTTACACAAGTAATTCAATCATTTAATACCAACAACCAAGCTACTTCAACTAGTTTTTCTTATGAAAAAGCTGGACCACTTAATGGCTTGCGTTTAAGTGGAACCTATAGAAAAGCAAACGACTACAATGCACCAGACAGCCTAATCAAACACAGTGGCTATGAGAAAATAAACTTCGCAATCTCTTACCAACAAGTTATCGATTCAAGCCACCAAATAAGAATAAATTACTTAGGTGATTTGGGTCGAAACATGGGATACCCTGCCCTACCCATGGATGTAGGAACAGCCAATGCACATATTTTTTCTTTAAGTCATTTCTATAAAAGTAAATTAGAAGATGGCTTAACCTCAGAAACCAAAATATATTACAATACCATTTTTCACCAAATGGACGATACGCATAGGGAAACTATTGCCATGCACATGGATATGCCCAGTTGGAGTAAAACCATGGGATTCTATAATGAGGCTTCCTTCAAATTAAGAAAGCAAAAATTATTAACCCGCATAGATGCACACCACAATACCCTGCGCGGCGATATGACCATGTATCCCAACAATGGCAATCCAAAAATGTACATGCAAAGCATGCCAGAAAACACCATTAAAAACATAGGCTTTGCTTTTCAATACCAAATAGACCTGCGCTACAATTATTTCATGAAATGGAATGGCCGTATAGATTATTTCAAACAGTATGCATTACTTGGAGTTGGTTCGGACCAATGGAATGGAATGGGATTTAACATTAATGAGATTAGAGCTAACGCAATTAAAAGTCTTTCATGGATACATGGCCTACTTATGAAAAAAGGAATGAGCCAAACGCTTATAATGGCCTATGGAGAACGTTTGCCCAGCAGCAATGAACGCTATGGATTTTATCTTTTCAATCCAATGGACAATTACGACTACCTCGGGAATCCTGATATTAATACAGAAAAAAGTGTTCAAGTTGAATATATCTTAAAACAAGATTTAAAAGCTTTTCAATGGAGCGTTCAACCCTTTTATCACCATACCCTAGATTATATTTATACTTATATAAAAGACCCAAACAACTACTATCCAATGACCATTGGGGCAAAAGGAGTTAAAACATATAAGAATATTTCCTACGCAAATTCAATGGGTGCTGAGGCATCATTTTCTTTTAAAATAAACAGCAATTGGATTTATAAAAGTAACCTCAAATACATTTACACAGAAACATCAGATGGAAAAGCATTGCCATGGGTTGCACCCTTTAAAATCCAACAAGCTTTAAGAAGCACCATTGGCGGCATTCAATACCAATTAGAACATACCTTTGCCGCAGCTCAAAATAGGATCAATACAGATTTTGGCGAACGTAAAAGTCCAGCCTTTCAATTGTGGAATTTACGTGCCTCAAAATCATTCACAAAGAAAAAGCAAACCTTCCAATTAGCTGTAGCAATAGAAAATATGCTCAATACCAGCTACCACGAACATTTAGACATTGGCTATATTCCAAGAATGGGCAGAAATTTCAATTTCACCTTGGGCTATATTTTAAGATAAAACACACAAACAAATTAGACATAAAAAAAACGGCTTGCTAAATAATTAGCAAGCCGTTTTCTATTCAATAAGCTTAGGAATTATTTCCAAGTATAATCAGTAATTACTGAAGCTGAAGTTTCATCAGTTTCAGTTTGTTTAGTTACTCTACCTTTGGCATCATATTCATATACATCGCTGGTAAAAGTACCATCATCATTGGTAGTTTTCTTAATTAAATTTTTGTTTCCGCCCATAAATTGCTCAGCTCTATCAGTAGCTAAAAATGAATTAACTTTATCCAGGTAGAAGGTATAATCAGCAACACTTGTTGTTGTGCCATCATCAGTTGTTTGTTGAATCATATTGCCATTTGAAAATACTGAGGTTGAAGTTTGTTCAAATGCAGTTCCAAGGAAACTACCAGACAAAGCCATAGTTACAGGCTCTCCAGCAGCATTATAAGTAATTTGAATTCCAATATCAATCAAACCAGGATAAGTGATACGTCCGCTATCTGCAGACCCTTTGCTATTTAAATAGAATTTTTGAGTCATACCACTAGTAGCCTCAGAAACATTTACAACTTTACCACTGTAAGTATAAGTTAAATTTTCAGTAGAGGAATCAGAAGCAGTATAAGTAACTTTTGAAATCAATTGGTTACTGCTATTGTAGGTGCGATTGATATAAGAACCATCATCATCTACAGAGCGGGTAACCAATTCAGGAGCAACAACTGGTGCAGAGTTTGAAATGGTTTCTTTTTTACAAGCTGTTCCAGCTAGTAAGCTAATGCCAATTAATAAGGCGCTGATTTTTTTCATATGTTTGTTTTTAGTTTAATTCGTTTTACAATAATAATACCAAAATTCCCTTAATCAAGAAGGTTTATTTCAACACTGTTTTCATTAATTAATAATTAAATTATAGTCTTCGCTTTTTCTAATGCTGCTCCCAAGCCAGCTATATTATTTCCTCCAGCAGTGGCATAAAATGGCTGTCCACCACCGCCACCTTGAATTTCTTTGGCAAGGTCTTTTACAATATTTCCAGCATGTAATTTATGTGAAGTCACCAAAGCATCAGAAATAATTACACTTAACATTGGCTTGCCGTTTAGTTCACAACCCAGTACACAAAACAAGTTTTCAATTTCATTTTTTAATTGAAAAGAAAGGTTCTTTAATTGATCGGCATTGGAAATAGCAACCATAGCCACTAATTGGGTTGCGGTTTCGGTTCGAACCAAATTTTGCTTCAACTCATTTTTAAGAATGGCCGTTTTTTCATTTTCAAACACTTCCAATTTCTTTTGCAAATCGGTTTTGTCTTCTATTAATTGCTCTATAGATTTCACCAAATCTTTGGCCTTCAATAAATCTTTAATTTGCGCAACAACCGCCTCTTGTTCATTTACAAAAGCTTCAGCAGCTGCAGAAGTAATGGCTTCTATTCTGCGCACACCAGAAGCTACCGCCCCTTCAGAGCTAAATTTAAACAAACCAATTTCACCTGTTGCCTTCACGTGCGTTCCTCCGCAAAGTTCTCTGCTATAGGCTTCATCAAAAGTGATAACACGAACCGAGTCGCCATATTTCTCACCAAACAAAGCCATCGCTCCCATGGTTTTGGCTTCTTCAATTGGAACGTTTCTACGTTCATCTAAACTAATATTTTCACGAATCTTTGCATTCACTATGCGCTCTACTTCAGCCAATTCTTCCTTGGTCATGGCTTTAAAATGCGAGAAATCGAAACGCAAATAATCACTGTTTACCAAACTACCTTTTTGTTCTACATGCGTGCCCAATACCTTTCTTAATGCTGCATGCAACAAATGCGTAGCAGAGTGATTGGCTTCGGTTAATTTTCTATTTTCTACATTAACCTTAGCTATAAAATTGGCAGATGGATTCTCTGGCAATTGCGCCACAATATGTATAATAAGGTTGTTTTCTTTTTGGGTATCTAGTACCTGTATTCTTTCATTTACACTTTCAATTACACCCGCATCACCAACTTGTCCGCCACTCTCGGCATAAAAAGGCGTTTGGTTAAATACCAATTGAAATTGCTCCTTACCCTTTGCTTTTACCTTGCGGTAACGCATAATTTGAATAGGTGCCTCCATTAAATCATAACCAACAAAAGCTATTTGGTCGTTTTCAACCAACACTACCCAATCATCTGTTTCCAATGCCGTAGCTTTTCTTGAGCGCTCTTTTTGTAATTGCAGGTTCTTTTCAAAACCTTCCAAATCAACTTTAGAACCTCTTTCGCGTGCTATTAATTGTGTTAAATCAATTGGGAAACCATAGGTGTCAAAAAGCTCAAAAGCTTCTTCTCCATTAATATCTCCAGTTATTTTTTCAATACGTTTGATACCATTTTCAAGTGTTCTTAAAAAGCCTAACTCCTCCTCTTTTACAACTTGAATAATAAAATCTTGTTTCTGTTTTACTTCCGGGAATATGCTTGCAAAAGAATCACCTACAAGCGGAACCATTTTGTATAAAATAGGCTCTTTGGTATCCAAGAAAGAATAATAATACCTAACCGCCCTGCGCAAAATTCTTCTTATTACATAACCCGCACCAGTATTTGATGGCAATTGTCCATCCAATATGGCAAAGCTGATAGTTCTAATATGATCTGCCAATACACGCATGGCTATGTCTGTTGGCTCATCTTTGCCAAAAGCTTTTCCTGTAGTTTCTGCCAAAAAGTTTAAATAAGGCATAAAAACATCTGTATCGTAATTAGAATTTTTAGCCTCTATGGCCCGGCACAAACGCTCAAAACCCATTCCGGTATCCACATGTTGGGCCGGCAACTTTTCTAAACTGCCATCTGCCTTTCTATTGAATTCCATGAACACATTGTTCCAAATTTCAATCACCTGCGGGTGGTCGTTGTTCACCAAAGTAGCACCATCTATGGCATTACGCTCTTCATCCGAACGCAAATCAATATGAATCTCAGAACAGGGTCCGCATGGGCCAGTATCTCCCATCTCCCAGAAATTATCTTTCTTATTCCCATTCAAAATTCGGGTCGGGTCGATCCAAAGCGCCCAATTGTCAAAGGCCTCCTGGTCAAAAGCCAATTGCTCTTTTGCATCACCTTCAAAAACCGTAACATACAAACGGTCTTTGGGTAATTTATAAACCTCCGTTAATAATTCCCATGCCCATTCAATGGCTTCCTTTTTGAAATAATCGCCAAAGCTCCAATTGCCCAGCATCTCAAACATGGTATGGTGGTAAGTATCTACCCCCACTTCTTCCAAATCATTGTGCTTACCACTCACACGCAAACACTTTTGGGTATCGGCCACTCTTTTATATTTTGGCTCCTCATTACCCAAAAACCAATCCTTAAATTGGTTCATACCCGCATTGGTGAACATTAAGGTAGGGTCGTTTTTAACCACAATTGGGGCAGATGGAACAATTTTATGACCTTTACTTTCGAAAAAATCCAAAAACTGTTGACGTATTTGACTTGATTTTGACATTGATTATCAGTATATTAAATTAATATTTTCGCTTCTCTATGGAATCACTTATTTTCGTATTCTTTTTTACTTTATGTTGAAAGTAGAAAAATCCACAAAACACTTGCAAAGAAGATGATTTTGGGGAACACAAAAAAGCAAAACCTTGGCAAAAATAAAATACTTTTACAATCCGCATAAACTCGACTTTGAGAAAGTGGGTACAAGTATTTGGACCATTGTGCTAAGGGTATTTGGCTTCCTTTCCGCATCAGCCGTGGCGGGAGGCATTATTTTCTTCCTTGCATATACCTTTGTAGACTCTCCAAAAGAAAGAATTTTAAAGCGTGAAAATGAGCAATACAAGCTTCAAATAAGGCACCTCAATAAAAAAATAAATGATTTGGGCGGTGTTTTGGCAGAACTACAAAACAGAGATGCCAATATTTACAGAGCAATTTTTGAGGCCGAACCAATGGACATTAACCTCAATAAAGCAGGGCAAATTAGTGCAGATAAATATAAAAATTTAGAAGGATACGAAAACACAGAAGAGCTAATTGCCCTTTCAAAAAGGGTAGATGACTTAGCCGTAAAAGTGGATATACAAAGTGCTTCTTTTGACGAATTGGGTAAATTGGCCAGAAATAAAAAAGCATTTTTAGCCGCAATTCCAGCCATTCAGCCAATCAGCAATAAAGATCTTACACGCATTGCATCAGGCTTTGGTTATAGAATTCACCCTATTTTTAAAACCCATAAATTTCATTCGGGTATAGATTTTACAGCACCTCAAGGAACTCCCATTTACGCCACTGGAAATGGAAGAATTAGTTCGGCCGAAAGTGGAAATGGCTACGGAAACCATGTAATTATTAACCATGGCTTTGGTTATTTTTCTCTATATGCCCACATGAGCAGAATGAAAGCACGTCCAGGGCAATTAATAAAACGTGGCGAATTAATTGGCTATGTTGGTTCTACAGGAACCTCAACCGCCCCGCATGTGCATTATGAAATTATAAAAGGTAATAAGAAGATTAATCCAATTAATTATTTCTTCAACGATTTAACAGAAGCAGAATACCAAGCCATACGCGACATTGCCGCAAGAGAAGGACAATCTTTCGATTAATTTTAAGCTACCAGAAATGTCAGAAGAAGTTGAAAAGGTATTTTTTACCATTGGGGAAGTATCCAAAGATTTAAAGGTAAGTGTTTCCCTATTGCGTTTTTGGGAGACAGAATTTCCCCAAATTAAGCCTAGAAAAACCAACGGTGGCACCAGAAAATATAGCACAAAAGACATTCAAAACATCAAACAAATATACCAATTGTTGAAAGTTGAAGGCTATACCATTTCAGGCGCTAAAGACAAATTGAAAGAAAAAATAAATGAAACGCCTGATATTGAAAGCATCAAAATAAAATTAGTAGAAATCAAGAATTTCCTAGTAGAATTGAAAAATAATTTAGCATAAAATGAGCATAGAAAAAAAAGAAATCGCTAAGACATCACAAATTAGAATTGATGTACATTTAGACAGTGAAAACCTTCCTATAAATATTGAATGGGATGCCGATGATGCCGATTTTACTGGCAAAGAAAATGCAAAAGGAATTATGTTGAGCATCTTTGATGGCCTGCAACAAAACGCCATGCGCATTGACCTTTGGACACAAGATATGAACGTAGAAGAAATGAATTTATTTATGTTTCAAACACTAGCCACCATGGCAGATACCTTTGAAAAAGCCACAGGAAACAAAGAATTGAGTGATGAAATGAGAGATTTTGTGCATCATTTTGGTCACCAAGCCAATGTATTTGGACCAGATCACCAGCACTAGTATTATTGGATTTTAATTCCATATATGAAACCTTAAAGCACCGCGTTTACAACACGGTGCTTTCTTATTTGCAATCGCCTGAAGAAGCGGAGGAAGTAACCCAGGACATATTTTTAATTGTTTATGAGAAACTACCTGAATTTAAGGAAGAAGCACTATTGAGTACTTGGGTTTACCGCATAGCCATTAACAAAAGCCTCGACTACCTACGTTTTAAAAACCGCCAAAAGCGCTTTGCCTTCCTGAGTAGCATTTGGAATGAAGAAAGCGGAGAAATAATGCATGATAAACCTGAATTTGTGCATCCAGGGATTTTATTGGAAAGAAAAGAACAATCCAAATTCCTATTTGCTGCTTTGAATCATTTGCCCGAAAATCAAAAAACAGCCTTTATCCTCATTTTTATTGAGCAACTCACCTACCAAGAAGCCTCAGAAATAATGGCTATTTCCTTAAAAGCTGTTGAATCTTTGGTTCAAAGGGCAAAAAAAACGCTAAGGGAAAAACTACAAAATATGAAACCCTAGCGAAGGGAAATCAATAATTTAACGTCTAAAAACAATAACATGAATAAGCATAACGAATTCTGGATTAACGAAGTTTTGGATAGCACCAAGGGAATGCGCAAGGCTGAAGCGCCAGTTTACCTCAGTGCTCAAATTCAAAACAAAATTAATCAACAAAACCGCAATGTATTTCATTTGAATACTACCCAAATAAAATGGTTGGTAGCTGCGTCGCTTATTTTGGTAAGTTTTAATGGAATTGCTATTTACAAATACCAACAATCAAAACAAGCAGCATCAATAACAAGTCATGTTAACGAATATTCCTTTGATTCCAATGAACTTGTAAAACTATAAAATCATGAAAAAAGAACAAGTTTGGAAATTATTGGTGCTCTTATTATTAATATTAAACACCGTAACAATTGCTTATTTTTATTTTTCAAGCCAAAACAAAGCTATTCGTCCGGGGCAGCCAGATCAATTGATTATTGAAGGCTTGCATTTAGACAAAGAACAAATTGAAGCATTTCAATTACTTAAAATGCGCCACCGCAATAAAATGGATTCAATAGAAATAATTGAAGCTAACATACGTAAAAACCTTTTCCTTGAAGTTCAAAAAGGACCAGAAAATGAAGGCACTGCAATCATTTATTTAAATGAGCTAAATGACATCAGAGTTATGAGAGATATGGCAACGCTAGACCATTTTAAAGAAATATACCTGCTTTGCCGCCCCGACCAAAAAATTTACTACAAAAATACCATCGCGGAAATTTCTACTATTCTAATGAGACCGCGTCCGCCTCATAACTAAATTTTATTACAGAGATTTCTGCCGCTGCTTATTTATTTTGCAACATGATAAAAGATGCAGCTTATTATATTCAAAAATTAGGATTAACACGCCATGTAGAAGGTGGATCCTTTGCCGAAACCTACAGAAGTCCTATTTTACTTGAACAAAAACTAATAGGCGAAAACTTTAAGGGCAATAGAAATGCCAGCACTGCAATTTATTTTTTATTAGAAGAAGGTCAATTTTCTGCCTTTCACAAAATAGCAAGTGATGAATTATGGCATTTTTATGCCGGTAATACTTTAAGTATTTATGAATTAAACCAAGAAGGCGAATTGCATTGCCATCAATTGGGAAATAACCTAGAACTTGGTGAATCATTCCAAATCCTAATTAAAGCGGGTAATTGGTTCGGCTCTAGATGTGAAGTTAAAAACGGTTTTAGCCTAGTTTCTTGCACAGTAGCGCCTGGTTTTGATTTTGAAGATTTTGAAATGGCAAAAAAAGAAGATTTAATTGCGGAATTTCCAAGGCACAAAGCCGTTTTAAATGAAATGTGCCAAGACTAAAATTGCCACCACCCTTATTGATTAGCCAAAATTTAAAAGAAAAGTTTTGTTTCTTTGCTCCTTTCTAAAACCAAATGAATATTAACAAACCAAACCAAAACGAAGTTGCTTCCTACCAATGGGATTATATAAATACAGTGCCAGATACAAAAGATATTTTAGGCGAACTGCAAATTCAATTAATTGATACAATAGATTTAGTAACCTCGCTAGATGATGAAACCCTTACCAGCAGTTATGCTGAAGGCAAATGGACCATTATGGAGATTTTGGTGCACCTCATGGATACAGAGCGTATAATGGCTTATAGAGCATTGTGTATGGCAAGGAAAGACAAAACCAAGTTCCCTGGTTTTGATGAAAATGTATACGCGCCAAATAGCAAAGCCAATAAAAGAAAAATATTAAATGTAGTGAAAGAATATTCTTTATTAAGGGCAAGTACCATTGAATTATTTCAAAGCTTCGATGAAGAAATGTGGGCAGAAATTGGTTCGGCAAATGAATTACAAATTCCTGTAAATGCAATCCCTTATATCCTATGCGGACATGAAATTCACCATAGAAACATT
This sequence comes from Bacteroidota bacterium, assembly GCA_947446605.1. Classification (GTDB taxonomy): domain Bacteria; phylum Bacteroidota; class Bacteroidia; order UKL13-3; family UKL13-3; genus B1. Next base: position 62,423 of record CANFHJ010000001.1, on the reverse strand, counting down.
ATTGAAGAAAAATATATTGGAAAATAATTGTTGTTAATTTTAAATAAAAAAAGAGCCGTTCAAAAAATTGAACGGCTCTTTTTTTATATCTGCTATTAGGACTTATTTCAACAAATAAGAACTAGAATGAACCAAAACATTTTCAGCATAAACGCTTATGCTATAAGTACCGGCTTCCAAAATGCGTTCATCGTTTTCAAACGATAAGCACAAATCTTGTTTTGAACCAGTATAAGATACCTTCTGACTAGCAGTTGCATCAACTGAATTTCCTTCGGCATCTGTAAATTGCGCTTTGGTAAAGCCCATTAAAACTTTGCCATCAGGAGCAGTAATAACCAAGTAAACCATTTTATCGCCAGCCCCAGCAATTTTATTGTCCATTAGCGTAAAGCAAGATTCTATTTTATTGGTTCTTTTTGCCAATACGCTTTCCACAAACTTGCCGCTGCCACGCTTTTTAAATGAATTTACTTTTACATACTCAACTTTCAATTGGGATGCTACAGCAACTTTTCCTTCTAATAAATTTTTCTGCTCATTTAAATTGTTAACAGTTGAATTTAAGGCAGAATTCTCGTCTTTTAACTTTTGATTTTCTGCCATTAAAACATCTATTTTCTCTAAATACTCATCACGCAATTTGCGCAACTCGTCCATTTTTGCAGTAAGCTTCTTGTTTAATTTACCCAAGTTTTTTTCATTGGCCATTAAGTTGCGAATCTGTGCTTCCTTCTCAGCAATCTGCCCTTTGGCATCATTTAACATGGTATCTAAATTTCCTGCAATGCCCCGGTATTTCTCTAACTCCATGCCAACACTTGTTAATTCATGCTCAACGTTAATGCGCGCAGTTATTAAACTATCAACCTCTGCTCCATATTGAATAACAGTGGTGGAGTGGTTTTTCCATTGGTAAAAGTTTACACCCAATGAAGCCATAAGCAGTAACAACAATAATAAAAGTGTACCGCGATTTTCTTTTTGTGATTCAGCCATTATCTTTATTTTTTAGCAAGTTAAACAAATACCAAAAGACTTTTTATGTTAATTTCATATTAAACGAGCTACTGTTAAAAATATTTTGATTTGCCCCCTTTTCCATTATTTTTTTAGCTTTGTAATTACTTCCTAGTAATAACGCCTTACCTTGTTTGTTCAATGAAATATTTTTTAATAGCTGGAGAAGCCAGTGGCGACCTATTAGGCGCAAGTTTAATGGAAGGCATTATTGCCATTGATCATAAAGCAGAATTTAATTTCTGGGGTGGAGATTTAATGCAGGCGCAAGCCCCAGGCCTATTGCAACATTACAAGGAAATCAATATCATGGGATTTGTGGAGGTTCTAATGAATATCCGAACCATCAAAAACAATATCAATAGGTGTAAACAGCAGGTACTTGATTTTGCGCCAGATATCCTTATCCTTATAGATTACCCTGGATTTAATATGCGCTTAGCGGCTTTTGGTAAAGAAAAGGGCCTAAAAACATGCTATTTTATAGCACCAAAAATATGGGCTTGGAATGAAAACAGAGGCTTTAAACTAGAAAAATACATCGACTTACTTTTACTCATTTTCCCTTTTGAAGAAAGCTATTTTAAGAAATGGAAAGTGAATGCAAAATACATTGGAAATCCTTTGTATAACCAAACACTACAATTCAAATTAGACGCCAATTTCAGAGAAAAAAATGCACTTTCACAAAAGCCAATTATTGCCTTATTGCCTGGTAGTAGAAAGCAAGAAATTAAGCGCATGCTGCCCAATATGGTGTTGCTGGCAAAAGAATATCCCAATTACCAATTTATCATTGCGGGTTCACCCGGTTTGAACCAAGAATTTTATAGCAACTATTTAAATGAAAATGTAAAAATCATTTTCAATGAAACCAGAAGTATATTGGCTGCAAGCGAAGCAGCTGTTGTTTGCAGCGGCACAGCCTCCCTTGAAACGGCCTTTATGAATATTCCACAAGTGGTGGCCTATGCGGCCCAACCCCTCACCTACCTCATCGCTACAAGTTTTGTGAAAGTTAAATATGCCTCCCTCGTAAATTTAAATTTGAACAGAGAAGCGGTTAAAGAACTCATTCAAAAAGACTATAACCTAGAAAAATTAAAGGAAGAATTTCAAGCCATTATTTTGGGTGGAACAAAACGTGAAATGGTTTTGAATGAATATAAAACACTTAATCAAATGTTCTCAGACAAAAATGCCAGTGCAATGGCTGCAGAGGAAATTAAGAAACTTTTACAGGCTTAAAATCTAATACCGACAAACTTTTATCGCAGAAATCATACTCAAACAATTGGTTGCTGGCTATAATAATTGTTCGCTTGCCTAATTGGGTTCGAACCAAATTTCGGTACCATTCAATGCCTTGTTCATCTAAATTAGAACAGGGTTCATCCAATAATAACAGAGGTGTATCCGCATAAATTGCTAAAACCAATTTTAGCCTTTGCTTCATACCCGATGAAAAATATTTAATCAACTTATTTTCTTGTCCCAATAATCCGCAACCTGCAATCATTTCCTCAAAGCTTACACCCTTTTGTATGGGCATAATAGCAAAATGAAAACGCATCATTTCTAGCAAACTAAAATCGTCTAAAAGCTCCAAATAAGGCGCGGCCAATGCTATTTTTCCCACCAAGGCCTCTTCTTCTAGTTGATCGCCCTCCCATTCGTATTGAATGTTTCCCTTTGAATATGTCTGGTAATTATCTATAACCTGTAATAAGGTAGATTTGCCTGAACCATTGTTGCCAATTAAGGCACAAGAAGAATTGGATGCTATAACAAAATTAATCCCTTTAAATACCCATTGGCGGTTAAATTTTTTACCAATATCATTTAAAGTAATTTTCAAAATAGCGTGCTTAAAAAATTATTTACCGTTAAAGCCTTTTAATACACCACGATCCGAACTGCGAATAAACGCAAGGATTTCATCACGTTCCAAAGAGGGTGCTAATTCTGCTTCTACAATATCAAGCGCCTTACCTAAATGACGGTTATGTATAAACAAAACACGGTAAATATCTTGAATCTCATTGATCTTTTCGTTGCTAAAACCAGACCTGCGAAGGCCTACAGAATTAACACCTTCATAGGTTAATGGATACCTGCCAGCTTTAATAAATGGAGGAACATCTTTGCTAACCATGCTGCCACCTTCAATCATTACATGCCTGCCTACCAAACCAAATTGATGAATAGCAGATAAACCTCCAATACGCGCACCACTTTGAATAGTCACATGCCCTGCCACCTGAACGCCATTGGCAATAATTACATGATCACCAACAATACAATCATGCGCCAAATGGGTATAAGCCATAATTAAACAATTGGCTCCCACCTCCGTTTTAAACTTATCTTTAGTTCCTCTATTAATGGTTACACATTCACGAATGGTTGTGTTATCACCAACTATAGCTAAGGTTTCTTCCCCATCAAATTTCAAATCTTGTGGAGTAGCAGAAATTACTGCTCCAGGAAAAATCCTGCAATTCTTGCCAATTCTAGCACCAGGGTAAATGGTTACGTTTGATCCAATCCAAGTACCTTCACCAATTTCAACATCGTGGTGAATTACTGTAAATGGATCCACCACTACATTTTCAGCCAAACGTGCTTGTGGGTTTATATACGACAAACTTTGTATCATGTTTATTTGCTTTTGGCCACTTGTGCCATTAAATCGGCTTCCGCCACTAATTTATCTCCAACAAAAGCACTTCCTTTCATAATACAAATGCCTCTTCTAATTGGACCAATTAAATCCAACCTAAATACCAAAGTATCGCCAGGAATTACTTTTTCCTTGAACTTGGCATTGTCTATTTTCATGAAATAGGTATTGTAGTTTTCAGGATCTTCTACTTTAGATAAAATTAAAACACCTCCAGATTGCGCCATCGCTTCTATAATCAAAACACCAGGCATTACTGGATTTCCGGGGAAATGTCCTTGAAAAAATGGCTCATTAAAAGTCACATTTTTCATGGCAATAATATGGTTTTGTCCAACCTCAATTACTTTATCTACCAACAAAAATGGAAAACGATGTGGCAATAATTTTGCAATCATTTCAGAGGTATACAAGGGCGGCTTATTAGGATCGTACCTAGGTACACGTACAGAACTGCGTGATTTTTTAATTAAGGCTTTTATCTTTTTCCCAAAGGCAATATTAGCCGCATGTCCTGGACGAGCAGCCATAATTTGTGCTTTTATAGGAACCCCAATTAAGGCCAAATCACCAATTAAATCAAGTAGTTTATGTCGGGCTGGTTCATTGTGAAACCTTAAATCAACATTATTCAAAATGCCTTCTTTCTTCACTTCCACTTTTGGCTTGTTAAACATTTTAGCCAAATGTTCCAATTCATTGTCTTCAATAACGCGGTCAACAATTACAATAGCATTGTTTAAATCTCCACCACGTATTAAGCCATTATTATAAAGCAATTCCAACTCGTGCAAGAAACAGAAAGTACGACAACTAGCAATGTCGGTTTCAAATTCTTTCATACTGGTTAAAGAGGCATGCTGCGAACCTAGCACTGGAGAATTGTAATCAACCATAACCGTTAAACGGTAATCGTCTAAAGGCATTGCAATCATTTCTACACTTCTATCCGCTTCGGTATAATAAATATTCTGAGGAACTGTAAAATATTCTCTTTGCGCTTCTTGTTCTTGTATGCCGGCATCTTTCAATGCTTTCATAAAAAACTGTGAACTACCGTCCATAATGGGTGTTTCTCCACCATTTATTTGAACAATACAATTGTCAATTTCTAAAGCAGCCAAAGAGGCCATTACGTGCTCTACCGTGGCAATACGGGCACCATTTTGTTCAATGGTTGTGCCACGTGAAGTATCAACCACATTGTCTACATCTGCGTCCACCAGAGGTTCGCCAGGTAAATCAACGCGTTGAAATTTAATGCCATGGTGTTCTGCTGCAGGAACGAAAGTCATGGTAACAATTTGTCCAGTATGGAGTCCCACACCTTGAACACTGACAGCCTTTTTAATCGTAGTTTGCTTCATAAATAATCTTGCAAAAAAAACAAAAAGCGGGCAATTTGTCCCGCTTTTTTTTGCTTTTATTCGCTTTTAAGGTTTTTCAATTCTTTTTCTAATGCTTCTATTCTACTTAACAATTCTGGTAAACGCCTATGAATAGCACTTGCGCGAAGCGAATCACGCACTTCCATTGCCGGCGTTCCGAACCATTTTTTATCTTCATCTTTTATGCTCGCTTGCACCCCAGCTTGCCCTCCAAATTGATTTCCGTCTGCTATTTGAAGGTGTCCGGCTATTGCAACTTGCCCTCCAACTACCACATATTTCCCTAATTTGGTAGAACCAGCAACACCCGCCTGACCAGCTAAAACATTGTGTTCGCCAATTTCTACATTGTGTGCCACTTGAATTAAATTATCCAATTTAGCACCTTTTCTAATAATGGTCGAACCCATAGTTGCTCTGTCAATTGAACAATTTGAGCCAATTTCTACATCCGATTCTATAATCACATTTCCTGTTTGTGGTATTTTCTTGTAAGATCTATCTGCCAATGGCGCAAAGCCAAAACCATCTGCTCCTACCACCGTTCCAGAATGTATAATACAGTTATCGCCAATTACACATTCATGGTATATTTTTACACCCGAAAACAAGGTGCAATTCTTTCCAATCTTAACATTTGCTCCTAAAAAAACATGCGGAAATATTTTGGTGTTTTCTCCTAACACAACCTCTTTGCTGATGTAGGCAAAAGCGCCAACATAACTATCCTTTCCTAAATGCGCACTTGGATCAACAAAACTCATCTCTTCTATGCCACTTAATTGTGCAGCAGGATTGCTAAACTTTTCTAACAAAAAGGTAAAGGCTGCATATGGATCTTCTACACGAATTAAGGTAGTTAAAACTTCCTGAGTAGCAGTAAATGTTTTACTTACCAATACAGCTGTTGAGCCAGTAGAATACAAATGCGCCTCATATTTAGGATTAGCCAAAAAAGACAAAGTACCAGCCTTTCCTTCTTCAATTTTTGAAACAGCATTTAACAATGCCGCAGCATCTCCTTCTATTGTTCCATTTAATAAATGCGCTAATTCTTGAACAGATATTTGCATAAGCCTAAGGTATTGCTTTGTTTATTTTTTCTTTTGTCCAAAAGTAGAAAAAAAATCAGCAAGACTTGCCATGCTTTATTCACATCTAAGCATACTAAAACCCACTATACTATGCGTTTGTATATAATTTAGGGTAACACAAGAAATATTTGGTAACAGATTTTGTTAGTGCTTCAATATTCAATTGGTCGGAAGCCTTAGCTATATCAAGTAATTGCCCATCTTTATATAAAATTTTTATATTGAAATGAGTCAAGTTATAAGCCCTATTTTTGATAGAATCAGTAAAAACAAAATAACGCGCATCCGCTTCATTAATGCCTTTATCTGCCATTACCCATTGTTTAATAGCCATAATTTTCTCCTCCGTAAATGCCTCATTAGACAATTCCACTTTCGGCAAAATACGGTCCTTTAAAATAAGAGCCAAAGTGCTCAATACCTTATCTGGATGATTGCACCAAACCTTTATTGCCGACATTACATCGTCGTCGTCCAAAAGGGTATAGTTCTCAACCGCAGCAGCAGTTTCAAAGAAATTATCTTTATTTAATTGTTGTTCCAAAAAGAATGCAAATGGTGGTGAAGCAAATAACTTTTCACCCCTATGAATGAGTTCACAAGCGCGTTCAATTGTTTTAACCAAAACTGTTTCAGCTGCAACTACAGTCTTATGCAGGTATACTTGCCAATACATTAGGCGACGGGCAATCAAAAATTTCTCTATGCTGTAAATTCCCTTTTCATCAACAACCAATTCATCATTGCATACATTCAACATTTTGATAATCCTGTCCTGCCCTACCACACCTTCTTGTACGCCACTGTAAAAACTATCCCTGCGCAAATAATCCAACCTGTCCATATCCAATTGGCTGCTCACCAACTGGTGTAAAAACCTGCGTTCATATGAATCCGTAAATATTTGAATAGCCAAATCCAATCTGCCACCTAAATCCTTATTAATGGCATGCATCAAATGCAGAGAAATAGCTTCATGATGCAAATCTTTTATCAAAACATTTTCAAGCGTATGCGAAAATGGTCCATGCCCAATATCATGCAAAAGTATTGCAGCATATACCGCTTCCTTTTCTTGCAAACTAATTACAATCCCCTTTTGCTCCAAAGTAGCTACCGCATCTTGGGTAAGGCTCATTGCCCCAATTACATGCTGAAACCGCGTATGCTGTGCTCCCGGATATACATAATTGGATAAACCAAGCTGCTTGATCCTACGCAAACGCTGAAAATGCGGATGCGCTATAATGTCGTATACAAGGTCGCAAGGAATGCTCACAAACCCGTATACAGGATCATTAAAATTTTTTAGTTTATTGATGGCCACAATGTATTTGTATATTTATACGTTAATTCGCAAAGATATAAATTAGAGGCATCATTTTTGCCTCCTACCTACTAATTACAAATTATTGAAATGAACGCAACTATCCTTTGGGCCGACGATGAAATCGACTTATTAAAACCACATATTTTATTTTTAACCAATAAAGGCTACCAAGTAGATAAGGTAACCAATGGAACAGATGCCATTGAAAAGGTAAAAGAAAACAAATATGATGTTATTTTTCTAGATGAGAATATGCCTGGTATTAGTGGTATTGAGACCCTTTCGCAAATAAAGGTGCTTAAACCAGATGTGCCTGTGGTAATGATTACCAAAAGCGAAGAAGAGCATATCATGGAAGATGCCATTGGTAACCAAATTGCCGATTACCTCATTAAACCGGTTAATAGCAACCAAATCCTACTTTCCTTAAAAAGAATTTTAGATGGCAAACAATTGGTAACAGAAAAAACAGCACAAAACTACCAACAAGAATTCCGCCAATTAAGCATGGACATGTCAGATGTGCGCGATTTTGATGGTTGGGTTGAAATGTACCGGAGATTAGTATATTGGGAACTCGAATTGGCAAAAAGCGGTGAAACAGGTATGGATGAAATTTTAGCCATGCAAAAACGTGATGCCAACAATGGTTGGAGCAAATTTGTGAAAGACAATTTCACCAATTTCCTGAAAAAACCAGATGCCAAAACACCGGTAATGAGCCATACAGCGGTAAATAAAAAATTGGTTCCTCTCATTAAAGATGAAATTCCAACCTTCCTAATTCTAATAGACAATTTCCGCTACGACCAATGGAAAGTAGTACAAAGTCAATTGAACGAATTGTTTAATTTGGTTCAAGACGATGTTTACATGACTATTTTACCTACCACAACGCATTATGCACGTAATAGCTTTTTTGCAGGTATGTTGCCTAGTGAAATTGAAAAGTTATATCCTAACCTATGGGTAAACGAAGAAGATGAAGAAGGTAAAAACATTCATGAGGAAGACTTATTTGCACGCCAGTTGCAGCGCTCTGGTATAATGGATAAATTCTCTTATACCAAAATAACCAACCTAAATGCTGGAAAGAATTTGGTAGATCAAATTCCAAATATGTGGCACAACAAACTCAACGTAATAGTATACAATTTCGTAGATATGTTAAGTCATGCCCGAACCGAAATGAATGTGATGAAAGAGCTTGCAGAAAACGAGGCAGCCTACAGAAGCATAACTGCCAGTTGGTTCGAACATTCACCGCTTTTTGATGCCATTAAAAAAATAGCTAGCAAAAAGGCACGTGTGGTAATTACTACCGATCATGGTTCTATAAGAGTGGGCAACCCAGTTAAAATTGTGGGCGACAGAAGCACAAGTACCAACCTGCGCTATAAACAAGGAAGAAATTTGAATTACAATGAAAAAGAATTGTTTTCAATTAAAAATCCAAGTGATGCCTTTTTACCCAAACAAAATATGAGCAGTAGCTTTGTTTTTGCCATGGGTGAAGATTTCATGGCTTATCCAAACAATTACAACTACCATGTAAATATGTACAACAATTCCTTCCAACATGGCGGTATAAGCCTAGAGGAAATGATTGTACCTTTTGTGGTATTAGAAACAAAATAAAAAAAAAGCGCTCATGAAATCATGAGCGCTTTTTTTTATTGGTTAAATGAAAAACCAATATTAAAACTCAAATAAGATCGATTACTGAGCTCAGTATTTTTAAAATTGGCATTGTACTTTACAGACAATAGCAAACTTTTTCCTGCATCCAAATCATAGGTAAGACCAAGTTCTGGCGCCAATAAAAACTGCCAAGTATTGGTATTCATTCTGTACGAACCCATGTCTATATCTTGCATCAAATAAGTAGTTCCAATACCAGTTCCAGCCATAATACGAACACCTTTATTGGTATCCTTAAAATATTGCAATTTGGCGGTCATAGGAAATAAATTCAAATAGCGGTATTGTTTTCCACTTACAGAATTTAAGTCTGAAACATATGTAGCATAAGGGAATTTTTGATAAAACACATTCCAATCTACCCCAACACCAGCTATTACATGCTCGCTTATTTCAGCTTGGTACCCAATTCCTATTCCACGAAAAGAATATTTAGAAATAAAATCTTTTGTTTCACCTATACCTTGTCCCATAGAATAGTAAACATTAAAATAAGAATCTTCAACCTGTGCTTTCAAATTTTTTGAGGGAGCAAAAAGGCATATAATACAAAGGATAAATACTATTTTCTTCATGATTTATTTCTTTAAATAACTTGATTGCGTAAAAGCTTGATCGATGCTTTTCTTTACGCGTGAATTAAAAGATGTGCTTGAACCCTCCATCATACCATTTACTACGCCCAACCATACTATAGGCATTTTGCCATCTAAAGTTGAATCTTTTGGAGAGGCCATTTGCATTAACAAAGTGCCTGTTTTTGTGGTAGAATAGGCCGGCGGGAAATACCCAGGATAATACCAACCGCCTCCGTAATAAGGATCACCAAATCCAAAACCATAGCCCATATACCAATTATCATAGTAATAGTATACATTGGTATTTTCCATGGTAGATAACATCACAATCACATCTGGATTTTGGTTTCGGTTAACTTTTGTCCAACCATATTTCTGCATATTGGCATCTAATTGAGTAGTAATTAAATTAGCGGCTGCTTGAGAAATATAAGTAGGCTTTCCATCTCCATCTGGGTCATTGTAATTATTGGTGGCAATTTTTACAATGGTATCTGGCCTAGAATAGGTATGCTTTGCAGAAAAATCTGCTTGCTTATCGTATTGCGTGCCAACAATATCCAATTCATCAATGTATTCTGCTCCGCCAGGCCTGCAGGCGGAAAGGGTTAACAATAAACCCAAAACAAGTATTTGTGTGTATTTCATGTAGCTAAATAATAGTGCGAGTCTATTCATTTTTTCTAGCATTCGCAATGTGATAACAAAAATTTATCTTAGCCTTTGCATTCCCGCTATGTACAATTCATTCTCGGGTTCCAGCTCTAAGGCTACTTTATAATTCAAGCGGGCATCTTGTTTTTTACCTTTTTCCTCAAATAAAAGTCCCTTCATATAAAACGCCTTTGCATACCCTGGATTCATTTGAGTACAATAATTCCAATTGCGTAATGCCTCATCCATCATACCCAAATCAAAATTCAAATAACCAACATTGTAATAACTTAAATAATGCTCCGGATCAATATCAATTACTTTTCTATAGTCTTTTAATGCACGCTTAAACAAGCCCATACTTTGCTCAAAAACAGCCCTGCCAAACCAGGCATCTGCTGCGCGAGGCCTTAATTTAATAGCTGCTGCAAAATAATCCATAGCAATTACCTTTTTCCTAGCAGCATATAAATTGGCTATATATAGGTTCGATTCAAAATCTGTAGGATCGTTTTCAATTGCAGTTTGAAAATGGTAAATAGCCCTACCTGTATCTCCCATTTCTTTATAATTCAGCCCCAACATCTGATAAATTTGAGCATTTCCATTGTCTTGCTTCAAGCATTGATTTAAAATGGCCAAAGACTTTGCATGCTCCTTAACCAAAAAATACAAATCAGCCAATTTCATAGATGCTTCAAAATAGTCTGGCTTTAACACTATTGCCTTTTCAAATTCCTTTGCAGCTCTTTGGGTTTGGTTCATGGCATATAAGGTTCGACCCAACTGATAATGATATAAAGGATTGATTGAATCTAGAACTATTGCCGCCAAATAATCATCCTCGGCCCTGTTCAAATATTTTGTATTTGAATAAATTTGAGCCCTTCTATAGAGTAATTCTGCATCTTCTGGGTTCTTTTCTATTTCAGAACTGAGCTCCTTTACTGCAACTGTATTGGCAATACTGTCCCTTGGATCAGGCAATTTATTTTTTCCTCCACCAGGCTTGCAACTAATGTAAAAAAACAAGAGGCTGACAAAAATCAGATTTTTATAAGAAAGTATAAGGTACATTTTTATATTTTTGATGGCTTTAAATTCAAACAAAGAAAGTGTTTGCCTATTAGTCAAACAAATATTGCTTTGGGTTGAACACAAATTTAAAATAACTAATATAAATATATGCCTTTTTATCACCGTGTAGGTAAACTTCCTGAAAAACGTCATACCCAATTTAGAAAACCAGATGGCAGCTTATATGCCGAGGAACTTATTTCTACAGAGGGGTTCAGTAGTTTATACTCTTTGGTTTACCATTGCCATCCACCTACTTTGGTAAAAGAAATTGAAACTGCAAAAGACCTTAGCCCAGTTGCTGCGCTTTCTAAGAACCTACAAAACAGAAGCTTCCTAACCTTTAAAACAAAACCTATCGACGATTATTTAGAATCGAGGGTTGTTATGCTTTTTAACCGCGATTGTTACCTAAGCGTTGCTGCTCCTAAAAAAAGCATGACGGATTATTTCTATAAAAATGCAGACGCAGATGAGGTAATATTTGTGCATGAAGGCAGCGGAACGCTAAAAACACTCTATGGTCAAATAAAATTTGCCTACGGAGATTATTTGGTAATTCCACGTGGTATCATCTACCAAATGGAATTTAATAATGAAAACAACCGTTTGTTTATCATAGAAAGCTTCTCGCCTGTTAAGCCTCCTAAGCGTTATATGAACCAATTTGGGCAATTTTTGGAACATTCGCCTTATTGCGAACGTGATATCAAATTGCCTGAAAACCTCCAAACACATGATGAAGTAGGCGATTTCAAGGTGTATATCAAAAAACAAGACCTCCTATATCCATACACCTACGCAACCCATCCTTTCGATGCCATCGGATGGGATGGTTACCAATATCCTTATGGTTTTAGTATCCATAATTACGAACCAATAACAGGTCGTGTGCACATGCCACCTCCCATTCACCAGACCTTTGAAGGACATAACTTCGTAATTTGTTCTTTCGTTCCTAGGTTATATGATTACCACCCTTTGTCTATTCCTGCTCCATACAACCATAGCAATGTAGACAGTGATGAAATTCTATACTATGTAGATGGCGATTTTATGAGCCGTAAACATGTAGAACGTGGTATGATTAGTTTACATCCTAAAGGAATTCCTCATGGTCCACACCCTGGATCAGTAGAAAAATCTATCGGCAAAACAGAAACCAAAGAATTGGCTGTAATGATTGACCCTTTCCATCCGCTTGAAATTACCCAAGCAGCCATGGATTGTGAAGATCCAAGTTATTACAAGTCGTGGGTAGAATAATTCTTAATTAAGAATTTCGATTTCCAATTTCTGAATTATATTTGCCACATGAATCAAACGAATGAAACTGGGGCAGCAGACTTTTTGCCTTTAAACGGAACCGATTACATTGAACTCTATGTGGGTAATGCCAAACAAGCAGCTCATTTTTACAAAACCGCATTCGGTTTTCAAAGTCTTGCCTACGCCGGACCAGAAACTGGAGTAAGAGACAGAGCAAGTTATGTATTGGTTCAAGACAAAATGCGCTTAATGCTTACCTCTCCTTTACATTCAGATTCTCCCATTGCCGAACACCATAAAAAACATGGTGATGGTGTGAAAGTTCTTGCCCTATGGGTTGATGACGCCTACGATGCCTACGAACAAACCATGAAAAGAGGCGGCAAATCCTATATGGAACCAACTACCCTTAGCGATGAAAATGGTGAAGTGAGAATGAGTGGCATTCATACCTACGGAGAAGTAGTTCACGTGTTTGTTGAGAGAAAAAATTATAAAGGTGTTTTTATGCCAGGCTTTAGGAAATTGGAAAGCACCTATAATCCAGAACCAACTGGCTTGCTTTATGTAGACCATTGCGTAGGTAATGTTGGTTGGAACCAAATGAACCCTTGGGTAGATTTTTATGCCAATGTAATGGGCTTTAAAAATATCCTCTCATTTGACGATAATGATATTTCTACTGAATACTCAGCCCTTATGAGTAAAGTTATGAGTAATGGAAATGGTTATGTTAAATTCCCTATCAACGAGCCTGCTGAGGGCAAAAAGAAATCTCAAGTAGAAGAATATTTAGACTTCTATGAAGGTGAAGGAACGCAGCATATAGCCATTGCAACCAATGACATTGTAAGCACTGTAAAACAATTAATGGCCCGTGGTGTAGAATTCTTAAAAGTACCTTCAAGCTATTACGATGATTTATTAGACCGCGTTGGTCCAATTGAAGAAGACCTTGAGCCTTTAAAGGAATTGGGTATTTTGGTAGATCGTGACGACCAAGGTTATTTGTTGCAATTGTTTACCAAACCTGTGGAAGACCGTCCAACGATGTTTTATGAAATTATCCAGCGTAAAGGTGCGAAATCTTTCGGCAAAGGTAATTTCAAAGCCTTATTTGAAGCCATAGAACGCGAACAAGAAAACCGCGGTAATTTATAATTATTCAAAAAAACTAAAACACGCTTTCGTTTGAAGGCGTGTTTTTTATTACCATTAAATGTCGAACCAAAATCTCATCAAACAATTTAAAGCCATTGGCACTGCAGAAGGAATTTCTTTTTTAGTATTGGTTTTTGTGGCCATGCCATTTAAATACTTTTTAGGCATGCCCCTATTTGTAAAATACTTTGGTTGGGCGCACGGCGTATTATTTATCACCTACCTTATTTGGTTAATTCGCATAAAAGAAGAATTAGATTGGGGTATGAAAGATTTTATATTAGGCGTAATAGCCGCACTCCTGCCCTTCGGACCATTTATCTTTAACAAAAAATTACACGCGTAATAGCATAAAAAAAGCCAATCAATTGATTGGCTTTTTTTTATTTAAATCCCTTTTTCTTGCAATCGTTTGATGATGCTTAAGAAGAAACCAACTATCATAATAATGGTTCCAGCCCATACAAAATTGATCATTGGAAACTCAATGGCCTTCATAATAATGAAATCGCCAGAGCTATCTTTCTCGTAAGAAATAATATTAATTTTCTTTGAATTGGTAACACCAGCAAACCTAAATTTCAATTTAGCTTCGTCTACCATGGCCTCATAGCTTGAAGCTGCATTGTTTTGAACACCATACATAGGCATGGCATCATACACTTTATCAAGCGTATAAACTTTCAATTCAGCGCCTAATAAGATTTGAAAATTCTTCTCGTCAATATTTTCTGCATCTGTATTGGTATTAATTCCTGTTAATACAGCATAACCATTATTGGTATAAATAGTATCACCGGGTGCAACTTCATGAAACTTCTCATTGATCCATTTTGCACCAGATTTCTGCGATGGAACTGAACTTACATAAGTAAATACATCATGCCCCCAGTAATGCTTGGTATCTGGGTTCGCCACCAACCCAAACTTAGGATTAATTTGTCCGTTAGGATATAAATTAAATTCATAATCTACCTCCCCTTGCGCATTTAACTTCTTATAGTTTACCTGATAATAAGTATTCACCCAATTTTGAGAATCTTTCACATAGGTAATAATATAATCACCCATTTTATTTGGCTTTCCACGCTCCAAATAAATATTCTCTACATTTTCCTTATTGTTAAAATCAGGGTTAATGGCTTGGCCACTTTCATTCAATGAAATCACTTGCTTATTAGCAGATGAAACCAAAACACCAATTAACAATAACCCAAAACCTATATGTGCAACACTGGCTCCAGCCAATTTTATTTTGCCTCTTAAAAACGGAACCAATAAAATACTATTGGTAATGATGCCAAAAACACCCGCAAATAACAGCCCCATGTAGAAATAGTTTTCTAACTTAAAGGCAAAAAACAATACAATGGTTAATACCAAAGAAACAAGAGCGTAAATCCCCATTTTCTTCAAGGCATCTTTACTGTTCTTTTTGTATTTTAATAATTGTGCAACTGCCGTTAGCACGCCAATAATAATTGCCATTGGCATCTGCCATTTGTTGTAATGCGCAATAACATCTGCAGGTGGCGCTAAGTTGGCAGAAAATATTTTATTAAAAACAGGAATACTGGTGGTAAGCGTAACTTGAAACGAAGAAATAACCAAAACCAAACTTCCAATAAACATCCAAAATTCACGGGTATAAATATCTTCATCCTTTGCAGAACGTGGCATTTCTTTCCAACGCAAAACAATTAAGAAAATAGCTAACACAACAAACAACAATAGAAAAACTAACAATTGACCACTCATTCCTAAATCGGTAAATGAATGCACAGATGAATTTCCCAAGATTCCCGAACGGGTTAAAAAGGTGGCATACAATACGGTTAAAAATGTTGTGATAATTAATACCACGGCCACAATATAAGAATTGCCCGTAGCCCTATGAATAAGCATCACATGCAAACCTGCAATTAATATTAACCATGGAACCAAAGATGCATTTTCTACTGGATCCCAAGCCCAATAACCACCAAAACTTAAACTTTCATATGCCCAAAAACCACCCATAACAATACCTGCCCCCAATACCATAGCACTCACTAAAGCCCAAGGCAAGGCTGGTTTTAACCACTTAGAATAATCGCGGCGCCATAAGGCTGCAATTGCATAAGCAAAAGGAACAACCGTTGTAGCAAAACCAAAAAACAAGGTAGGAGGATGAATAACCATCCAATAATTCTGCAACAATGGGTTCAAACCATTGCCATCTTTTACTTTACTCAAGTAATCTGGCAGCTTAAAAATGGGCGCGTTGGCCATTACATTTCTTAGTAATTCAAAAGGACTAGAGCCCAATTTATAAGAGAATATTTTAACGCCAAGTAACATACTTGTTAAGGCTACTTGAGATAACATTACAACTGCCATCACAGGATTTAACCAGTCTTTGGCGGTTCGAACCAAAATTTGTCCGATAAACATTTGCCAGAAAATCCACAGAAGGAAACTCCCCTCTTGTCCTTCCCAAAAACATGAAATCATAAAATGTACAGGTAAATCTGTACTGCTATGTTGCCATGCATAATGGTATTCAAAATAATGACTATAGATAATTTTAAATAAAGAAGCAACAATGGTAAGCACAGCCAAACTATGCAAATGAAAAGCATACTTGGCCAACAAGGACCAACTTTTATCCAATGGATTGCGCTCGGCATAAACGTAACTAAGGCAAGCTAAAATAGAGGCAATAAAGGAAACCACAACGGCCGAATGTCCTAAATTACCCCAGAAAAGATGTTCACCAATAAATGTAACTGAACTCATGTTTTATTATTATTTGTTTTAGGCTTAAAAAATATTAAGCCTTCACCTGATTATCGGTGTATTTACTTGGGCATTTCAATAAAATCTTTGAGGCTTCAAAATGATCAGCTTCCATGCTACCCACAATAACAATTTTCTCCGACCTATCAAAATCTGTGGGTTCTGGATTATGGTAAACCACCTTGCTTTCATTACCTTTTTCATCAATCATATAGAATGAGAAAAAATTGGCATCTTGTTTTGGATCGTAGAATTTAGCCTTGCTGCGGTTTAAGGTTCCAACCACATGGTATTCTTTTCCAGGATGTTCATTGGCAACACCAAAATCTTCGTAAGTACTGGCATCGCCGTACATACTAACTATTGCGCCTATGGCAATGGCAATAATAGCCAATGCTATGATACTTGTCTTTTTCATTAATTTTTCTCTTCTAATTTTTTCAATTTCAAATCTATTGAAACGAGGTAAGCTGCAATTCCCAAAAACAAAATTGCAATCACACCAATTACCACCATGTACTTATCAGTGCCTTCTGCGGTTGGCATTTGGCTACTTTGCTGTTGAACTTGATTTAAAATAAAATGTTTCATATTAATCTTCTTGTACTTTTTTAAATTCTATTTTCTTCATCCTAGTTTGTAAATCGGCCAACCAGAAGCCAATAAATATCCAACCTAATACAGCTGGGTAAAACACCAAACGTAACCTACTGTCTAAATCATAAGAATTAAAACCAGGGTTTCCACCGTTGCCAGGATGCAATGAGGCTGTTAAACGTGGCAATACAAAAATCAATACCACAAAAACAGGTAAGGTAAATAAATTGTAAACCGCAGAAATACGTGCTTTCTTCTCTTCATCTTCAATTGAACTTCTTAATACAAAATAGGCCGCATACATTAACATCCCTATAGCTGCACTGTTCAATTTTGGATCGTTGGTCCAATATGCTCCCCAAGTGTTTTTAGCCCAAATCATTCCTGTTAGCAAACCCATGCAGCCATACAACATGCCAATTCTAGCGTAAGATTCAGAATAAATATCCTGAACCAAATCCTTTTTCATTAAAAATCTTAAGCCATAAACAGCCGAAGCAACCAACAAACTCAACATGCCAAACCACATAGGCACGTGGTAATAAAGGTTACGAATACTTTGTGCCAAAATTGGTAATTGAGGCACTGGCAAAAGCAATCCACCTACCAAGGCATATAAAACCAGCAGTACACCTGCAAATTTCCACCACTTAATACTTTTCATAATCAAAATACCCTTTGCTTTTTTTGTTTTTTTTACCTCAGCGAAAATAGGCATTATCTATTTATGAAAGACATTGATTTTTGTTAGGTTTAGTCAAATTTCTACCTCTTAACCCCTTAAGCTCAAAAAGCATAAATTTAAAAGCCAATTAATTTACACAACCAAAAATGACAGAAACATGAAATTAAAGAAAATAAATTATTTTGCCTTAAACCCTTATCAAACCTGCAAAAACAAAATAAACCTGTTAATAATCACAAATTTGACCTAAATTTAATGCATAAAAATTAATCTATTTATAAATCTTTGCGGTGAAATTATTCTGCCCAAATGGCATTTAATTAAAAAATAATATGAAATATACCATTACTACTTTGCTCTTATGCATTTTCACCTTAGTAGTTCCTGCACAAAACAGGGCAGCACAAAGGCCTGCTGGAACACCCGTAGCTGCTAAACCAAGAGGTCAATTGCCTTACGTAATTAAGAAAGATTACGATAGTAGCATGACCAAGTTAAACAATCAAATCAGAAATCTTCAGGGATCTCTTAACCAAGTGAGAGGTGGAATGAATGGCAAAGATGCTGAAATTAGCACCCTGCGCGACCAAATGAAATCTGTTGAGGAAGTATTGAATTCAACTAACTTTAAGATTGCAAATACCTCTGATTCTTTAAGCAAAACTCAAATGTCATTGGAAGAAATCGAAAAAGCCAATGAGGTAAAATTTGAAGAACAAAATCAAAGATTAGCAAAAGCAGAAAGTACCATTCAACTATTCTGGGGATTAATCATTCTTGCCATTGCCGCTGCTGTAGTAATTTGGTTTTTACTTTCTAAACAAATTAAAAATTTGGAAGAAAAAGTGAAGCATAGCATTGCAGACAATAATATGTACAAACAAGAATTGAGAGATGATTTAAACAACAAATCAAACCAATTGGAAGTTATGCTTAGAAACGAAGGTAAAAGCAGCCAACATTTTGCAGAGCGTCTTTCTAATGCAAACAAAGAAGAAATTAGTACAGTAAAATCTAGCATTCAAATTATCTCATCAGAAATTACTGAAATAAATACCAAGTTAAATTCTAAATAGAATTTCTCAAACCCTATTCAAGCAAAAGCCCCATACATCAATGATGTATGGGGCTTTTTAGTCGTAATTAAATTCTAAATTATTTTACCGATTTAACAATTGCTTCGAAAGTTTCTGGATGGTTCATTGCCATATCAGCAAGAACTTTACGGTTCAAGCCTAAGCCTTTTTTATGAACTAAGTCCATAAATTGGCTGTAGCTATACCCATGCAAACGTGCGCCTGCATTGATACGAACGATCCATAAGCTACGGAAATTGCGTTTTTTGGTTTTACGATCCCTGTAAGCATATCCAAGACCTTTGTCGATGGTATGCTTAGCAATGGTTAATACATTTTTTCTTTTACCCCAGTAACCTTTGGCTAACTTAAGGAGTTTCTTTCTGCGAGCGCGACTCGCAACGGAATTGACTGAACGTGGCATAATTTTAGTTTTTTGAACGAAAGCGTCAGCGTTAACTGATCTTTTGTGCTTGTGTTCGGGTTAAACGATTGATAAACCAGGTGTTTTAGGCCCACCCAAAAACGGCCGTCCCGGTATCACGGGACCTAGTTGGATTGGTTATTTACCAATACCCAACAAAATTTTAACTTTACTCATATCAGCATCACTAACTGTAACCATTTTGGTTAAGCCGCGTTTCTGCTTAGTAGTTTTTTTAGTTAAAATGTGATTTTTAAAAGCTTGAGCCCTTTTAATTTTACCACTTGGGGTAACCTTAAAACGTTTTTTGGCTGAGCTACATGTTTTCATCTTAGGCATAGTCCTAAATTCTCCTTTATTATCTAGTTATTAATTACGACTTTCTTTCCCTTCAGGTTTGGTTCGAACCGCCCCTTGCATTTTGTTATTTACCTGCCTTACCTTTTGGGTTCAGGATCAAAAACATTTTCTTTCCCTCTAACTTCGGTAATTGTTCTACTTTGGCTGTTTCAGATAAGCGTTGCGCTAATTGCAGCAACAAAACCTCTCCGCGTTCTTTGTATACAATTGACCTTCCTTTAAAGAATACAAAAGCTCTCACCTTATGACCATCCTTAATAAAGTTTTCTGCATGTTTCAATTTAAACTCAAAATCATGCTCATCTGTATTAGGTCCAAAACGAATTTCTTTTACCTCAGACTTCGATTGGTTAGCCTTTTGCTCTTTCTTTTTCTTCTTTTGTTCGTATAAGAATTTCTTATAGTCAACAACTCTACATACCGGAGGATCTGCATTTGGCGATATTTCAACCAAATCCATTTCTTGCTCATGGGCTATTCTCAAAGCTTCCGCAATGGAATAAACACCAACTTCTATATTTTCACCTACCAATCGAACCGTACTGGCCCTGATAAGGTTATTGAGTTTGTGCTCGGGTTCTAATGAACGTCTGCCTCTGTTGAAACGGTTTTGGTTAGGACTTTGCCCTCCCGGTCTTCCGCTACTGCTAATGGGTACATTTGGTGCTGCCAAAGAAACTTATATTTTTACTGTTAGTTGATCTTTAAAATAATTCACAAATTCTGCTGATGCCATTTTTCCTAAATCTCCTTCACCGTGCTTCCTTAAGGAAACGCTCTCTTCCTGCATTTCATTCTCCCCTACTACCAACATGAATGGGATTTTTTTCATTTCTGCATCCCTTATTTTCTTGCCGATTTTCTCGTTCCTGTCATCAAGCAGGGCGCGAATATCGTTTATTTTCATCAATTCAACAAGTTTTTGAGCATAAGGAACATACTTATCACTAATTGGCAAGATGCTCACCTGTTTGGGCGATAACCAAGCTGGCAGATTTCCTGCGTAATGTTCTAATAAAAAGCCAATAAAGCGTTCATGTGTGCTCAAAGGCGCCCTGTGAATAATCAATGGGCGCTCTTTTTCGTTCTTTTCATTGGTAAAATAAAGGTCGAACCTATCCGCTTGCGCAAAATCTACTTGGTTTGTGGCCAATGTAAACTCCCTGCCAATGGCAGAATAAATCTGAATATCAATCTTAGGACCATAAAACGCTGCCTCATCCTCTACTTCCACAAAATTTAATCCTAGGTTTACCAATACTTTCCTCACCATTGCTTCAGTTTTCAACCAAAGTTCTGGTTCGTTAATGTATTTCTGACCCAATTTTGCTGGATCATGCTTAGAGAAGCGCATCACATACTTATCAATTCCAAAAACCTGGAAATATTTTAAATACAAATCGTTTACACTTTTAAACTCGGCCTCAAATTGCGCCTCGGTACAATAAATATGGGCATCGTTCATTTGCAAACTGCGCACGCGCATCAAGCCAAATAATTCCCCACTTTGCTCATAACGGTAACAAGTCCCATACTCCGCAAAACGCAATGGCAAATCACGGTAACTCTTTGGAGTAGCTGCAAAAATCTTATGGTGATGCGGGCAATTCATTGCCTTCAAATAGTATTTGTCACCATCCATTTCCATAGGCGGAAACATACTGTCTTTGTAATACGGCAAATGCCCACTCTTCAAATACAAACTCTCCTTGGCAATATGTGGCGATTTTACCCTCACATAGCCAGCATCTGCCTCTGTTTTCTTGGCAAAAGTTTCCAATAACTCAATAATAGCACCGCCATTGGGCAACCATAAAGGTAAGCCTGGCCCAATATCATCGTCAAAAGTAAATATCTCTAATTCCTTACCCAACTTGCGGTGGTCGCGCTTTTTGGCTTCCTCCAACATGTTCAGGTAATCTGTTAATTCGCCTTGCTTAGGAAAGGATATTCCATAAACCCTAGTCAATTGGGGGTTTTTCTCACTACCACGCCAGTAAGCACCTGCAACTGTCATTAACTTTACAGCCTTAATAAAGCCTGTATTGGGAATATGTCCTCCACGACATAAATCAGAGAAATTGCTGTGCGTGCAGAAGGTTATTTCACCATCATTTAAGTTTTCAATTAATTCAACCTTAAATGGATTATTGCGCTCACTGTAATAAGCCAATGCATCTGTTTTGCTTATGGCCTTCTTTTGGAAATCAGCCTTTTCACGGGCAAATTCCAACATCTTGTCTTCAATTTTCTTGAATTCTTTTTCAGAAAATGCTGCACCATTAAAATCTATATCATAGTAAAACCCATTCTCAATGGCAGGACCAATGGTAAGATTCACATTTGGATAAAAGAATTCGATGGCTTGCGCCAAAACGTGTGCAGAGGAATGCCAAAATGCATTTTTGCCTTCTTTGCTGTCCCATGTGTACAAGGTAAGTGAACCATCCTCGTCTAAAGGTTCCAACAATTCAATCACGCGGCCGTTTAATTTGCCGGTAAGAACATTGCGTGCCAATCCTTCACTGATAGACTTCGCAATTTCTAAGGCGGTGGTGCCCCGTTCATACGAACGAACGGAACCGTCTGGTAATGTAATATTCATACTATTTATTGAGCTTGCAATCTACATTAATCGCAGGAAATAATGAAAATAATTTTGGCCTGATAATTGTCTAATTACCTTTACACCCATAAATCTGCATTATGATAGCACCATTTGAATTCAGAAAATCAACTCTACAATTCGTTTGTATTTGCAGTTTCTTTCTTAATGCTTGCACTGTTGTGAAAGAAACTGGCTTCGAACATTTTCGCTCCGATATTGGCGTTAACCTTAACAATACCAATATAAATTATCAATATGATGGTGCCTATTTGTTTAAGGATTCTATCAATAAACAATTAGACAATTTTGATGAACTTTATACCCAAAGCCTCTTCAATAAACTTTTCATGAGTGGCTATAAATTAGATTCAAAAACACAGTTAATAAATATCAACCTAGAAAATTGCCTTATAGATATCAAAAAAACAGAACCGCAACCATACCCTTATAATGGAGATACACTCCAAATTAGCAAACTGAATACTACCCTCATGTGCTCAGAAAAAAATAGTCCAAAACAAATTTTCTACAGCAATTACAGTACCTTTAATGAATTTGAAACCATCCCTATAAAAATGGCCGACAGAGCAGGATTTAGTGGAAATGGCTTCCAAAGTGCTTCCACCTATTTATACCGTGAAATCCCTAACTCTTCCAAAACAACCAATTCTATTGCCTCCCATTTGGCTGGAAACACCTTCCAAAAAATTGACACATTAGCCAAACAACAATTTGCTGTCAAATTCCCTGCGGAAAATTCCCGTCAATATACCAGAACACAAAATGCAGAAGAAGCATCCTCCATAATATTTAAGATTTTCCTTTTAGCGCTTATGGCAGCTATCGTAGTTGCTGTGCAACCTTAGGCAGTAAAACAAAAAATAAATTGGCGCAAATCAGCAGTTTTTTGTTTACTTGCTAAAAAATATTCTTATGCGCATTATTCTTTTTCTGTTATTAAGTACAAGTGTTTTTTTTACTGCCTGTAAAAAAGATGATAAGGTTGAAGGTCTGCCAATCCATTATAAACTATCAGGAAAATATTACCGCGACAGTTCCCTTACCAATGATGGTTATAAAATTTTAAATCTAAAAGAAGATGGAAACTATTGCTGGACAAGAGTAATCTTTGGTCTTGATAGCAATTTCTGCTATGGCTCCTACAAACAAACTAGCGACACCTCGCTTGTTTGGGATAATAACACGGTGGTGTACTTTAAAATCACGCCAATTGATACCATCGCTAATGGCATTCAATTGCAGGTTTTTTCTAGTCCTGCTATGGCGCCTCTCTACGGATTTGTAAAATAAAAACTCAAATAAACCCTAAGCCAAACTGACTTGGGGTTTATTTTTATACTCTCCTTTGCTCTTTCTAATTTTCACAGAAACTACTTTATATTCTGGGCACAATGCCTCCGAATCATGTTCATCGCTGGTAATTATATTGAGCATCAATTCAGGAAAATGAAAGGTAGTACTTAAAATACCTTCGCGCACTTCATCAGAAACCTTGGCCTTAATATCTACCTTGCCCCTTGGCGATTCTACACAAACAAATTCACCATCCTTTATCAAATTCTTGGCAGCATCATTTGGATGAATCAACAAAACATCCTCTGTTAATATCTTAACATTATTGGTTCGCCTGGTCATGGTACCAGAATTATAATGTTCCAATTCCCTATTGGTTGTTATAATATATGGATACTCCTCCCCATTCTTTCTAATCTCACCAGATTCTTTCCAATCAAAATAATGAAACTTGCCTTTGCCTCTATTGAAAGCGCCATCTAAATGCAAAATTTCTGTTCCTTTGCCATCTGCTTTTACAGGCCATTGTTTGCCATTCTCACCAAGCTCGTCCCATTTAACGCCAGCAAAAAATGGTACAATTTGAGATATCTCCTTTAACATTTCATTGGCATCATAAGGCGCTTGGGTATAACCCATTTTATTCATGATAT
This sequence comes from Bacteroidota bacterium, assembly GCA_947446605.1. Lineage (GTDB taxonomy): Bacteria > Bacteroidota > Bacteroidia > UKL13-3 > UKL13-3 > B1. Next base: position 37,973 of record CANFHJ010000001.1, on the reverse strand, counting down.
CCACCAAAATCTGCCCATCTGTTTTTGTACCAGGCAATGGTTCTACCACTTGTTGTACCTTTTGTATGCGGCGTTCACCATTGGTAAAAGTTCCACTCTTCTCTAGGAAAGATGCACCAGGCAAAATAACAGTAGCATATTTTGCTGTTTCTGTCATAAACAATTCTTGCACCACCAATAATTCCAAATGCTCCATGGCTGCAATTACTTTATTGGTATTAGGATCGGTTTGAACCACATCCTCTCCCATTAACCACATTGCTTTTAAATTTCCTGCTATAGAAGCTTCAAACATTTCCGGAATTTTCAATCCCTTGCTAAACGGTATTTTTGTTTGGTAAAACGTTTCGTATTTCTTATTTATTTCTGGATCATAAGCATCCAAATAACCTGCACCTTGATGTGGCTGACAACCCATATCTGCTGCACCTTGTACGTTGTTTTGTCCGCGCAATGGATTTACGCCAACACCTCTTCTACCTATGTTTCCAGTAATCATTGCCAAATCAGAAATTAGCATTACGGTAAACGATCCTTGGGAATGTTCTGTTACACCCAATCCGTGAAACGACATGGCATTTTTTGCCTTGGCATAGGCATGGGATGCGGCGCGAACCAATTCCTTGTCAACGCCAGTTATAGCTGCTAATTCATCTATATTCAATTGTTGTATCTGAGCAGCAAAATCATCATAACCTTCTGTACTATTTGCAATGAATTCCTTATCCGCCAAACCATCCGAAATGATATAATACAACATCATATTTAACAAAGCCACATTTGTTCCAGGCTTCAATTGCAAATGATAAGTAGCATATTTTGCCAGCTCTATTTTACGAGGGTCTATAACAATACTTGGTTTGCCCTTCATAGCAAACTGCTTCAATTTAGCTCCTGTTACTGGATGCGCATCAGTTGGGTTTGCTCCAATAACCATGATGCAATCTGTATACTTTAAGTCTATAATAGAATTTGTTGCAGCGCCTGTTCCAAATGCCCTTTGCATTCCTAAGGCAGTTGGCGAATGACAAACCCTTGCACAACAATCAATATTATTTGTACCCACAACTGCACGCGTGAATTTTTGCATCAAATAATTTTCTTCATTGGTGCAACGTGCCGAGGAAATGGCTGCAAATGAATCTGGTCCGTTTTTCTTTAATATCTCCGTTAATTTACTTGAAATAAAATCGTAGGCCTCATCCCAAGTTGCAGGTTCTAACTGTCCATTGCGCCTTATCAATGGTGTTTTTATTCTATCAGGATGCTTGTAAAATGCAAAAGCAAATCGTCCTTTCAAACAAGTATGCCCTTGGTTTACCTCCGCATTATACGGCGCTTGGATCGACTTAATACTACCAGATTTTACAGATACTTCTAAATTACAACCCACCCCACAATAGGTACAAATTGTTCTTATTTTTTTATCTGCTACTATTGATTTTGATTCGTACACATCACTAATGGCGGAGGTTGGACAAGCCTGTGCACAAGCACCACAGCTTACACAAGCAGATTCATTAAATGTTGTTTCTTGTCCTTTTACAATATGGCTATCAAAACCTCTACCGGCCATACTCAATACAAATTGTCCTTGCACCTCATCACAAGCACGCACACACCTAAAACAATTGATACATTTAGAAAAATCTGATGTCATATAAGGATGACTTAAATCTTTTTTTCTATCTAAATGGTTCTTGCCTGCAGGATAGCGTACATCGCGCACGCCCACTTGTGCTGCCACTGATTGTAGTTCGCAATTATTATTTACTTCACAGGTTAAACAATCCAATGGATGATCTGTAAGCACCAACTCTACAATATTTTTTCTAAGCTTCAATACGCGATCAGAGCTTGGATAAATAAAAGAGTTTGGCATCACAGGGGTATGACAAGATGCTTGTGTTTTCACTGGCCCGTTCTCCGCCAATGCCACGTCTACACTGCACACACGACAAGAGCCAAACGGATCTAAATTGGGTGCATCACACAATGTTGGAACTAAATTTTTTCCTTTTATTCTGCGAACAAAAGCAAGAATGGTCTCCCCATCTTGTATTTCAAAAGCTTCGTTGTCTATATAGGCAATCTGACTCATACTTCTTTTTTTATGCTTTAAAATAAGGGTTCAATTCTTCTGGAAAATACTGCAATGCATTTCTAATTGGCAATGGCAAGCCGCCTCCAAGTGCACATAGCGAGCCAATCTCCATGGTTTCAATTAAATCGTCAAAAAGGTCCCTGTCTATTTTTGGTCCATCGTTTTTTGCACCTGCAATTAATTCATGGCCTCGGGTTGAACCAAGTCTGCATGGAAAACATTTGCCACAACTTTCATGTGCTGTAAATTGAAACAAATGTTCCATATAATCTATAATTGGAAAGTATTTGGGTAAACAAACCACCGACGCATGTCCCAATAAAAATTTCTCTGCGGCAAAGGTTTCAAAATCTATACTTAAACTGTCAATTTTTGAAAGCGGCACCAATCCTCCTAGTGGGCCACCAATATGCATAGCCTTCACAGGAGATTTAAATCCTTGTCCCAATTCTTCTATTACTAATTTTAATGGCGTTCCCATTTCAACCTCATAGATACCTGGTCTATTAAAAAAACCATCTAATGAAACCAATTTGGTACCCGTAGATTTTCCTTTACCTAAAGACGCAAACGCTGCTCCACCTTCAGAAATTATGAAAGGAATATTGGCAAGTGTTTCCACATTATTTACCACAGTTGGCTTATTAAACAAACCATGCTGCGTTGGATAAGGCGGCCTAACACGTACCTCTGGCCGTTGGCCTTCAATACTAGAAAGTAAAGCGGTTTCTTCACCACAGATATAAGCACCTTGCGCAGAAATTACTTTAAAATCAAATTGAAATCCTGAACCTAAAATATTTTTACCTAAGAAAACTTTCTCCTTAATTTGTGCTATGGCATCATGTGCATTTTTAATAGATTCTGGGTATTCTGCACGAATGTATAAAACCCCAAAATTGGCTCCCATTATATAGCCACCAATAATCATTCCGAGTAAAACAGAATGAATTTGATGTTCTAACAAATACCTGTCGCTATAGGCTCCTGGATCGCCCTCATCTGCGTTACAAACAATAAACTTTTGCTCACTGGCGGTGTTTTTTGCCGATTCTAATTTGAAACCAATTGGAAAACCAGCACCCCCACGTCCACGCAAACCAGCTGTTTTTAATTCTGCTAATAAAGCGTCTGGTGTTTGCTTTAAAGCTTTTTCTAAAATTTTGTAATAGGCATCAATGCCAGGAAAATTAGCCGTAAGAATCTGTTTACCCAAAGCTCCTACAAAATAATTTTCTTGAAAGGGATAACTTTCTTTTTTTATTTCATCTATATGCGCAATTGCCTCACCCGAATAATTATGGCCATTTACATGAAAGGCAGCATTCTCATGACATCTACCTAAACAACACATTTCACCAATTTCATTGGCTTCAAAATGATGGCTTAATTTATCTTTTAAATCTTTTTGTTTTCCAGAAGTTAAACAAGCACTGCCATTGCATACATATACTTTTTTACCCTTGTTTTCTGGTCGTAAAAAATCATAAAAACTTGTTGTACCATAAACATTTGCCTCTCCAAATAAGAAAGCTTGTGCCAAGGCTTCTATATCTTCTTTATTAGGAGTTCCAGCTTGCTTGGCGCGCTCACCTAGGGCCTCAAACAAATTGTTTTCTAGTCCTTTTCTACCAGAAAGTTCACTTAAATTATTCGACATATATTTGTCATGGTTTAAATTTGTTAGTATTGCTGTGCCAACAAACGCTATGCAATGTAGGAAAAAGGAGGCTTTCCTAAAGAAATTATGTAAACATTTTACCTGATTTTAAAATTAAGTGTATATTGTAAAATACGGTAACAAAATAGAGAGGGTGAAAATTACACACATAAACAAACGCATCTTACTGATTTGCATTACTTTAATTGCAAACCTAAGTTCTTTTGCCCAAAACTATTTTGACCCAAACCAATTACAAAATCCAAAAAAATACGGGCCAAGCATTAAAGCCAAATTTAAAGAGAAATTTGTTTATGAATACAAAGTTACACCAGGCAAACATGTGGTGTTTCTTAAAAATGGGTTGCGCAGCTCAGATTTTATTGCTCCCAAATTTTGGACAAATATTCAAGATACGGTTTTCCCCTACCGGGTAGATATTGTTTATTCGCGCTACCCCTTGCACGATAGTATTTACAAAGAAATCTATCCTTTGCTTTGCAATAGACTCATTCATTTGTTTCAATTAGATGCCAGCTTAAACGATCCAAATTTTACATGGAACACCATCCTGCAAACCCATATTGAAAACGACGATCAGGTAAATACCCTTTTCCATGGAGTTGTTATTTGGTATAGAACAGCCGAGGAAGAAGCTTTGTTAATTGATTCATTAGAAGAAAAAACGCCAGACAATGTTTCGGTTCGAACCGACAAAAATACACAAGGAGGAATCAAAGATTTAACAGAAACTATTGAAGGTATAAAGCAATCTAACTTGTTAGATGAGCAAACCAGAACTGCCATTCAAAACAAACCACTAGATGTGCAAAAACAATTAATTAAAGAGCAGCTTCAAAAAGAAATTATTAAACCATCTACCATCAAATTGTCTGAAAGAACACCTTTAGAAATGTTTCAATTTAAAAGGCAGGTAACAGAATTTTTAAAGAATAATCCATTTACAGACAGCGTTGTTTGGAAGGTAATGGACAGGCATCCAGAATGGGCAGATGCCTTAGTGGTAAACGATTGGACAGGCAGTATGTATGGGTATGGCGCCCAGGTGGTACATTGGCATTTATTAAATTATAAAACATCTGGCATTAGATTTATTAGCCTTTTCAATGATGGCGATAACAAAACAAATGCAAATAAAATAATTGGTGAAACAGGCGGCATTTATTCTGCAGAAGCAGCAGACATTCCTAAAATTATTAACTTGTTTAATTTGGTTCGACTCAATGGTGGTGGTGGTGATAGGCAAGAGAATGATATTGAAGCAATAATAGAATCCATTAAAAGATTTCCCAATCACCAAGAAATAGTTTTGATAGCAGATAATTTTGCATGTATTAGAGATATAGAATTGGCAGTTAAAATTAACAAGCCTGTGCGCATCATTGTCTGTGGCTACAGCAAAGAATTTGGCGTAAATCCACACCTTGCCTACCTTGCAAAGATTACCAATGGCGGCCTTTATACCTTAGAGCAAGACCTGGAAAATTTACGCTTAGAAACTTCGGGAATTGGCGAAATAAAAGATTTCAAAGACAGGCGTTTTTTAATAAGTCCAATCAATTGTTCTCCACGCCCTATTTATGAATTAAAATATGGAAAAGAATCTTTTAAAACCTATACCAATTACGATTCTGCTTTCATTGAAAAAGACAAGGTAAGGCAATTGGAATTAAAAGAAATGGATTTGCTTAAATGGCCTGTTGGAATAAGTAAAATGAGAAATTTGTTGACCTTAAATCTTAGCAAAAACAAATTAAAATCTATTCCAAATAATGTAAAACAACTCGAATTACTAAAGGACATAAACCTTTCCAACAACCAATTAACGGCACTTCCCAAGACATTTACCAAATTAGCAAACCTAGAAAATTTAGATGTAAGTTTTAACCAATTGCAAAGTTTAAGTTTATTTTATCCCAATTGGTTTTACCTAAAAAAACTCAATGCATCCAATAATTTATTAGCAGGCATAGATGGATTAAATCAACTGAAAAACATTCAATCTTTGAATTTAAGTTTTAACAATATTGCAGAACTCCCTGCAGAAATTCATCAGTTAAAAAGATTGGTAAGTTTAGATTTGAGTAATAACAAACTACTGTATTTACCAAGAACAATAACAGGCTTGAGTAAAATTGAAGAGCTCAATTTAGAGAACAATAATATTGGCTCATTGCCCCCGTATCTTTATAGGTTACGCAAATTAAAAACGCTCAATCTGGCAGGTAATCCGCTTGGAGAGAAAGAAAAAGAAAGAATTAGAGCAGAATTACCACAGGTAGAAATTACCTTTTAAACAGTTTCGGTTCGAACCTATTTTGCATCGAGTATAAGCGGTGAATTTCCTCTGCCCATTACAATGACTTTGCTATTAGGAGACTTCGCCAATTCTAAATTTGCCTTAATGGTTTCGTATTGCAATTGTTTATCTGTAAGTCCACTACTAATAATACGTTGGTAATCGGCAATACCTTGTGCTTCTACCCTTTTACGTTCTGCTTCTTGTTTTTCTTTCTGCAATACAAACTGCATTTTTTGTGCATCTTGCTCTGCATTGATTTTAGATTCAATACTAGCTTTTACAGAAACAGGTAAGGTTATATTACGAACCAACATTTGCTCCAAAATAATTCCACGTTCTTTAAAACTCTTTTCAATTGTTTTAAAGATTCTATTTTGAAATTCATCGCGCTTAGAAGAATACAGTGCCACCGCTTCATAATACACAGCATTATCGCGAATAGCTGTACGCGTTATAGGACGAACAATTTTTATATTATAATCCAATCCCGTTTCATTTAATATTTTAGGGGCATCTGCTGGAACAACTTTAAAAAGCACGGTTAAATCAATGGCAACTTCCAAACCATCAGCCGTAAGAATACGAATAGCATCATCACCCTCTTTATCTCCTTCATCATGAATACCACTCATGGTATAATTTTGAGTTTTTACATCCATTTCTTTTACATCTACTAGAGGGTTTATAAAATGCAAACCACTTGGCAATACATCATTTTGAACTTGTCCAAATAATACTTTCACGCCTACAAATCCAGCATCAATTTGTTTGAAACAAGAAGTGGAAACACCCAATACCAATAACACAATTCCAAAAACACGAATTCCTGCACCCACTTTTTTTGTGATTTCGTTTGCCGGCATAAAAAATGCAACAGCAAGTACAATTAGACCTAAAGAAATAAATATCATAGTCTTAAAATTATTTGTATTTATAAATTATAAAAAACAAAGATACATTTTAGCTAGCGCAAGCAGCCAAATATTAAAAGGCCTAAATAATATTTTAAGCAATCCAATTATTCATTCAAATGAAAACGCCTAGCCCTACTACCCTAACATTCATTAGATAGCGTAATCCACAAATAATTTAAAAGAATCTAAGAAAATTTCAATAAAACAACTTGACAATTAACGCTTACTTAATAAATTGTAGGTATAAAACACACGACATGGAAAATACAAACACTACACTTTTAGAAGCAACAAGCGAGTTGGAACTGGAGCAGGTTGATAGTCGGAAATTACGCACCCAAAGGGGCTTTACACTAATTGGCTTTGGCGCTATTATTTTAATAATTGGCTGCATCTTAAGCATTATTGCAGATCCAAGTCACCTTTTATACGATTTCATTTTATACGGACCAACAACTTTAGGCGCTATAATGGTAATTTATGGCATGTACAAAGTGATGGAATAATATTAAAAAAAAATAAAATTACTTAAAACACAGTATTATAATGAGTTACATTAAAAATGAAACTCTTTTTTAGTGTCTATTTTTATATATTTTCCACAATTTGTAGTATTTTTTCTTTTTTTTGTATAGTTTTGTTTCGGTCATTAATGAATGGAGATTCATTTGACCACAACCTAACCTTTACTCAAAATGAAAAAATTATTAACTTTAGCAATTACTTGTTTATTACTAGCAGGTACAAATTTTGTTCAATCCCAAACACGTCATAATCCTTGGGCCATTACTGGCATGGTAGGTATTAGTGAGTACAGTGGAGATATGGGCAATGGTTTCTTTAAATTTGATTTAAAGCCAACTAGTTTCTACGATTTAGATGGTAAATTAAAACAAAAAAATGAACCTGGGGTTGCCGGTGCAAGCTTAACCCGCTACATCAGCCCTAAACTAAATGTTTCACTTTCTTATTTGCATGGAGAATGGGGATTCCATACCCCAGACAACAATTTTTATTTCTTTAAGAGAATGAATTCTGTTGATGTACATTTTCAATGGAAGTTTTTGGGATTATATGATGATCCAATTATCAATCCTTTTATTATTGCTGGTATTGGATACCGCAATATTCATATGAAAGATAGCTTAACCAGTGGTTTGCAGAATGAACTTACCCTTCCATTAGGTTTAGGCCTAAACTTTAGATTAGCAAAAGGAATGTATATAACTGCACAATCCTATTTTGCATTCACCTCTGCCGATGCTGGCGATGGAAGAAGTATTAATTTCAACGACAAATTATGGAACCATACCATAGGCTTGAGTATTATCCCTAACAATTTAAAATTAGGTTTGTTTACCCACGCCAAAAGATACAGATGCCCTCATTTTAGATAAGTATAAATTCCTCCCTAAAGGTAAAGCCATCTCTGCAAAGGGGTGGCTTTTTTTTGTATAAAAAAAAATGTAGAATTGTTAACAGACAAAATAAAATATGAAAATTCAAATAAATTTTATTCTTAGAAACGTTAAGTATGTTTCTTTGATTGCAGGACTTTTAATTGGACGATTTTATTCTCCTAATAATGTTGGCAAATTATCAATCCTAAGCATAATCTTTTTTACAATTGCAATCATTGCATATATTTTTGAATTGTATAGCAATCCTGAAGATATTAAAAATCGAAAAACCAATAAATTTTTAAATTTGGTTTCTTACCAGCCTCCCAAGTTGGTCCTATTATTGATGAATATTATAGCATTTTCTTATTTATTCTATATAATACTTAAACCTTTGTTTTGAATATAAATTTATATTCTAAAAATTACTTCAATCACATATAATTACGGTTTGGAGATAATCCACCAAAAGCTAGGCCTCTAGATCTAATAAATAAATTTTGGACATAAAAAAAGCCACTGAGTTATCGGTGGCTTGTGTGGAGGCTCATTGATTCAAACCAAGATGTATGAACCTACTGAGCTATTTGATAAATTTTGGGCATAAAAAAAGCCACCGAGTTATCGGTGGCTTTGGTGGAGGCACATGGATTCGAACCAAGGACCCTCCCGCCTTGCGGCGGGATGTCTGAATCAGCTGAACTATTTGATAAATTTTGGGCATAAAAAAAGCCACCGAGTTATCGGTGGCTTTGGTGGAGGCACATGGATTCGAACCAAGGACCCTCTGCTTGTAAGGCAGATGCTCTGAACCAGCTGAGCTATGCCTCCATTTTGATTGCGTTTCCGCTCTCAAGGGGAGTGCAAAGATAAGAAGGAAGCTTATAATTGCAAATAAATAGTAGCTATTAATATAAAAAAATGCGCGGAGGCCTTGTATTTACTCATTATCAGCAATTTAAAATATTACTAATTGCCTTAGCCTATTTATTACTGGTAAAATGGAAAACAAAGGCAAAGTTAAAGGCATAAAAAAAGCCCCTTATACAAGGTATAAGGGGCTTTTTTGTTAAATGAGTGTTTAGTATTCCCAAAGGTCATGTTCTTTCTCAAACAACTCGTTTTTGATACGCTCTCCTTCTAAGATAGCGGCAACGCCATTGTCTTTAAATTCTGCATAATCTTTGATATACATATCTTGTTGATTAGCTTCTTTAACCACGTAACTGTTGAACAACCTTTGCTCAAACCAATCGTCGTAGGTTAAACGCGCTGCATCATTTTGGCGATTGAATATTTCAAAGTTGATCAAATAATGACGTAAGTCTTGACCATCTTTTGAATGATATTTAAATACACACAAATCTGCCTCACCTAAGTCTACACCACCTAAACGCATATTGTAGCGAGGTGAGATAGATACGATACGCACATACATTTGAGAATGTTTTTTGTCGAAAATCCAATCTTCAACAATTCTGAATTTTTGAATACGCAATTCAGGAATCATTGGATTGATGATGGTATCTGTTTGCGTAAAAGTAGGATCATTTGGATCAATTGGAACATCTACATATTCTGTATCCGTACCTTGGCTCATAAATTTCTCAATAGACATTTGTGACGTCAATGAGTCGTTTTCATAAGGCACTAATTTACCATCTCTAACAGCATTATAAAGAATAATGCTCAATGGGTTTTTAGGCCAAGCCATAGATTGGTTAACCTTCTCACGTGTATCAACGATACGTACTACCCTTTTGGCGTACATTACATCTGCCTCACGTAAATAAGGCCAAGCAATAACTTTGCGTTCTGTAACTGCCTGGCGGTTGTATATAAAATCATCATATACACCTTGGGCAAAATTGCTATACGATAGCAACAGAAGAACAATGATACCAATTGATTTTTTCATTTTCCTAAGATTCTAATTATTGTCTAACCTCTAATACAAGAGATGAAGGGATAGGCACAGGACCAGCAGGACCTTTAGCTTTTATATTCATCAAGATGATACGATCACCAGGACGAGCATTCATCAAAATTGATTTAGCACCACCTGTTAATTGCTCACCACTACCTTGTTCAACTCTAGCACCACCATTTTTAGGTGCATACACCAAATTCCAGCTAATTGGAGTGAATTTAACACCTTCAAAAGCGAAATCTTTCAATGCAGTTAATACGAAATTTACTGCTTTTAATTGTCCCATTGAAACAGAACCTGATTGCTCAATTGGTCCTAACATTGGAGTAGGCTTAGGTACTTGACGTACACGGTATGTGGCAAATCCCATCGTTTTTCCTTCAACCGAAGCTGAAATTTTAACTTCACGGATCGAACCATCAACAGTTAATAAGTATTCACCACCACTACCAACTTTTCTTAAATTACCTCCAGAACAAGTTACATCTACTTTGTTAGCAGAGAAACCTGGTACTGAAACTGATATTGGGTTTTCTAAACCAATATAAACTACGTTCATTTTGGTTGCAGAAATTACAGCTAAAGGAGCCAAGGCAAAGAAAGAACCTTCTTTTTCATAGGTTTCTTTTTTTCCACTTGAGTTGGTTGTAGTAATAACTGCTTTGAATTTGTTTTCACCTTCTCTACTTGCAGTCACTTCATATTTACCAACACCACTTTCGCTCTTCAAAGGATTACCGTTTACTGAGATACTAGCTTCAGACCTAGAACTAGATGCAGCTAAGAAGATTTCAGCTTGGTATTTGTTACCAATGGTAATATTAGTTCCATTTACAGGGATAATTTGAGGTGTTAACTGGTCAATGATCATTACATTTTCAGTTAATGAACCTCTGAAATAATCCAACACTTGTGATTCAGTGTTTTTGATGTCGTTTTGGGTTTTTGACAACAAAGCAACTACCGCAGCAAGAGGCGTATGTTCAAACATTTCTGCCTCCCAAGTTTCTTTAGAATCTTTAGGATCTTCTGTACGCAAATCACTTTTAATTAATTCTTGCTTTTCTTTAGGCATTAAACCTAATAAAGCATTTCTAATTGCATTGATTTTTTCTTTTACTTCTTTACCTTTTCCTTGGTTAATCATTAAATTAGCGTGTAATTCAATGTTACTAGGTTGTGCAACCTCTTCTTCAGGGTTACCTTCTTTACGACCACCAGCAGTTGCAATCAACAGTTCCTTTAGATCTGCAAAATATTTCACACCATCATCGGCGATCTTTTTAGCATCTAATGATTTATTGTATGCAAGTGTGCCTGTAGGGTCGGCAGGGATATCGGTGTGATACCTAGCTATGGCAGCGAGTGTATTAACATTTTTCTTGTCAATATTTTCACCAGCACGATCCATACTTACTTCTACCATGTGGAAGGACTTCAAGATTTCAGCAGATACGTTTAGCGCTAACAATGCTGTTAACACCAAATACATCATGTTGATCATCTTCTGCCTTACAGATACTTTACCTCCAGCCATTTGTTATAATATTGTATTTTCTAAACTAAGAATTAATTACCACGAACATTCATTGCAGCTAACATGTTACCATATACGCTATTCAATGAAGATAGATTTTTGTTTAATTTGTCCATTTCACCTTTGAAGTGTTCTGCATTGGCGTTGGTATCATTTAATGTACTAACAACTTTCGATAAGCCACCAACAAACTCGTTGATACCTTTTAAGTGGTTATTAGATTCAGCAATTTCTAATTCATAAATTGAATTCAATGAAGCCAAGTTTTTGGTCATTTTTTCAATTTGAGCACCATATTCACGTGAACCTTCAGATGCATTTACTAAACCTTCCATTGCTGTAACAGCTTTGGTGTATGAAGTATTGATTCCGGTTAATGAATCTGCAGCTGCTTGTACGTTTTTAGTATAAGTATCTGTTGCAACAGCAGCAGTAGAAAGATCTTTCATGCTTGATACATTATCACTCAAAGTACGCATGCCATTACCTAAACTGCTAATCAAATCTGGACCAATTTTAGCTTCTTCCATCATTTTATCCAATTGTTGGGTAATGGTTCCTTTGTTTGCAGATTTTTTATCTTTAGGTTCCATACCAGCTAATTCAGGATATACCAATGTCCAATCTGGTTCTTGGTGAGGTGGTTCAAATGCGGAAACAAAGAAAATAGCTGCTTCTGTTAACAAACCAACCATAAGCATAATATCTGCACCCTTCCAATGGAGGATTTTAAAAAGAGCTCCAACGATTACGACTGCGGCACCAATACCATAAGCTTTGGCCATGAAAGACTTGAAGCCTTTACTTTCTAAAAAACTGTTTTTCATTTGATTAATAATTTAATTTAGTTGTTTGATTGATTAATATTTTTAGTAATTACTTTTTATCTCTATTTGAACGACCTACATAGCTTTGAACTAAGCGGAAACCTGTGTAAGAATTTGCACTATCTTGGTATTCATATGAACGGCTACCATTTTGAATATAATGTGCAATATCTTTCCACGATCCACCTCTGATAACTTTACGTTTCAAAGTTTCTGCATCTTCTTCTTTAGCGTCGTATTGGTAATCTGAGTTCAAATCGTGTGTAAACAAGTGACCAGATTCTGCGTATGCTGTTACAGTCCACTCAGCCACGTTTCCACTCATGTCATATAAACCAAAATCGTTAGGGAAGTAAGAAGCTACGCGGATTGGGTAAACACCACCATCTGCACCATAATCGCCACGACCAGGTTTGAAGTTGGCCAATGAACAACCTTTAGCATTTCTTACATAAGGTCCACCCCAAGGGTACATGGTTTGATCTCTTCCTGAACGAGCTGCATATTCCCACTCATATTCTGTTGGTAAACGGAAGGCTGTTACGCCATTTTCACCGTTTTCAACATAAAATGCATTTAAGTGAAAAGTTCTCCAATGCGCGAATGCACGGGCTTGTTTCCAATTTACACCAACTACTGGATAGTCGTCATATTTTGGATGCCAGTAGTACATGGTAGAAATAGGTTCGTTGTAAGCGTAAGTAAAATCACGCATAAACACCAATGTATCAGGATAGATTTCTACAGTCTCCTCACGTTTGAAATCGCCACGGTTTCTCTTATAGGCATCTTGCTTATGTAATTGAGCAGCAGCACGTAAATCAATATAATCGTATTTGTATTTCAATTTACGTACATCAATTTGCTTGGTGCGGTAGTAAATTTCATTACCTTGGTAATACATGTCATTGATTTCACCGTTTTTCATATCTTCTGGTTCCATACGCATCTTATAATTGATGGCATGTTCTCCTGTTTCTTCCTCAGTGATAGGATCAATCAATGGAATCCAATATTTATCTCCCAATTTTTCACGGAAGATTGAATCCATCACCTCATCTACGAACTGGCGGTATTCATTATTGGTGATTTCGGTTTCATCCATATAGAAAGCCGTAATGGTGATTTGCTTATTAGGCGCAATCATTGCATTAGGGATGTCTTGCTCATTGGCACCTACGTGTATTGTTCCAGATGGAATATACACTGTACCATAAGGCTGAGGGTGAAACCAGGCACTTCTACCTTGAATTCCCGTTAATTCTCCTTTGTCGCTGCTCAAACCACAACCTGTTAAGGTTAGGGCTAAAGAGAAGAAGAAAAACCATTTTAATTGCTTCATCGTATGTAAACTATTAATGACTGTAATGTGGCAAAATTATTAATTCGAACTAATAATACAAGTAAAACTTAATTTAATTTGTAAAGATAACGTTAGGTATTGTCTATTTATTACATGAATCTTGGTGTATATCTTGACCTTAGCACCGGAACTCTCTTAGGAATTGTGACACCAAAGCAATAACGAATCATGATTTCATGCGATCCTGAACTGTATTTTAATATGCGAGAAGTGGTTAAATCATAGCTATAACCCACATTTAAACCAAATGGGAACTGGTAACCAACTAATACAACTGCAGCATCCATTGGACGCCAAGTTAAACCTCCTCTTAAATTTTCATTCCAAACTAAAAAGCAATTTAAATCTGCTTGAATTTTTGCTGGATCCTTTTTAACAATAAGGTTTGGCTGCAATTTCATAGTAGAATTTAATTGGTATTCACCTCCAGTAACAAAATACATATGCATTTTGCTATCAATAATGGTTCGGTTCGAACCAAACTCATAGGTAATTTGATTTTGATTTAAATGTGTGGCAGAAGCACCAGCATAGAAATTATCTAAAATACCGAACAAATTATCTTTTGTGTAATATAAACCAAAATCTACATCTAATGCACTTCCACTTACTGCTATATTAGGAATTTTTGGATCGTTTGGATCTAAAGCTTTTAATTTAGTTCCATCTAATGTGCGTTGCATGTAACCAACACCAACCCCAGCTGCCAATACACCCCCATCACCTAATGGATGACGATACGACAAAGTTAAACGAGGCATGGTCATTGTTTCAAAACCTAATTCATCACTCACAATAGTACCACCAATACCAAAACGTTTGCCTATGGCGGCATTGATACTTCCAACTAAATTTACCGGTGCTTTACCTTGTGCCAAACCATTTACAGTTTGTCCTCCAAAACCCATCCATTGGGTACGGTGTAGCAAGGTTGCACAGATTTTTCCATCTGTTGCACCAGCAAAACCAGCATTGTAGGCAAGTTTATTATACATAAACTGACTGTAGTGCGGATCTTGTTGAGCCTTGATATCACTGGCACTAACAAGAATTGCTATCCCTAAAAAAACTCGAGTAATGATTGATCTCATTCGCTTTATTTTAAAATAATATCTAGAAAACGTAATTACGAATATAGAAAATATCTTAAATAAAAGGAATTTTGTTGAAAATTAAAGAAAAATTATAGCTTTCTAGACACCTGCTAAACCGACTTATTATGGGCTTCGATGTGTTTATCTACAGCAGTAATCATGGAAGGTGAAACAGGAGTTGGAGCTTGCACATTAACCACCAAACCCGCGTCTACCATAGCTTTGATGGTTGTAGCACCAAACCCAGCGATGAGCGTTTTGTTCTGTTTGAACTTTGGAAAATTCTCGTAAAGTGAGCGAATATCGGCCGGACTAAAAAATGCGATAATATCGTAATTAACGTGCGTTAAATCTGACAAATCAGCCGATTTGATCTTATAAAAGAAAGCTTCTTTGAATTGAAACTTGCTTTTTTTCATGAATTTTTCAATGTCTTGCTTGCGCCAATCACTGCAAGGAAATAAGAATTTTTCTGTAGGATGGTTTTTAAACAAGGGAAACAATTCTATTTCTGTTCCTTTTCCAGTGAAAATTTTACGCTTTCTTACCTGAATATATTTGGCCAAATAATTGGCAATACTTTCGTTTACACAAAAGTATTTCATGTCTATTGGAATCTCTAATTTAAGCTCAGCGCACATGCGAAAAAAATTGTCGACAGAATTACGCGAGTTAAGAATCATCGCTGTATAATCAAGGATGTTTACCTTTTGTTGCCTAAATTCTTTTCCTGAAACTGGTTCCACCTGAATGAAAGGGCGGAAATCCATTTTCAATTTGTACTTTTTCTCTAAATCGTACCAGGGCGACTTCTCATTTTCAGGCCTTGGCTGAGAGATCAGAATACTCTTAATTTTTGCTTTTTTCAATCTACCAGCTATTTAAAAACAGTTTGAACAGAACTAACCATGGTAATAATTCCAAGGCGCAAAGATACAAAAATATGTACAAAAATTGAAACTTCCCTGCTTGAGGCCCCATCATTAAATTCTTAATTTGCCTATAAATTACTGATATTAAGATTATTATAAAAATTAGTGCGGATATAATATTACTTGTAAATGGATCGGAAACGAACACAAAAAACAGATTTAAAAAGACCAATGCCACTCCCAAAATATTATTTACAACTATTGCATTGATAAGTGTAATGGTAGAAAGGCTGCTTAATTTAAATATGCCACCAAGAATTAAATTTAACAAAACCTTACCAATATAAAATAGCAGTAAAACCAAAGAAAACTGCCAAAACAACAAATAATAATTATCTGATTCTACCACATGGTTTATTTCAAATAGGTTGGTTAAAAAAAGTGATAAGGATAAAATAAAATTCAGAAACAGACCCAAATTGCTCATAAAATAATTACCCGACTTATCTGAATATTTGGAGAAATCTGCATGAAGATCGAAAGCGGATAGTAAAATTTCATCGAAGCGCTTTACGTTCATTAGGCGAATAAGCGCCAAAAACAATATAGTTAAGAGTAAAATCCAAAACTTCCAATTGTCTTCGTGCAAGGTTCTTAAACGAATTGCTTTTAAATGAGGTAAATCTCTTACTTGATCTGGATGTTGAAATTGAATAACATTGCCATGAATTTGCTCCTGCAGGAAAAAGAACTTCCGTAACATTTCCGGATGCCTTAAACTATCCAATAAATTTTGAGGAGCGTGTTCTTTTTCAATATTGGCACTATCAACTTTTACAATGAGCGTGTCTTTGGCTTGTAATACAAGCACTGTATCTTTGGCTCCAGCTAGTATAACTTGGAGCAAAAGGAACAAAATCAAAGCAACTCTTTTTTTCATAATTAATTTTAAAAGAAACTTACAAATCCAAAATGAATTTTAGCACTTTGAATTTCTAAGGTGTTTCCTTTCTGAGTTCCCATTGCATAATACAAAGAGAATATTCCTGCACCTGTTTCAATGTTCATCCCTGCTCCTATACCCCAAGGCTTATCAGTAAATTGAGGACTGTGAACCTCATTTTTATAATAAGCGCCATTCCAAAACACTAAAAAACTTGAATTTTGTTGAAACAGGTATCTCATTTCCAAGTTTGCAATGATAAACTTATTTGCGAAAATACTTTGTTCGTCAAAACCCTTTAAGGTTTTTAATCCACCGATGCGGAAAAGTTCGTTTAAAAACAGGTTTTCATTTGCAATGATTGCGCCTTTGGCCTGTGTGAGTAATACAAAATGAGAGGCCAGTTTTGTAAACAACATTAAATTACCCTGACATTTATATTGCAAACTAGATAGTTTTACTGAATCATAAATGGCATATGTTTTCCCATTACTTGTAATTGCTACATCTGAAATACTTGCGTTTTTAACTATTTGTTTAGTTCCCGCTCCTGCTTCTAATTCTATTAAAAAACCTTTTTGGGGATTAAGAAAATAATCTAAAGTTGATTTACGAATAGCAATTCCATATATATTGTTTTTAACATCATTTACTGAAGGTAATTTTCTATTTTCAGCAACAAAATGGGTGTCGGCAGCTAACACGTGAACAGTTTGTGATTGCAGGTAAATTTTTATATAATTATTTCCAGTAAATCTGTATTGAAGTCCAATATCATTATAAAGTTCGAGCCAAGTAGTATCAAACTTCATCAATTTAAAAGCATAGTCGATTCCTAATTTTGAATTTAGAAAATAGGGCCAATTTATTTTTAGTTGTAAATCCTGGCTATTATTTAAGAAACCCCTATAGGCCAATTCAAAGTTTTTACCCGAACCAAGTAGATTTACTAATTTTAAGTTAAGATCACCCGTTAATACCAATTTATTATTAATGCTGCTATTGGGCGCAAAACCTATTACACCATCAAAACTGGAAGCTTTGCGTTTATTAATATAAACATATGGTTTTGCTTTGTTGCCATAAAAATAGACTCCCAAAGGTTGGGCAACTTGAATATAAGACAATTCGCTCAATCTAGCATCTAAATTCTTCAATAGCTCTTCTTGGTAGGGTGCGCCAGGCTTAATATTAGCATAATTCTGCAAAAAGTTTTTTTGGATATTTGCTGTACCACCAAAATCAATGCTATCAAAAAACACCAATTGGCTTTTCTTCAAATTGATTGCTGCATAAATACCATTTGAATCTGCATCAAGACTATCGAGGGTAACTGTTGCAAAGGGAAAGCCATTGTTTTCGGCATGAATTAACAATTGGTTCAAACCAACAAAAAGTTGTTTGGGATTAATTAATTTAGATTTACCAGCCACCAAATGAAGTCCAGGTATACTTTGCCATTCGAGCGGAACATTTCCCATCCTTAATTCCTTTAATTCAAAGGCGGGGCCGGTTCGAACCGAAATATAAACAGTATCATTTTGCCAAATTTGGCTATTAATAGCTGCACTTAAATAGGAAGCTTGGTAACATTTGAGTAGGATCTCATTTTTATTCCTTTCAATAAATAAACTATCGCCTTTTGTTTGACTTGCAAGCAATTTTTCGAACGCTGCATTCTTTGGTTCGAACCTATATATTTGGGTATATAGCAATTGTGCCTCTGCAAAAAATGCGAGGAAAAATAAAATACATATGAGACTATATCTTTTCAATTATTATTGAAACGTTTTGGAAACTCAAACATTGCAAGCGTAATTCGCAAGATACCTATGGCTGGCATTTATATACATATTCCGTTTTGCAAACAAGCATGTTACTATTGTAATTTTCACTTTAGTACGCTCCTTTCCTACAAAGAAAAGCTTGTAGCGGCAATTGCAAAAGAATTATTTTTAAGAAAAGAAAGTTTAGCTGGCCAAACAATTGACAGTATTTATTTTGGAGGCGGTACACCTAGCTTATTAAGTGAAAAGGAATTCTATATAATTTATGAGGCAATTGTTGAAAATTACGCCATTTCCGCATTAAAGGAATTTACGTTTGAAGCAAATCCAGATGATTTGTCCGATACATTTTTAAATTGGCTCAAACACACGCCAGTAGACAGGTTGAGCATAGGAATTCAAAGTTTTGAAGATGCTCATTTGAAATTTATGAACAGGGCACATACGGCAAAGGAAGCATATGAAAGTGTGCAAAAGGCAAAGCAAATTGGCATTAATAGAATTAGCATTGATTTAATATATGGCATTCCTGGAATGGAAATGCAAACATGGGAAAGTAATTTGGCCAATGCTTTTTCATTGGAAATTGACCATTTATCGAGCTATTGTTTAACGCTAGAGCCCAATACTGTTTTTGGCAAATTGGCTAAAAAAGATAAAATGATTTTGCCATTAGAAGAAAACAGTTCTAGCCAATTTGAAAGACTTCAAAACTTGAGCGAAGCAGCTGGATTTGTACAATATGAGATTTCTAATTTTGGAAAACCAAATGCCTTTGCCTTACACAATACTAATTATTGGAAAAATGAAAGCTATTTAGGTGTTGGTCCGGGCGCACATAGTTTTTTTCCTGGGCAACGTATGTGGAATATTAGCAATAACCAACAGTATATTCTCAGTATTGAAAAAAACGAATTGCCACTAGAAACAGAAAACTTAAGTATAGCTGATCAATTTAATGAATATGTAATGACGGGGCTGCGCACCATGTGGGGTATTGATTTGGCATTGATAGAAAAAAGGTTTGGGATCGAAAAAAGTACGCAATTAAAAAAGGATTTAGCAAAGCACATTGCTAGCGGAAAATTACTTGCTAAAGAAAATGTTATGCTACTGAGTAAAGATGGAAAATTCTTTGCAGATGGCATAGCATCTGATGCTTTTATAGTAAACCCTTAAGGTCTTAATTGCAGACAAGCATAAAAAACCAAACTATCCATTTCATTGTTTTTTTGAAGTAGCAAATAATTCCCATCTTCACTGATGCTCATTCTATTTATAAATTCATCAAATTTGTTTTGATAGATTTTTGTACCCATAGAATCACAAACAATTAATACCGAATTCCCAACAATAGCTAGACTTAAAGCCAATACTGCAATTTGTTTGTACCGGTGTATTGGTGAAATATATAATTGAGAGATCTCATTCATGGGTATTTGATGTTCATAAGAAAACCCATTGGTATTGTTTATAAATTGAATGCGATTTTCCCCTTTTTTAGAGATAAACAAGGAGTCGAATAATTGTGAAGGAACAGCTGGAATATACTTAATCCCGGCATTGTAATGGCGCATTTCTAGCCCATTGGAATTTACCTCATTTTGACTTACCTGATTGCTTGCAAGCGGTTCAATTATTATTCTGGTAATGGTAAGGAAAGGCCAAAAGAATAAGTAATAAATGATGCAAGGCAAGAGAATGAGCAAGCTTAAATTCATGGCTTTGAAAACATTTTCCTTAAAAAGTTTTTGGCCAATAAAATAAAGCAAAAAGGCTACAAAGGCTCCCAACAAGGCAATAGTTAAAGAGTAAGGCAAGAACCAAAAATAAGACTCGAATACTGGTATGCCAATATGAAAAAATGCATTTAAGGCATAAAGAAATACAAACGAAAATGCGGCTATTGTGTAAAATACAAATGCAAAAAACAAAATGCTATACGCTTTAACTGTTGCTGTTTTCTTGAATTTTTCTTTTACATAGAAAAAAAAGAAAACCATACTTAAGAAGGCAAAAGTTAGGCCAATAAAACTCATTTCATTGAGTACCGGCCAGAGCAATAAACTTTGCATTTAATTCCTGAATTGATCGTTTCTAATGAGCCAAGTGTTTTCTAATTTCTCCCAAGAAAAAACACGTTTTCGTTCGAGCATTTTGAACCTAAAAGGCAGACCAGTGCTCAGTGTATCATTAAAAGCACTTTTATCTTGAATATGCATATGAAGATGAGGGAAGCTGGTATTTCCGCTGTTTCCACTCAATGCAATAAATTGACCTTCATGAACGGTATCACCTAAATTGAGCTGAAGACTACCTGCTTTTAAATGTGCTAAAAATAAATATTTATTTTCGGCTAATTTTAGTTCAATATAATTCCCTGCAGGGTTAATGCTATCGTCGCCGGCATAAATTTTTTGTGTTGGAAAACCATCTGCCAAATCAAAAATAATTCCGTTGCTTGGGGCAAAAACAGAATCTCCAAAAGAGTTGAAGTCTGTGCTATCTTCGCCATTATTGGCAAAAAACATGCCTGTATTATTGAGTTTAACCATATCAATTGCGAAGCGTTGTGGCGGGTAATTGCTGTGGTAGTTAACCCATTTTTCTTGACCCGCATGCATGGCTAGCCAAGTTCCTTTAACAGGCAAACTGAGTAATACACAATCCTCTTTAGGGGGATAAGCATAAGTTGTAGGAACAATAAATGCAGCAAGGATGAAAGAGAAACTACAAAAGATACTGATTAAGAAAAATACCATGCGTTTTACAAATCCATCCACCAATGCTTGAGAGGCTGTGAGCGACAATATCATCTCCTGAATAGTGATGTAAAGCATCACAAAAATAAAAAACCAATAAGGGGTTTTTGGTGCAATTGGACGGAATTGCGCAACTGTGAAAAACCAAATAGGAATATCGGCAAGGAAGGCCAGCAAACCAACAAAAAATAATAATTTAATAGCAATTACGAACCAACCCGATTTAGCAGGATGAATCCAATGCCTGGTAGATTTTGTTTTTAAAACAGAGAATAAACGCAGGAGTGCAACTGCAAAAAAAACGATTGAGGCAATCCATAATCCTTGTGAATAGGTTTCACTAAATTGAGCTAATTTTTTTTCCATATACTTATTATTCGAAGCGTAATGCTTCAATAGGGTCTAATTTACTTGCCTTGATGGCAGGATAAAGACCACTTGCAAGTCCAACTATAACACAAAGTGTAATTCCACTCAGCATCCAAAGCCAAGGAATAATAAAACCAACACCCACCAAACTTGTAACAATATTACCTATAATAATTCCAAAAATTATGCCGCCAATACCACCAATTTGGCAGATCACAACAGCTTCAAATAAAAATTGCTGACGAATCATTTTTTGAGTAGCACCAATTGCTTTTCGAATACCAATTTCTCGTGTTCGTTCCGAAACAGAAACCAACATGATATTCATTAATCCTATAGCAGCACCCAATAGGGTAATGAAGCCAATTACAGTAGCAGCAATGGTTACATAGCTCAAATTACTTATCAGTTCTTTGGCAACATTATCTGCTTTCATGATACTGAAATTTTCTTCGCCACGAACAGGTATTTTTCTAATTTTTCTAAACAAGCTTGTTGCTTCCTCCACGGCAAAATCAATAGTAGAAACATCTTTTACCGCTACCGTAATTACGCTACTCATATTGGGCATAGAAAATGTTTGGTAGGCATTTTGGATCGGCACAATTACTAAACGATCTCCACCGAAACCCATACTTGAGCCTTTAGATTTAAGGTAGGCAACTACACGGAACTTTGCCCCACCTACAAAAACACTTTCGCCCAATGGATTGGTATTAGGGAATAATTTATTTTTAATTTCTGTTCCTAATATAACCACATTGGAGGCGGAGACAACTTCCTTCTCAGAAAAATTCCTCCCTTGTTCAATGTCATATCCAGCAACATTTAGGTAATTTACATCGCCTCCCATTACCATAATATTGGGATCTGTTTTGGCATTTTGGTATTTTACGGTACTTGCAAAACTGGCATTCACCGAAAGTGAAGTAGTAGAGGGAAATTTAAATTCGGCTACAAATTTATCTGCTTCAGATTTAGAGATGGCTTTAAACTTTTTACTTCCCCTACCGCCACCAGAAAAGCGAATGCCTTGTCCCCTATTTTTAATATTAAAGGTATTGGCTCCCATACTCGAAAAGGAATTATTGATACCTGCCTTAATACCATCAATGGCAGTAAGAATGCCAACTAAAGCCATTATACCGATAGAAATAATAAGTGCTGTAATGATGGCCCTTAATCTATTCCCATTGATAGAATTTAAAGCTATTTTTATGTTCTCTATGAATGTCATGTTGCCTATTGTGCAGAAGCCTTGGCCTTTTCAACAAATTTAAAGCCTTTTCTCCCATTTTGTTCCTGGTAATCAATGAGCATACCAGCAAAAAAGAAAATTTGACCTGCATTGTAAATAACTTCAATTCCATCAACAAGCATCGACCTGTCTTTATCGGTCTTGGCATCGAAGCCTATTAACAATCCTTTGTCTTGTGAATTTTTCTGACGGATTCCAACGCGTAAAAAATAATCTTCAGGAATCTGAAGTGTTTGTTGGTAATGTGCAATGGCCTCTTTAGCGGCTGTGGTAAATTCAATCATTTGCATAGGGCTGCAAGTTAATCAATAGGATTGGAATTGCCTATTGCACAAAAGGATTGATTTACCTTTGATGGTATAAAAAAAATAAAATTGGGAGAATACTTAGCCGAATCCTTATTTTTCGTGAAAAATTACCCATGCTAGATTTCTCCTTACTTACGCTTAATGCTGTTTCTGTTCACCAAATTGGAAATAAAACCAATGGCGAACCAATTATTATTTCGAAGGAAACTGTATCAACTAAGGATGAAAAATTGGAGGAATTATTGTTACAATATTTCTTGAAGCCCTTTCACCAATCAGAATATTTTCATTTAAGTTTTAGCAACGACGACCATGAATTAAATCCAGTTTATCACTACGCTAAGCAGTGTTTTGAGCAAGAGGGAAGTTTTCATATACAAAGTATTCATTTAGCCAAACATCTTTATGAAACCGCTTTACATCCCAATATTAAATCAGGAGATTTTTATGTGGCGAAATTTAAAGACCTTCAATATGAAGGGAATTTGGTTCAGGCCATAGGTTTGTTTAAGGCTGAGACCAAGGATCATTTTATTAAAATGCAAAGAGCAGGTACTGGTTTTAGTGTAAATTATGATTTAGGAACACCTATAGACAAATTAGACAAAGGCTGCTTAATTATAAATATTGACAGCGAAAAAGGATTTAAAGTATGCGCTGTAGACCGCGTAAACAAAAGTGCGGAGGCTCTATATTGGAGAGATCAATTCTTGAAAATAAAACCCTGCAGTGATAATTTTCATTTTACAGAAAACTTTTTAACTGTTACAAAAGACTTTGTTACCAAGCAATTAAAAGAAGAATTTGAGGTGAGCAAAGCAGATCAAATAGATTTACTTAACCGATCTGTAGCGTATTTCAAGGATAATGAACGCTTTGACCAACAAGATTTCTCCAAAACTGTTTTTGGTGATCATGAAGGTTTGATTACATCATTTAAGGATTATCAAAAACAAGTTGAAACAGAATTAGACATTGAAATAAGAGATGGATTTGACATTTCGGATCAAGCAGTGAAGAAGCAGGCACGTGTATTTAAGAGTGTATTAAAATTGGACAAAAACTTCCATATATACATTCATGGAAACAAAAATTTAATAGAAAAGGGCACCGAAACTGACGGCAGAAAATTCTATAAAATATACTATACCGAAGAAAATTAAATCTATTTGAATTACCGCCACCGTATTATTTATTTAGTTGTAAAAAAACTAAAAATTAGTCATGCCGAGGCCAAAGCAGCACTGGCAAATGCAGAGATTTCTTTGGACACTAAAATTGTAAAAGAAAACGAGTTGGTGGGCCCTTACCAAGCGCTCAAGTTTAAAGATTTTTTAATTCAAAATCCAGCCAATTACCAATACTTTGCCTACCATAAACCTAGAGGCATTGAATGCACATTAAATGGAGAAATTACAGATTCACTAAAAGGCAAGATTCCAACAGATTTGTTTTATGCAGGCAGATTAGACAAGGCCTCAGAAGGATTATTACTCTTAACCAATGACGGTAATTTGTACAATAAAATAATCCAACCTGAAAGAAAATTGAAAAAGATTTATGAGGTTTGTTTGGAAAAGGAAATGCACGAAAATTTTATAACTGCTATGGCAACAGGGGTTGAAATTTTAGGCAAGAAAACCTTACCCTGCAAAGTTGAGGCCATAGACTCTTATAATTTCACCATTGTGCTTGAGCAAGGCATGAACCGACAAATAAGGAGAATGAGTTTTGCGCTGGGCAATTATGTGTTAAAACTTAAGAGAATTCATATAGGCGAAATTGAATTAGGCAACTTAAGAGCAGGAGAAATAAGGCCTTTAAGTGAGTTAGAAATAAGCTACTTAAGAAATTTATCCTAAATAAAATTATTATTAGTATGTTTGATTGTCAATTGGATAAAATATGTTAAAAAAGGTTTTAATAATAACTGGTGTTATAGTAATTGGTTTGCTTCTGTTTTTCAATTGGTTCAAAAAGGATACAAAGAAACATAGTCCGGCTGCAACAGCAGAATTTAATGACAATGATTTACAAATAAAGGTGAATTATTGCAGGCCTTTTGCCAAGGGACGTATCATTTTTGGAGAAGAAGAAGCAGGTGCATTGCAGCCTTATGGCAAGTATTGGCGCTTGGGAGCAAATGAAGCAACCACCATAGAAACCAATCAAACCATTTTCTTCCACGATAAAGAATTAGCGCCAGGAAAATATGCCATGTATGCCTATCCGGGTCATGATAAATGGACCGTTTGCATTAACAAAGAATGGGACCGTTGGGGAGCGCAAGAGGCAAATATTGAAACCGACGTATTAAGAGCAGAGATAGCTGCAGACAATGAAGCATTATTTCAAGAGCAATTTGAAATTAGCTTTGATAAAAAAGATTCATCGGGAAATTTCAATTTGGTTTTCCATTGGGACAAAACCATGGTGAAGGTTTCTTTGGCAAGAAAATACTAAACTATTTGTAAATTCTGTGGGTAGCAATACCCCATTTTTTCAAGCGGTAAAAAATACTGGTTCTAAGTACGCCTAAACCATAAATACTGCTCCTTTTAAAGTTTATTGATGAGGCTTCCTCAAAATATTTGGTTGGACAAGTCACTTCTGCAATTTCATAGCCTTTCATGAAAATTTGCGCACAAATTTCATTGTCGAACACAAAATCATCACTGCATAAATGGAATGGCACATCCTTTAAAACCTTTGCACTAAAAGACCTATAGCCTGTATGGTATTCAGATAATTTTTGTCCCATTAAGATATTTTGGAACAAGGTAAGCATGCGGTTGAAAATGTATTTATACATTGGCATACCACCATGCAGGGCTCCTTTCCCAAGGATACGTGAACCAAATACAACTGGATAAACATCAAAAGCAATGATACTGCTCATGGCCATGATTAATTTGGGCGTGTATTGGTAGTCTGGGTGCAGCATAATTACGATGTCTGCATTGAGTTCCAAGGCCTTTTGGTAACAAGTTTTCTGGTTACCGCCATACCCTTTGTTTTTCTCGTGTTTAATCACATGTTTGATACCAATTTTACGACCTAATTCGGAGGTATCGTCTTTACTTGCATCATCCACAAGAATTACATCATCCACAATATCGAATGGTATTTCTTGATAGGTTTTCTCAAGGGTTCTAGCGGCATTGTAGGCTGGCAGAACAACTACTATTTTTTTCCCGTTTAACATAAATCAGCTACAAATTAAACTAAATAAAAAACAGCAAACAAACGAGAACCAATACTGGCAATAGAATTGGCAAACTATAACGCCAAATATATTTTCCAAAATTTGGCATTTTAACACCCGTTTGCTCGGCAATTGCCTTAACCATAAAATTGGGGCCATTGCCTATATAAGTCATAGCGCCAAAAAACACAGCTCCCACCGACAAGGCACGCAAGAGCAATATACCATCAGTTTGCATAAATTGATGGACATCAGCAATTGAATTTAGGCTAAGGTGCTTGTTTGATAAAATAAGGGCCATTACGTTTAAGTAGGTTGGCGCATTATCGAGTACGCTGCTAAAAAATCCGCTACCCCAATAAATAAGACTTGGACTTAAAACCAATGAATCGCTTTGATTAACTGCAAAAGCTTCTAAGGATTGTAATGCCGGCATCATACAAAGAAAAATACCTATAAAAAGGAAGGCAACTTCTTTGATGGCGTCAAAATCAAAATTATTTCCTTGAAGTGCTTTTTTGTTGGCATACCGGAAACAGAAAAAGGAAGCGCTGAGTTGAACTAACTCCCTTAAAAAGGAAATTTTCTTACCATGAAAGGCAATATAGGGTAAGGTATCAAAAATATTAGGATCGAGGAAAACGGTTGCTACACCTAAAAAGAGCCATATAAAATTACGCTTTCCACTGATAATAATTTTATTGGAATAATGTGCACTTACATCCACTTCATCTAAACTGGTATTTTGTTTTTCGAAAAAATAAAAGATAAGCAAAAGGCAGCTGATAGCAACTAACCAAGGCGCCCAAAGCTGAGTAATTGTATAGGTAAAAGGCACACCTTTTAAAAAACCCATAAACAATGGAGGATCGCCAATTGGCGTGAGTGAACCGCCAACGTTTGAAATAATAAAAATAAAGAAAATGATATGATAAGGCTTTAGGCGGTAGCGATTAATACGCATAAAAGGTCTAATAAATAAAACCGAGGCGCCAGTTGTTCCTATGATATTTGTAAAAATGGCTGCTAAGAACAAAAACAGGATGTTTACCCAAGCTTTTGATTCTACATCAACAAAAAGGAAAATGCCCCCACTGGCAATGTATAAAATTGTAAGAAGACTGATGAAGGAAGCATATTCTGCTAAAGTTTCTATTGGCAAAACGTTATTTCCTAAAACTATCACATAATATAAGGCAACCAAGCTACCTAAACCTATGCTCACATGTTTGTAATAATGGTGCCAAAAACCAGGAAACAAGACTGGTCCTGTAGCAATTAACAAAAGTAAAGCAACAAAAGGACTTACAATCCAGAGCGGGGGAGTTTGAAAAAATATTTCCATTATCATTAGGCGAAAATAAGAAAAAATACCACAGCAAGGATTTAACCGGTAAAACAACAAGAATAACAATAATTCTTTGGTGAAAAATTGATAGGCAGATCCAGTTAAACTTCTCAAGTAGCCGTAAAACCTTACCCATCCTAGAAATTTGGGTCAACCCAATAAAAACTTACAAAAAATAAGCTGAATTTTAAGTACTTTCGCGCCAATGGACCATATTAGAAATTTTTGTATCATAGCCCATATCGATCACGGTAAAAGCACACTAGCTGACAGGTTATTAGAATATACCAATACAACATCAGTGAGGGAAATGCAGGCCCAATTGCTAGACAACATGGATTTAGAGCGCGAGCGCGGGATTACCATTAAAAGCCATGCCATTCAAATGGACTATGAGTTAGATGGGAAAAAGTATAAACTCAATCTCATTGATACACCAGGACATGTGGATTTTAGTTATGAGGTTTCTCGTTCTATTGCTGCTTGTGATGGCGCATTATTAATTGTAGATTCTAGTCAGGGAATTCAAGCCCAAACCATTTCTAATTTATATTTAGCAATTGAACAAGGCTTAGAGATCATTCCCATATTAAATAAAATTGACCTACCCCACTCTATGCCTGAGGAGGTAAGTGACCAAATTATAGATTTGATTGGATGTGATTATGAAGACATTTTAAGGGCGAGCGGAAAAACCGGCGCAGGCGTGCACGATATATTAAAAGCAATTGTAAAGCGCGTTCCACCGCCAGTTGGAGATATTAAGGCACCTTTAAAAGCATTAATTTTTGATTCAGTATTTAATTCTTTTAGAGGCATTATTGCCTATTTCAGGGTAATTGATGGTGTAATTAAAAAAGGCGACAAGGTGAAGTTCATGTCAAATAACAGTGAATATTTGGCAGATGAAGTTGGTATTTTGGGTTTGAACCCAGAGCCCCGTGCACAAATTTCGGCTGGTGATGTTGGGTATATTATTTCGGGAATTAAAGAAGCCAGAGAGGTAAAAGTGGGCGATACCATAACCCATGTAGACAGACCAACTACTGAATCTATTAAGGGATTTGAAGAAGTAAAACCAATGGTATTTGCCGGTATTTATCCTGTTGATACGGAAGATTTTGAAGAATTGCGCGAGAGTATGTACAAATTACAACTCAATGACGCGTCATTAACTTTTGAGCCAGAATCATCGGCAGCATTAGGTTTTGGATTCCGTTGTGGATTTTTGGGCATGTTGCATATGGAGATTATTCAGGAGCGTTTAGAACGTGAGTTCAAAATGACGGTAATTACCACTGTACCCAATGTAAGTTACCATTGTTATGATAAAAAAGGCGTAATGAATGTGGTGAACAACCCAAGTGATTTGCCAGATGCCAATTATATTGACCATGTGGAGGAGCCTTTTATAAAAGCTCAAATCATTACGCATGTGGATTATGTTGGTCCTATTATGGGATTATGTTTAGGAAAGCGTGGTATTTTAAAGGAACAAAAATATTTAACCACAACCCGCGTAGAGATGGTGTTTGATATGCCGTTGGCAGAGGTTGTATTTGACTTTTTCGACAAATTGAAGACCATTTCAAAAGGGTATGCCTCTTTTGATTACCATCCAATTGGGTATGTTGAATCTGATTTAGTAAAGCTTGATATTCTTTTAAACAAAGACAATATTGATGCATTATCTGCCATTATTCATAGAGACAGGGCATATGATTTTGGCAAAAGAATTTGCGAGAAATTAAGAGAATTGATTCCAAGACACCAGTTTGAAATTCCGATTCAGGCAAGTATTGGCGCAAAAGTTATTGCCCGTGAAACCTTGAAAGCACTAAGAAAAGATGTTACAGCCAAGTGTTATGGTGGTGATATTTCCCGTAAGAGAAAATTACTTGAGAAGCAAAAAGAAGGTAAAAAACGTATGCGCCAGGTAGGTTCGGTAGAAATACCACAATCTGCATTTATGGCCGTTTTAAAGCTTGATTAAGTATTCCATACAAAGACAAATATCATATTATTATTAAATAGCAATCCTTTATTTCGAAGCAATATGAAAAGTCTTTACGACATTGAAACCTTAGCAGAAGTTTTAGATAGAATTAATCAATTAAAACCAGCTTCTTTGGCGCAATGGGGCAAAATGAATGCAGCTCAAACTATGGAGCATTGTGCACTTGCTTTAGATTTTGCAACGGGTAAAACCAAGGAACCTCGTATGCTATTGGGATATATTCTAGGTCCCTTGTTTAAATCATTGTATTATAACGACACGCCTTATAAGAAAAACCTAGCCACTGCTAAAAGTCTTTTGGTGAGCGATCCAATTGAGTTTGAAAAAGCAAAAAATAGGTTAATTAATTTAGTTAAAGAATTTTCAATGGGTGGAGCCAGTAAATGCACCAAGCATCCCAGTTCGTTTTATGGACATTTAAGTCCTGCTCAACATGGGTTTGGACAATACAAACATCTTGATCATCATTTGCAACAATTTGCCGTATAAATATAAAACTATGGAATTACTGAACGGAAACGAAGTATCGAAAAAAATTAAGATTGAAATCAAAGAGAAAGTTGATTTCATTAAAGCCTCAGGTAAAAAAACACCTCACTTAGCAGCTATTTTAGTAGGTGGCGATGGTGCTAGTATGACCTATGTGGCTGCAAAAGAAAAGGATTGCCATGAAGTTGGTTTCGATTCAACTGTATTGCGTTTTGATGCCTCCATTACGGAAGAGGAATTGATAAATGAGGTAATTAAAATCAATGAAAATCCGGCCATTGATGGTTTGATTGTTCAATTGCCGCTTCCAAAGCATATCAATGAAAAGAAAATAACAGAAACTATTAGTTATAAAAAAGACGTTGATGGATTTCACCCAATGAATGTTGGTTTAATGTTTAAGGGTTTAAGAACTTTTTTACCTGCAACCCCTTATGGCATTGTTAAATTATTAGAACACTATCAAATAGAAACTACAGGAAAGCATTGCGTAATTATAGGAAGAAGTGATATTGTAGGCAAACCAATGAGCGCCTTAATGCTTCAAAAGAACTGTACAGTTACAGTGGTGCATAGCAAAACGGTGGATCTTCCATCTTTTACCCGTGAGGCCGATATAGTTATTGCAGCATTAGGCATTCCAGGCTTCTTAAAAGGAGATATGATTAAAGCAGGTGCAGTGGTTGTGGATGTAGGTATTACCCGCATTGAAGATAGCAGCACTAAAACTGGATATAAATTAAAAGGTGATGTTGATTTTGATTCTGTTGCACCAAAAAGCAGTTGGATTACACCGGTGCCGGGGGGCGTTGGGCCAATGACACGTGTTGGTTTATTGCTAAATACCCTTGAAGCAATAGAATTGTATAAGTAAAAATTATTTAACCCACTTATTTAATCTTGCTTCCACAGCAGGTAAATAGGCTGTTCCATAATTGCAAAGATTTACCAATTCATAATAGATTTGACAAAAATCTAGACGAATTTCCCAATCACTGCTTAAAGGATAGTTGGCATTATAGGCTTCATAAAATTCTTGGTGGAACCCACCCAACATTTTAGTCATGGCTATATCCATTTCTCTATGGCCATAATAACTCGAAGGATTGCATAAGAGTGCCTTTCCATCAGTAGCTGTGATAATATGGTGGTGCCATAAATTTCCATGTAATAAGGAAGGAATTTCATTGGAGAAAGCAAATTCTGCTATTTCATAAACCTTTTCAAACTTATTGAGGTGACCTGATTGCAATAGCATTAAACCTGAAGCAAACTTAACAGCTGGAATTAGCCTGTTTTTAGTGTAGAAGGTACCCCAATTATTGCTGGTTTTATTTTTCTGAAGGTAAGAAGCTATATAATTATCTTCTTCAAAACCAAAATTTGAACTCGTACATTTATGCAAATTGGCCAAAGATGTGCCAAAATCTCCCCAGAAATTTTTAGCGCGAGGTGCCTGCTCTACAAAATCTAGAAAAAAGACTTTTTTATTATTAATTTCTACTATTCCAATTGGATTGACTACTGCAATTGTATTTGTTTTACGAAGGGTTTTTATGGCTAATTGCTCTTTTTCAAACAATTTAGGCAAATTTTCTTTAACATTCACCTTTACAAAAAAGAGCCCTATATCTGACAGTATTTTGTAGTTTTGATTAAGCTCTCCCCCGCCAATATGGTGAATTCCATATACCTGAGGAGTTTTTCCAAATTGTAATTCGAAGGCGTTTTGAAGTTGTATCTTGAACATAAAAAATCAACCAAATATCAACAAAGTATTAATTGATTGTAAAAATCCTCACTTTTACAAATTCAAGCAAATAAAGTTATGGCCAGAATCTTAATAATAGACGACGAGAAAGCAATTCGCAATACACTTCGTGAAATTCTCGAATATGAAAGTTACCAAGTGGACGAAGCCGCCAATGGGGAGGAAGGTTTGCAAAAAATTGAAAACGAAGAATACGATGCTGTTTTGTGCGATGTAAAAATGCCCAAAATGGATGGTATGGCTGTTTTAGCAAGGGCAAAGGAAATTGACGAAGACCTTCCGTTTGTAATGATATCTGGACATGGCAATGTTGAAATGGCTGTTGAGGCAACAAAAAAAGGCGCCTTCGATTTTATAGTTAAACCACCAGACCTTAATAAATTATTGATCACTTTGCGCAATACCATAGACCGCAAGGAATTGGTAATTGAGACAAAAGTATTACGCAGAAAAGCATCCAAAACACGTGATATTATTGGCGATTCTCCTGCTATTACTAATATCATGGATACCATAGACAAGGTAGCACCAACTGATGCAAGGGTATTGATTACAGGTGAAAATGGCACAGGAAAGGAATTGGTTGCACGTTGGATTTACGAAAAAAGTTTGCGTTCAAAAAACCCATTGATTGAAGTGAATTGTGCTGCAATTCCTACTGAGTTGATAGAAAGTGAACTATTTGGGCATGAAAAAGGAGCCTTTACATCTGCCATCAAACAACGTATAGGAAAATTTGAACAAGCGCATAATGGTACTATCTTTTTAGATGAGGTAGGCGATATGAGTTTATCTGCTCAAGCCAAGGTTTTACGTGCTTTGCAAGAAAACAAAATAACCCGAGTTGGTGGTGAAAAAGACATTGAAGTAGATGTACGCGTAATTGCTGCTACCAATAAAAATCTTTTAAAAGAAATTGAAAAAGGAACATTTAGAATGGACTTGTACCATCGTTTAAGTGTAATTCTTATTCATGTTCCATCGCTTAATGAACGCAGAGATGATATTCCACTTTTAGCTGAAAAATTTGTAAAAGAAATTTGCGAAGATGGTGGTTTACCGCGTAAAAACTTTATGCCACAAGCATTAGAAGAATTTAAAAAATTAAATTTTAGTGGCAATATCCGTGAACTCAGAAATATTGTAGAACGACTGATAATATTGGGTCAGCCAAGAATTACATTAGAAGATATCCAAAAATTTGCGAGCCCAATTAATGCGCGTGATGAGGAAAAATCTATCTATGAACGCTTTAGTACTTTACAAGAATTTAAAGAATATGTAGAACGTATTTTTATTGAAGAAAAGCTTAAAAAGAATGGTTGGAATGTGGCCAAAACTGCCGCTGAAATTGACATTCAAAGAAGTCACCTTTACAATAAAATTGAGAAATACAGTTTAAAAAGAGGAGAAAGCAACGACTAGTTAGTCTCTGCATCTTCAAATTCTACCACAAATTTTGAACCTGGCTTGAGTCCTAATAATTGGGCTGCCCTTCCTCTATACATGGCAATCATGAGGAAATTGTTTTCATTGAAGAGCAAAACATCTTCTCCAGGTCCTCCTTGGTGAAAATGTTCGCTCACCTTATCAATTGAGTGTTTACCCCAATAATACAACTTGAATTTTCTATTGGCACGAACGCGTTCAAACAATTCTTTTGAAATATTGGTGATGGCATTTTGGTAACCGTCTATGTATAGAATACTTGCTTTTATTAAATGCTCTTCAAACACCGCTTGAATTCCCTGCTTTTCATTCATAATAGCAGTTGGTTCGGCCAAGCCATTTAAATTGCCCTGCTGCAAGAATTTTGAGACAAAAGGAAGGAAAATATTTTTCTCAGGAAAAAGGTCGGTGATTGCGTTTGGAGAAAGCAGAATTTTATAAATATTATTTGGCTTTTCGTCAAACAAAAGAGAGAAAACACCATTATCTGCGCCTAAAAAATAGTGCCCATCAACCTCCATAAATAGAAATTGCTTGTGTAAGGCAATACTTGTATCTAGGCATATTAGGTGAATTGAGCCTTTTGGAAACTGCTGATAAACCGTCCTAAGAATAAAAGCTGCCTGGGTTAAATCGAAAACAGGAATATGGTGAGACACTTCAACAACGCGGGTTTCGGGCATTAGGCTAATAGCAGAACCAAGCATTGCTGCAGTATATGGACTACCTGGGCCATAATCAGAAACCAATGTTATAACAGAGTTCAAATTCTTTTATTATTTTCGTACAAATTAACAGCAAGATCAGCAAAAATTGAATACCAAAGAAATCTTAATTGAACATCTTGACCCTTCCGAGGCTTTTGGCGTTCATAATAACCACTTAAAAACTTTTCAAGTACATTTTCCCCAATTGAAAATAGTTGCCAGAGGAAACCAGGTTATTCTGAGCGGAAAGAAACAAGAAATTGAACTTTTTGAAGAGAAATTCAACCACATGATTGCCCATATACAAAGGTATGGTGGCATTTCTGCACTTCAACTGGAAGGAATTTTTAGTGGAAGTATGTCGCAAGAAAATAAATTAGCAGACAATGCTGAGGTAAAGGACCAGGGCGATATTATTTTGTATGGTAACCATGCAAAAGTAATTCGTGCAAAAACGCCTAACCAAAAGAAAATGGTTTCCTTAATGCACAACAATGATATTTTGTTTGCAATTGGTCCTGCGGGCACTGGTAAAACATACACGGCAGTAGCATTGGCAGTAAAAGCATTAAAGAATAAAGAAATTAAACGCATTATTTTGGCTAGACCTGCGGTGGAAGCTGGGGAGAATTTAGGTTTTTTGCCAGGTGATTTAAAAGAAAAGATAGATCCTTATTTGCGACCACTTTATGATGCCTTAGACGATATGATTCCAGCAGATAAACTGAAATCGTATATAGAAACACGTGTTATTGAAATTGCACCTATGGCATTTATGCGTGGAAGAACATTAGACCATGCTTATGTAATTTTAGATGAGGCACAAAATGCTACAGATTTGCAGTTAAAAATGTTTTTAACCCGAATGGGGCCGAACGCAAAGTTTATTATTACGGGTGACTTAACACAAATTGATTTACCACGTAAGGGGATGTCGGGTTTGGTGAAAGCGGTTAAAATACTTAAAGACATTGAAGGAATAGAATTTGCCTATCTCACCTTTGAGGATGTAGTAAGGCATAAATTGGTAAAAAACATTATCAAGGCATACGACACCCTTACAGATAATACCAACAACCAATAAAAAAAATAAACTGGTTTAACCATTATGAAACGCAACAACCAAACTTTATTAATTGTAGGACAGATTAGCGAAAGCGCTATTTCTGCCTTCAGTGCGTTGCGCAGTAATATGGTTCGAACCTTGCTATCTACATTAGGAATTACCATTGGAATCTTTTGCATTATAATGGTTTTGAGTATTGTAGATTCTTTACAAAAAAACCTACAAGATAGCGTAGATAGTTTAGGTAAAGATGTTGCCATTATTGAAAAATGGCCATGGGAATTTGGGCCAGATTACAAATGGTGGCAATACATGAATAGACCAAATCCCACCACTACTGAATTAAGAAAAATAGAAGAAAAAACTACTTTAGGTAAAGCTATTTCACTGAGCATAAGCCTCCCTGGCACAATAGTTAAATACAAGAATTTCAATGCCGAAAACGTTGAGGGCATGGCTGTTTCACAGGGCTTTCCTGATGTTAGGTCATTTGAATTAGAATATGGAAGGTTCTTCACTGAGAACGAATCCAAAAATGCAGATCAAGTTGTGGTAATTGGATCGAGCATGCGCGAAAATTTATTTCCAAGTATTTTTCCCTTAGACAAAGAAATACGTATTAGGGGTAAAAAATTTAGGGTAGTTGGCGTTTTTAAAAAAGAAGGCGAAAGTATGATTGGCAATAGCATGGACAATGTATTTGTGATCCCAGTAAGTACTGCCGCAAAT
The DNA here is from genome assembly GCA_947446605.1 of Bacteroidota bacterium. Lineage (GTDB taxonomy): Bacteria > Bacteroidota > Bacteroidia > UKL13-3 > UKL13-3 > B1. The sequence continues at coordinate 1,741 of CANFHJ010000001.1, read as the reverse complement.
TTTATTAGATTAAATAGTAATAATGTAAATAGTCGTATTCAGATTAAGGCAAAAGATGGGGTAAGTGTAGACAGGCTAGAGAATGAATTAATTGGAGTAATGCGAACGGTAAGAAAATTGCGCCCAAATGAAGAACCCGATTTTGCTATTAATAAAACTACTTTATTATCAAAACCATTGAAGAGCTTATTTGGGGTAGTAACCCTTGCAGGATGGATAATAGGCCTGTTTGCTATTTTGGTTGGCGGCTTTGGCATTGCAAATATTATGTTTGTGAGTGTTAAAGAAAGAACCCAACAAATTGGTATTCAAAAATCATTGGGAGCTAAAAACTACTTCATACTCATTGAATTTTTGGTTGAGGCAATTGTACTCTGTTTGGTTGGTGGTGTGGTTGGATTAATTAGTGTTTATTTTATTACACTAGGCGTTAAAAGTTATTTCGATATTAATTTATTTTTAAGTACTGGAAATATACTTACGGGCATTATTGTATCTGTGAGTATTGGAATGATTTCCGGATTTATTCCGGCATATACAGCATCAAAACTTGACCCAGTAGAAGCAATTAGAGCCAAATAAATGTTTGTAAGCGGATTTACCATCGTTAGAAATGCCCTCAAATATGATTACCCCGTGGTGGAATCTATTCAATCCTTATTACCCATTTGCGATGAGGTAATTGTTTTGGTGGGACAATCTTCTGACGATACCCTGCAACTCATACAAAGTATTGGTTCGGAAAAAATAAAAATACACCATTCTATATGGGACGATAGCCTAAGAGAAGGTGGTAGCGTTTTGGCAGTGGAAACAGATAAAGCAAAAAGGCTCATTAACCCTAATGCCGATTGGTGTTTTTATATTCAAGCAGACGAGGTTTTGAATGAGGAAGCTTTAGCAGCAATTAAGCATGCCATGCATATTCATAAGGATAATTTACAAGTTGAAGGTTTATTGTTTTCCTACAAACATTTCTTTGGTAATTTTAATTATGTAGCCAATAGCAGAGGCTATTACCGCAATGAAATTAGAATAATTAGAAACGACCCAAGTATTCATTCCTACAAGGATGCACAAGGATTTAGAAAGAACGGACAAAAATTAAAAGTAAAGAAATGTGGCGGTGAAATATTTCATTATGGTTGGGTGCGACATCCAGATATTATGAAAGAAAAAATCAAGGATTTTCACCAATTATGGCATACAGATGAATGGATAAAAAACCAAGAACAATTGATCAATGATTTTGACTATACAGATATAGATGCCCTGTTGGTTTTTGAAGGAAAACATCCTAGCTGTATGCAAGAAAGAATTCATGTAAAAAATTGGGATTTTAGGCCTAATTATAAAGGACATAGCATTAGTTTGAAAAATCGCTTATTGTATTGGTTTGAAGAAAAAACTTCATACCGACTTGGAGAATACAAAAATTATAAGTTGATTTAACAATGGAAAAATCCAGGACGTACCTGTTCTTTTTGTCGTGTTTGCTTTTAACAGCTGGCTTATTATTACTTGATGTAATAAGGATAATGCCTAGCATTGGCATGATTTCAATAGTATTAATAGGCATTAGCTATTTGCTTAAACCCATAACAATAATTCAAAAAGCAGACACTAAACCCTTTTGGGCTTTGAGTTTTACTTTTATTATTTTGCTACCCTCCTATTTCTATTCAGACAACCTAAATTATTTACTAGAGAAATGGCAAATTGCCTTACCTTATTTGCTGCT